>JAGROX010000045.1:6096-29191 GCA_020440025.1 Verrucomicrobiia bacterium
AAGGTGCCGATGTTGAACTCGGTCGGCAGGTAGCTTTTCAACCAACCGGGAGCACCTGCTCCGGATACGGGGGCCACGGAAGCTCCACTGTGGGTCGCGAAATCTCCAGGCAATCGATCGCGGGAAAATTCGACATTCATCCGATTGGCGATCGCCTCGGGAACCTGCCAAGCCCCGTTTTCGACCCCGCCGAAGGAAGCGCGCATGCCATCGATCTCGAGCCGGGACTGGGACGCATCCTCGTAGCCATGAGCGCTAAATCCGTCGGCGTAGACCGAGCCGCTCTCCCATTTCATGGCCGCGAGTTCGACGTCGGATTTCAGCACGGTGGCCACTTTGCCGCTCAGCCATTGGCGAAAGGCTTCGCTGTTGCGGTAGTTTTCCACCCAGGATCGGAGGGCGAAGATGCCGATGAACAGTAACACGAGCAGCACCGAACCGGTGATGAGGACGCCCTTGAGGATACGGTTGCCGGTTTTTCCCCCATTGGCGGAACTGGCGGGCTTGGATTTGCGGCGTTGACTCATGGCTACCATTTAAACCGGACACTTTTGGATTGTCGCGTATTTTTCCGTGGTGCAGCATCTGTCTGCGACCCGCAATTCCCGAAAAGAACCCCTGACTGCTCTTTCCTGTGCTCGAACTCCGCGATCTCTCTTTCACCATCAACAAGGACGGCGAAGACGTTCCCCTCATCGACAAGGCTTCATTGAAAGTTCCGGCGGGACATTTCATGGCCATCGTCGGGCCATCCGGTTGCGGAAAGTCGACGCTGCTGA
The DNA here is from genome assembly GCA_020440025.1 of Verrucomicrobiia bacterium. Classification (GTDB taxonomy): domain Bacteria; phylum Verrucomicrobiota; class Verrucomicrobiia; order Verrucomicrobiales; family DEV007; genus JAEUHH01. The sequence goes on from JAGROX010000045.1 coordinate 6,876, forward strand.
AGCTGATTGCCGGAATCAATGTGGAGAGCGAGGGTAACCTGTTCTGGAATGGACGCGATCTCTCGACCGAAGGCGACTTGGAGCCAGCAGAAATCGGCTACGTGCCTCAGTTCGGTATCGCCTATGATCAACTGACGGTGGAGGAGAGCATCGAAAGCGCAGTGAGGCTACGGGTGAAGACGCGCGGGCGTCAGGCCTTCCACGGGCTGGTGGATCGGGTCCTGGAGCAGACGGGGCTGGATCCCTTGCGCCATCGTCCGGTACGGGTGCTGTCCGGCGGACAAAAGCGACGCCTGGCGCTGGCGATGGAGTTGGTGACCGATCCGGTCCTGCTCCTTGCCGACGAGGTTACCAGTGGCCTAGATCCGAAAAGTGAGGAGGAAATCGTGCGCCTGATGCATGCCCTGAGCCGCAAGCATCACCGCATTGTCGTCAATGTGACCCATAGTCTGGCGAATCTCGATCTCTACGATTCGGTCCTGGTGCTCCACGAGGGCCGCGTGGTCTATCACGGGCAACCCCGTGCTTTGGATCACTATTTCAGCGTCGACGAGGTAGAGGACATCTACCCGCGCCTCAGCAAGCGCTCGGCGGAGGCATGGAACTCGAGCTGGGAAAAACATCGCGACGACTATTATCAGGCCCTGGATTCGGCATCGAAAGCGCTCGAGGTCGAGCAGGAGGAGGTGGACGCGACGGTCGATGACAGTCCGGATTTGACCAAGTCGGCGGCCACGCCGGGATTCATCGCTCAGTTTTTTGCGCTGTTCTTTCGCCGCTGCCGGATTTTTGCGCGGGATGGAGGCCAGTTGTTTCTCCAGATCGCGATCCTGCTCGGCTTCCCCGTGCTGGTGATCCTGTTTGCCCTGAATGGGGTGGGGGAGACCCGATCATTGTCCGATCGACTGCCGACGACTTTGGAGGAGTATCAGCAGGAAAAAGAAATCGTGGAGCACAACCTCAACCTCGGCGGTCTCGTCTCGGGCTTGGTGATGTTTCAGGTGATCCTGCTGGCCCTGATGGCGTCCAACAATGCCGCGCGTGAGATTGCGGCGGAGCGATTGATTTTCGAAAAGGAAAAACTCGGCGGCGTTCGACCGTCCACCTACCTCCTGAGCAAGCTGGCCTTTCTCGGCATGCTGGTGGTCATCCAATCAGTCTGGATGGCGGTCTTTGTGCAGAATATTTGTCACATCCCGACGGTGCAGTTCATGCCCCAAATGCTGCTCCTGCTCCTGGCCAACGCGGCGATGACGTCGATCTGCCTGGGGATTTCCTCGATGGCGAAGACTGCCGATCAAGCTTCGTTGCTCAGCATCTATCTCGTGGGATTTCAACTGCCCCTCTCCGGAGCCGTGCTTGCGCTTCCCTCGGTTGCGGGATGGATCACACGCCCCTTCATCTCGGCCTACTGGAGCTGGGCGGGCATCATGAATTCTCTGGAGGGCAGCTTCCGCAGTGCCGTCGACAAGGTCACCGACACCTGGCTGGCGCCGTCGTGGATTTGCTACGCGGTCTTGATCGTTCACATCGTCATCGGCCTCTTCTTCGCCTATGTCGGCGTGAAAAAATCGAGATGGGAATGATCTCTTTGAGGGGGGGGCGTGGGTCCGTTTTTGAGTCGTGAGTGAAATGTGTTAGGATCTGGGCGAACCGAATCCCACTCCATTTTTCTTCTCATGAACTCAGAATCCTTGCTCCGCCCGCTTCGCGTTGGCGGCCTTTCCCTCTTGGTTGCGATGGCGGGAACGATCTCCGCCTTGGCCGAGACCGTCACCGTGGATGGACAGATCTACGAGAACGCCGAAATGGCTGATGTCGGCGAGTCGGGCCTCTACTACAACACGGCCGACGGCGGCTTCGTGGTCGTTCCGTGGTCCCAGCTGAACCAGTTCCAACTGACGGCGGTGAAGGCCCGCTTCAAGGAGCAGGTCGAAAATGTGCGCCTCCGGGCGATTTGGGTAGAGGGCACCGTGTTCGAGAATCACAAGGATGGCATCGTCGTTCAGGTCAGCCTGGATCTCGGCGGCGGGGACGAGTCGGAAAAACCCGAAAAACCGACCTACAAGAACGGGGGCGAACTGGCCAAGGGGCTCGTGATGATCAAGGACCTGAAAGACAACGCCATCAAAAAACCGGGCGATCCCGTCGAAGGCATTTTCTACAAGGAAGGGACCTATACCTACGAGGTGGCGGGCTTCAACCTGATCAAAGAGATCGCGCTCTGTTCACAGGCCAAGCCGAAGTGGGCCAGCGAACGCGAATGGACCAATCGAGAGGGCAACAAGCTCAAGGCCAAAGTGATCGCCGTCCGGGACGGAAAATGTCTCTTTCAACAGGGCGATCGGAATTTCCCCTACGAGATCGCCCAGCTTTCAGACGAGGATCAGGAACTGGTCGCCCAATTCGAGAGACGGGCGCTGGAGATTCCGGTTTTCTGACCCAACTTTTCGAAGCCGCCAAATCGTGAATTGGCGGGAATAAGAATTGAATGGTTCGATGACCATTCTTTATGCTACCGTTTTGAGTGATCACGGTTTCTTCTTTTGAGAGATCGAAAGATCAACGTTTTGTCATCTGACTGTCATCATTCTGTCATTTTTGCCCCGTAGTTTGAATCCATGCCCAGACGCGCCAGTTCCGGAATCAATATTGGTCAGATCCTCGGTATCGGGGCGGCCTTGATCGGCTTTGCCGTGGCCGCCTTTCTCCTGATCCGCGTGGTCGGGGGGGATTTTCTCGGCGGTGGCAGTGGGAGCGGTGGGAGTGGCCGCAGCTTGAGCAATGCGACCGAACTGAATATCGGCACCTATATTGAAAATGGGCGCAGTCTCGGTGGTAATGTCTATCGCTTTCGCGGCAAGGTGGAGGAAACGCTGAAATGGACGCCGGATCGCGGTCGTCTCATCAGCGTCGAAGCCACCGGCGGCAGCGCCAGCGACCTGCTCCCTGTCATGGTTCCGGAAACTTTCAGCAGCATCAATATCGACCGGGGTGCCGAGTTCGATTTCGTCGTCCGGGTGGATCGGGACGGCATGCTCATCGCCGAGCAGATCAGTCAGAGTTGAAATGATCCCACGCCGATTTCCTCACTCATACTTTCCGTCATGAAAAATCCCCTCCTTTTCCTGCCCGCACTGGCGATGATGTTGATTCCTCTGGCAGTGTCGGCCCAGGTTTACAACCCGCCTGCACAACCCGCTGGTCAGCCCGCATCGGGAGGAGGTGGCAGCAACACCACGGTCATCAATCGACAACCCCAGCAGTCGAATCGCCAGACCGCCGGCAACGATGTGCCCTGGCTGGATCCGACCAACAATGTCCTCTCCTTCGATGGCAAGGCGTTCAACATTCAGGACAACCAGATTTTCCGCTCCCGCTTCGAGAAATTTCTCAATGCTCCCGAGGCCACGTCGGAAATGGACGAAGCCTACCGCAGTTCGATTCGCTCGGTGCTCGATGCCCTGTCTCCTCACAAGAAGCCTGACCTGACCTCGGCCGTTGCCAATCTCCAGTACGCGGCCGAGTTCCCCCAGGATGCCCGCCTTTGCGAGTCCCTCGCCAATGCCATCTACCGCGTCTGGCTGGCGAAAAAATCCGTTCATGAACTCCAGCAGATCAACACCGCGCTCGATGATCGGCGCCGTCAGTTGGACTGGAATTTCGATGCGTGGAAAGAACCCAACAAAATCAAACAACCGTCCCAGCGCGCGGGCGGTGCCAAGGGCGCGCAACAGCAGCAGGCCGCGCAGGTGACCAATCCGGCCAATGCGGGCCACGTTTCCCGTTACGTCCAGCGCATCGCCGAAGTCGAGGCATCCCGCGTCGCCAACAAGGCCAAGATGGAACTCTCCGAGATCGAGGCCAAGCTCGAGTTCCAGGGACTCATCGTGCAATTTTTCGTCCAACGCCGATTCGAACACGTCATCATGGGTGCCCGGCTCTACACCGAGTTTTTCCAGGACGGTTCCGGTCGACTCCAGTTCGAGGAAGGTTCCGATGTCGAACAGGCCTTCGCCAAAAGCATCGGGTTCAATCCCACCATCGCCACTCTGGATGCCTTCGCCAACGAGGCCATCCGCGACGTCAATCAGGCGGTCGACGCCTTCGGCTTCTTGCTGGAGCAGGGAGAGGTCGATGGGGCCACCCGCCAATTGCAACAGGCCTTTCTCACCGGGGAATACCTGCCCTCTGTGCAACAGGTCCTCCGTGAGAAAAAGCGCGAGGTCCTCGGCTATGCGCAGAACTCTTTCCAGCTCGTCAATGCGATGGAGGTGAAGGATTACACCCTTGCCGAGGAACTCGTCGGCAAAATGCGGGAACAGGCGCGCGACTTCGATTATTCCAAACCGATGGCGGCCGTCGAGACCGCCAAGATTGCCAGCACCATGCGCATTCGCACGGCCAAAAATGCGGCACTGAAAGGTGATCAGGTGGCCTACGAGGAAAACATCAAAGCCGCTGCCGAGATCTGGCCGATGAATCCCGAACTCAAGGCCCAGTTCAGTCTCATCGCCGATGCCGGAGACGTGCAGGAGCAGGCCAAGATCGAGTTTGATCGGCTGCTCAGCACGAAGAGCTACCGCCAGATTTTTGACAACCGGGCGCGCTTCATCGCCGCCACCGTGGACGATCAGGACCGGCAGGAGGCCCTCAACGAAATCGTCGGCAACGTTCTCGAAATCGAGACCTCAATGAAACAGGCGACCGGCTTTGCCAAGGCAGGCAATGAGCATCTGGCTTGGGAACTCATCGAGGGCACCTTCAAGCGTTTTCCCGATGACGTGCCCCTCAGCGCCATGCGTTCCGATCTTTCCACCGAAGTGGCCGAATTTGTTCGGGCGCTGAAAAATGCGGAAAATCTTGAGCAGCGAAAAGAGACCGGCTCCTCCCTGGCCTGGTTCCTCAAAGCCCGTCGGATGTATCCACAGAGTCAGTTCGCTCAAGAGGGGATCGATCGTCTCGTGTCGAAAATCATGCCCGATGATCTTCCGGGTGTCGGGGGCTCTGGCATCGACGATTCCGTCGGCAATGGCAGCAGTGCAGGCGATTCTGACTTCGGAGCGAATCCCTGAGAAATCATTTCGTCGATGATCTTTGATTGTGGCATGAGATTGGCTTGAGTTTCGACTTTTTCAGTCGATTGACATTGACGACAGGGCCGAAAAACGTGTTTTTTGGCGACTCTGTCCCGCGTTTCTGTCAGATTCTCTCGTTCCCGTCCTCCCCATCATGAAACTCGTCCCCAGAGCAGGGATTCTCTGCGCCGTTTTCGCCCTCCTCTCGTCGGTCCTCCTCAGTTCCTGTACGGTTTCCGAGACCGGACAGCTCGTGCTGGGGCCACTCCCCGCCGAAACAGCGAAGAAGCCGGCCAATACTCCCGACACCAAGTCGCCCTACTACAGTTCGACCCAGTATATCTCGGTCAACGAGAAGGCGTTGCCCTCTCTGAACCAGTCGAATTCCCGAGTCGAGGTCGATCTCGGGTCCCAGCGCGCCCGCGTCTATCGTACCGGCCAGGGGAAAGACCTGCTCGTCATCGAAACCCAGATCTCCACCGGAAAGCAGGGCCACAACACCCCCAGCGGTAGCTTCAGGTTTTTGGAAAAGACCGTGGATAAAAAATCGAATCTCTACGGAAAGTGGGTCGATTCGAAAACCGGCGAGACCCTCATCAGCGATGGCGATAGTCGGGAGCCGCCGAGTTCTCCCCACGCCTCATTCCGCGGCGCCCCCATGCCCTACTGGATGCGGATCACGCCCGGTGGCGTTGGCATGCACATTGGCTACGTGCCCAACTATCCGGCCTCCCATGGCTGCATTCGCGTGCCCAAGCAGGTCCAGCCCCTCATTTACAGCAAAGTGAGAGTCGGCACTCCGGTGACTATCACTCACTGATCCTGGCGTGAAAAAGGCGCCCGATTTCCCGGTTTCCGGGCCGTCGGGGAGCTTGTGAAATTTTTCACAAAGGTCTTGCGGCACTTTTGGCCCCTAGTAACGTAAACCATCTAGAGACGCCATGGCTGATTCTCCCGCCGCTACCCTCCAGCACGCCGCTTACGATTCCAAAATCGAGGGCAACGTGATCTTCACGCAGGTCGACACCGCCATCAATTGGATGCGGAAAAACTCGCTCTGGCCCATGCCCATGGGCTTGGCCTGCTGCGCCATCGAACTCATGGCGACCGGGGCATCCCGCTTCGATATCTCCCGCTTCGGTGCCGAGGTCATGCGATTCTCCCCGCGCCAGAGCGATGTCATGATCGTCGCCGGCACCGTCACCTACAAAATGGCCCTCGCCGTGAGACGCGTCTGGGATCAGATGCCCGAGCCGAAATGGTGCATCGCCATGGGCGCCTGCGCCAGCAGCGGCGGCATGTATCGCAGCTACGCCGTGCTTCAGGGTATCGACAATCTCATTCCCGTGGATGTCTACGTCTCCGGTTGCCCTCCGCGGCCCGAGGCCCTCATCGACGGCCTCATGAAGCTTCAGAAAAAGATCGAAGGCGAACACTCCACCCTCGCCCAGATGAAAACCGGCGCCGCGCCGGTCGAAACCGAGGAAGCGGAAGCCTGATCGCCGTTTCCCTTTTCTCCTTCGATCCCGATTTTATCTCCGAAAGCCATGAGCACCGCTTCCGCCGTCGATATCGTCCAGGCCCTCCAGAAAGAGTTCGGTGACGCCGTCCTCTCCACCCACGAATTTCGCGGCGAACAGACTCTCATCGTCAGCGCCGACAAAGCCCGGGACATTCTCGCCCATTGCCGCGACGCCCTCGGCTTCGATTACCTCATCGACATCAGCAGCGTTGACAACTTCGGCTCCGATCCCCGTTGGGAGATGGTTTACGAGCTCTATGCCCTCGACAACGGGGCCAAAACCCACCTGCGCATCAAATACGTCCTCTCCGAGGAGGAAAAAGCGCCCACCGTCTCCGACCTCTGGCCCACCGCCAACTGGCACGAGCGCGAAGTCTACGACATGATGGGCATCGAGTTCGACGGCCATCCCGATCTCCGCCGCATCCTCATGTGGGAGGGCTATCCCTACTTCCCGCTGCGCAAAGACTTCCCCCTCGCCGGCAAGCCCAGCGACATGCCCGACGTGGCCTTCACCAATGCCGCACCGCTCGCCGGTGGTCCCTTCGTGACCTCCCCAACCAGCGCCAGCACCGTTCATCGCGAGCCCCGCTCGCGGGAGATGGATTGATCCCTGAGTCTTCTCGCACGTAGCATGGAGTTTCACTCCGTGCCCGTCCCCGTGGGCTTGCAGCCCGCGAGTCACCTCATCCCACCTCATCTCGCCCCGGCCCGAGCCAGTCACTCACTCGCTCAAAAAACTCGCTTCCAGCAGCCGCGCCAGCGCCTCCGCCGCGCCTTGGCCCGTCTCCATCACCTCCTCGTGACTCAGCGCCTCCGTCGTCATCCCCGCGCCGAAATTCGTCAGACACGAGAACCCCGCCACCTCGATCCCCAGCGCCCGCGCCTGGATCGCCTCCGGCACCGTCGACATCCCCACCGCATCCGCACCCAGCGTGCGTAGCATCCGGATCTCTGCCGGCGTCTCATATTGCGGCCCCGGCATCCACGCATAGACGCCCTCCGCCAGCGAAAGGCCCAGGTCATCCGCCCGTGCCCGGAAAATCTGCCGCAGCGACCGCGAATACAGCCGCGTCTGATCCACAAAATGCGGTCCCCCCGTCAGTGGCGACTGCCCCGTCAGATTCAGGTGATCCGTGATCTGCATCCATTGCCCCGGCCGAAAACCCTCGTTCACGATGCCCGCCGCATTCGTCAGCAGCAGCTTCTGGATTCCCAGCGCCGCCATCACCCGCACCCCGGCCGCCACCTCCCGGGCCGTCCAGCCCTCGTAGAGATGCACCCGCCCCTGCGCGATCACCACCTCCACCCCGCCGATGGTGCCAAACACAAAGCGCCCCGCGTGCCCCGGCACCGCGCTCACCGGCAGCCCCTCGATGTCATCAAACGCCACCGTCCCCGTCACCGAGATCCGATCGATGAATCCCCCCAAGCCCGACCCCAGCACCAACCCGATGCGGGGATGCCGTTGACGAAGGGAGGAGGGGAGTTGGTCGCGGGTGAATTCGTTCATGGGAGAGCGTTCAGAGAGAAAACCACGGATGGGCGGAGAGGGATATGAAATTTTTTTTGGGGCGTTTACAGAAAATTAACGGAGGCTGCATTGGGGTGAGGGTCCTTAAACAAAATTTTAACATCCATAACGGACTTGCCGAAACTCTAACTTTGAACTAGAAAGTTCCGAAGAAAGCGAGCTAAAGGAGCTGAGATCGGTCGTTTTCGGTTACTATTGAGCAGTTGCCATATAAGCCTGGCAATAAGAAAAAAGAAAACAATCAAAGATGGCTAACTCGATAAATTGGATACATATTTCTGATCTGCATTTCGGACAGAATCGGCAGGCAAAATTTTGGCCAAATTTCAGGGAGCAGTTGAAATTAGATATAGCCAAGGTGGCGGGGAAAATTGGACCCATAGATTTGGTGTTCTTCACAGGCGATATAGTGCAAAGCGGTAAGAAAAAGGAATATGATTTAGTTGAAGAGCAACTATGCCAAATTCATTCTTCAATAATTGAACTAGGAAATGAGCCGAAATGGGCGTTTGTTCCTGGGAATCACGATCTTGAAAGGCCTGGGGATTCGTCTTCAATCGTCCTAGCAAGCAAGTTATGGGAAAATGAGGAAAATTATCAAAATGCCTTTTGGAGTAATCCCAATCACGACCTCAGAAAAGCCGTAGAAAAATCTCTCAAAAACTACCAAGCTTGGTTGAGTGTAACCAAGCTACCACTTGTCTGTGATAAGAAAGGCATGTTGCCAGGTGATTTTTCGGCAGTATATCAAACGGACTTTGCGAAGATCGGGATCATCGGACTCAATTCGACTTTCCTTCAATTGGGAGGCGGAGACTACAAAGGAAAGTTGGCCGTATCTGCGGCTCAATTGACCGAATGCTGTGAGCCGGATCCAGCTATTTGGACCCAAGGTAATGAAATTAATGTCCTGTTAACGCATCAGCCTGAATCGTGGCTTTGCCCATCTGCATCCGGTGAGTTTCAGAGTGATATCACAATTCCTGATCGATTTGTTAATCACCTCTGTGGGCATCTTCATGAACCATTGACTGAATCAATTAGAAGAGGAGGGGGGAGTGAAAGAACATTCCATCAAACGGCCTCGCTTTTCGGTCTGGAAAAAATTGGTGATTCTTCAACGATAGATCGAATTCATGGGTACACGATGGGGCAGTGGGAGTTTGTTGATGGTAAGCTCAATGAGGCTCTGTTTCCCAGGCGGTTGACGCGAAAGCAGGATGGTTCGATGATTTTGGGGGCCGATTCAACCTACACGCTTAATGAGCAAGAAGCGGTTTCTAGAAGCGGATTGCAAAGCCGCCAATTGAGAAAAGATTTCTCACAGGGTTCCTCTTCACAGTCAGGAGAACTGACTGGAGATTTTTCGACCTCTAGTTTTTCCGAGAATCTGAGGCCAAAGACCCAGATAGAAGCGTCTTCCACGCTTAGTCAGATATCCCGATTTCGGGTAGTTGCATCAAATAACCATTTTGCGATCCGTTCTGAGGAGCGGGAATCAGCACGAGAAAATATCAAAAATAAAAGATATTCTTGGATAGTGGCCGACTGGGGGATGGGGACCCACGAGTTTTTGACAACAGTGTTTTCGGAAGGTGATTCCGATGATGTGTCAATATCGAATTCACACCGGGATGTGTTTTTGCTGCTATGTGAAGAGGCTGAAAGCACCGAAGAAATATTGGAGCAGATTAGAAAGCAGTTCGGTCTGACTATTTCCGAATTTGTTTCGAACATTTCTCCTCTAAAGAATCCGTATATAATTCTCGATAGGATTTCGCCAACAATTGTTCTAGGATCGGATATTGATCGATTGCAGGTCCTTTTGGAATCTTTGTTAGATTATGTGCCTCATCTTACAATAGCGGTTGTTTCACGCACTCAGCCAATCAGTGAGCCAACTGCTGTGAAGCTGAGGCCGCTTGACATTCCAGATACCAGGCAATATTTGGAGTTTGCGCCCAATTTCGAGAAAGACCTTTTGAAGCCAGAGATAGTAGAGAAAATATTCGAAGCTTCTGATGGGCTCCCGGCGCACCTTGATCGTATATTGAGCCGAATTTCAGTTGCCTCGTTGGATGCGGTCTTGGATGAGGAAACAAATGCTTCCTACTTAGTTGGTGGAAGGGTTTCCGATGGAATTCATAAAGGCCTGCTCCAAACAATGGAGATCGCGAAAAAGAGAGATGCAGAAACGGGTTCAAACTGCATGCTTCTCTTGGGTGTGCTATCGGTCTTAAGTTACGGAGAAACGATTGAGCGTTTGAAGCACTTTTGGAGAACTAGGAATATTTATCCGAGTGATGCAAAGATTCTGCAGGAACTTTCGCTTATTGAGACAATCTCACTTGTTCGGAATTCTCCAGTAGTCAAGAATGTCGCCTCTCTGGAGGGGGTGGGTATTCTTGCCCCGAAATTATTGAGAGTTCCCAAGCAAGTCCGTGATGCTCTTATTATAAATACTTCCGCAGAAGATATGGATGATATTATCTACAATGGGGTTGAATTCTTTTTTGGAAGCGCATGGAGAACAGGTGGGAAGATCAAATTGAAGAAGGTGCCGCCAGAGTTTCGAAACTACATACATGGGCCTGGAAATGAGTTTGCCATACTTCAATCCGTGATTGGGAGGGTGGTAAGAATTAATGATGGTAATGGACTTGCCAAAGTGCTTCGCCTTGCTCTTCATTACTGCAATGTGCTCAAGGCGCAGGATAGAAATAAGGACCTTTGGGTTACGACTACGAGGTTGCTTCATGTTCTTGGTGATGCTGGTGTGGACAATGAGGTAGCTGAATTGCATCGACTTGCTGGCAGGGCATCTCGATTGATCGGGAAATTAGGGCAGGCGATTGACCATTTTCGTCTCTTTTTTGAGAATTCAAATGAACTTGATGAGGAGAAAGCAGGTTATGCAAAGATTGAGTTAGCAATTTCTCTTCGTGCGCAGGGTGAAGGTGATGAAGCCAACGAACTGATTGATAGTGTCTTGGCTGCCGCGAAACCGGGAAGTCAGTTGGAAAGTTCTGCTTTGAGCGAGAAGACGGAGTCAATTGTAAATGTCGAAAGTAAGGTCGCCGAATGGCAGAGATTGGAGAAGAAAGCGAGGTCGAAAAAGTGGGAGAACTTGGCCGATGATATTGCTTTAAGCATGCAAATGGCTGAAACACAGGAGTTGAAGCGACTTAAGTATTTAGACAGGGTTTTGAAGGGTGGTTGCAAAGGGTGGAATAGACATAGAGCTGTTGTTGAAAAATCACTTATCCCGAGCGCTGTTCTTTCTTATAAGGATTGGATTGATTTAGTTTCTGCTTATAGTTTTTGTCACAATCAAAGGTTGAGTTTGTTGGACAAGTGTCACAAGGGGTTGTGGATGAATTTTGAAAAAAGGGGGGATATAGAAGGTTTGTATCGATTGTTTCGCCATAGTTCATTTCTTTGGCGAATCCGAGGTGATCATGCCTTGGAATTGGAATATTTCGAGAAGTTGAAACAAGCGGAAACTGGTGGCTTGTGCCTGGGTGAGTGTCGGGGAAGATTGGTTATTGAGATTACCTATTTTTCAAGACGTGCGAAGGTGCTGCTTAAGAAAGTGTTATCTCGTTGAAAGGTTTGGTTGACGGGGATTCGTGATCTTACGGAGTGAGATTTAGGAGTTTGGGTGATTGCCTTCTCTTTTTTCTGATTTTTTCCTCTTGACCTCACCTGCGGCTTTGAGAAACACTCGGAACCGTTAACCTGATAACGAAACTCCATGAGTGCTGAACCGATCACTTGGGATTCCGGCTTACGTTGGGATACGCCCGGTTTGAAGTGGGACGGCACCGTGCCGGATCCACCATCAAACCCACCACCACCCATGACCGATACCAATCGCATCTCGGCGGAACTGACCCAGCAGCAGGTCGATGACATCTCCGCCGCCATCCAGACCATTCGTGACAATCTGGATTTCCTCATCAGCCTCAGCGCCCAAGATCGCCGCGAAATGCCCAAGCTGGGCGACAAGACCCTGGCGTTCGATGAAAAATGCGCCAGCCACATGGCGGCCCATCCGGAACTGGTCCCCGGCTTTGTCGATACCGCCGAAGTCGCCAAAGACCGCGCCCTGCGCATCCCCCTGGCCAATGTGGAGCGACTGCTGACCGAACTCTGTGATGCGGTGAGCGATACCCTGCTGCAAGTGGGCAGCGAGATCTACATGGCGGATCTCTCCTTCTACGCCAGCGTGCGCGATGCAGCCCGCCGCAATATCCCCGCGGCCGACGTCATCTATGCGGAGCTGCAGGAGCGCTTCCCCGGCCGTCCCAGTGGCAGTGGCGGAGACCCGGGTGGCGGCGCAGAAGCCTGATTTTGGGACGAAAACCCCCGATTTTGTGCCAAAAAGTCCCATTTTTCCCCTCAAACCCTCGCTTTGCCATTTCCGAGGGGTGATGTCGGAGAAAAATATCGGGAATCCGATGCTTTTTGCTCCGATGTCGGAGAAAATAGTCGGGAATCCGCATTTCAACATGTCCTTTTGCCATTTCGGGACGGCGATGCCGACTCTCAGAGAGTCGGTGTCGCCTTTCCCCGCCTCGGCGCCGAGTCTCCGGACTTCGATCCCACCTTTCCCACACGCGACTCCGAAGTTCCCATGAACGACCTCAGTGCCCACGAAGAGAATTTGCGCATTGCTTTGCGCGAGTTGGTGGAAGCCGCCTATGCCAGCGGGAGTGTGATCTCGGTGTTGCAGGCTCCGATCAAGTTCTGCGTGGATCGGGGCGAACTCTCACCGGTGCATTTCGATCTGCCAGATGAGCTGCCCGAGACCGAAGCGGCCCACCTGGCGCATCTGGAAAAGACCTGGGCATGGATCGAGACCCACGGGAACGATCATTCGTTTGAGCCCGACAGCCCCCTGGGCTTGGCGGTGCGCTCGCTGAAGTTTGCCCCCATCGAGATCGAGCAAGTCATCAACAGCCTGAATCTGAAGGGCGTCTTTGCCGAGTTCGTTTCTCTCCAACAGAAGGTGCTTCAAGCGCGGGAAGCGATGTACCTGGCAGCAGCCGAGGTGTTCCAGATTCCCACTGAGTTTGCTCAACTCAACAGCCCGCTGGCCAGCCGTGCCATGGCGCTGAAGGAGGCCTCCAACGAGTATGATCCTTTCGCCAGCTTCGACTTCCTGATCTATGGCCGGGCAGTACTGAAAAGGGACTTCGGCGACTGAGGCCGCGATTTCCGCCCCCATTCAACAGGGTTGAGTCGCCGACCTAACCCTGTTGGGTCGGGCGTCGAATCTCCTCCTGCGGCCACTGGGCGTGGTAGGCCAGTTGCGCAGCCCGATCAGGCATGTGGCCGGTCTTGTGGGGATCGTTGAGGAAACGCAGGGGATAGGCGGCTTCGAGACGGAGGATGGTGATCGCTTTTTCGCTGACCGAAAAGATGGCCCGCCAGGCGCCGCAGCCGATCATGAAGCCATCGGGTTCGCGGCGGGTGATGCGTCGGGTGCGGTGGGGCGAGGGATCGCGGGACAGTAACTCGATGAGACGCGGGCGGAAATCGATCTGCCAATGCGTCCACAACCACTCGGCCTGAACGACGGCGTGATCGCTCAGGGTCACGGAAAAGGTGGGCGGCCCAGCATGCAGGGCATCGACTTCATCGATCCATCCGTTGGTCTCTTCAGGAAAGGAGTCGTAGGCGGCGATGTAGGGTTTGATGTCGAACACCGGGGTGCCATCCATGAGATCACAGGGACCGAGGGTGAGCACTCTGCCCTGGATGCCGAGCAACTGGACCGGGGTGATCCCGATGGGATTTGGTCGATGCGGAGAGCGGGTGGCAAACACGCCGCGTCGCTGGGAAGGGCCGCGTGGCGGCAGCACCATGGGTCGCCAGGGAGAGTTGCGATGAAACCACCACACCAGCCAGATGCGGCTGAATCCCGCGAGGTCGCTGAGGGCTTCCTCGTAGTGACAATCGGGGAGTAGCTCCAGCACACTGCTTTCCGGCACCGACTCGGTCGGTTGGTGCGGGGTTTGAAATTTCACCTGCTTGGGCGTGCGGATGAAACCAATGGGCTGCAGAGTGAGTGAGGGATCCGACATCGGAAACGAACAGAAACGGAACGGGCACGCCAAATAGGCAGGAGAGACTGGTAGGCGCGAACGGGAAATCTGCGAGTGACTTGTGAGGCCTCGGCGGGAGCCGATTCATTTTTCATCATTTCGCCGGTCCGATTTTCATCCCGGTAAACTCGACCCAGCAGGGCTTCGTCGGTGCCCAGGATCGGTCTCCACCGCCGTGGAAAGTCTCGAAGTAGAAGCCGTCGACTCCGAAGGTGTCCGCCGCCCTCCATTCCAAGTCGGATCGCTTCACCATGAGTCGTTCGGGCTCACCCTCGAGAGTGATCCAGACCCGGAGGCTGCCGTCCCGAGTGCTCGGGGTATTCATCGTCACCGTCATGCGCACGGTCACCGGCTGGTCGGTGGGAAAGCGGAAATCATCTGGAAAATCGAAGCTGTCGCCGTAGTCACCTTCCTGATTTTTGTGATAGACATAGGCTTCGCCGCGTCCATCCCGTCGCCACATCAGACGGGCGGAAAATCCATTGGTGCCGTCCGCCCGGCGACCGCCACTGACGTTTTCTGGTCCGCCGCAGAGTCCGGGCAGCTTACCGCCTTTCACCCAATCGAAGTCTTCGCTGAAGCGCAGGGTGTAGATCAGTTCGGCTGATTCCCGTCGATCGATTGGCCAACGCCAGCCAGCTCCTCCTTTCCCCGGACCGATCTGGCCCTTGGCGAAATTGACCCGCAACCACTTTCGGCCTTCGCTCTCCTTGGTTGCCGTGCGTCCTTCTTTCACCCCGCCCTCAAATCCACAACCGGGCCAGTCGTGTTTCCATTGCTCCAGCGTATAGGGGCCGACCGGACCGGAGATTTCCACCGTAGTGGGCTGGTCTCCTGCGGCGACCGAGGCGTGGCAAGGAAGGCAAAAGGAGACGGAAAGGATGGCGACCCGGAATGACATGGGCTGAGTATAGCTCTTTTTGCCCACCCGTCCTCCAAACACCCCTGATCCCGTCCATCCGCCCTCCGGCGCTCAGGGACTGAACGCCCTACCTTCCCGAGACCGTCGTTGCCTATCCGCTCGGTAGGGCGTGCGGTCCCTCGCGCGCCGAGTTCAAGCCCTCGATCTTCTTCAAACACCCTCCGCCCTACTCCTCCACGGGGAACGCTGGCAGCCCATCGATACTCTTTTGATTCTTGTTGGCGCGATAGGCTTTCACGCCTTCCGGTCCCTTTGTCTCCGCCCACCGATCGAGAATATCTCTAGGGCCTTGAAACTCGTAAAGGGGAATGGAATAGCCACAAGAATCCGAGACCCGGCTGACGGCGATGTGAATAAACGCGCGAGTGCCGGGATTTTCGGGAAAGGCTTTCTCAAACTCGGCGAAGCGTTCGTGATCGCGAGTGATGAGGGTGCCGCGACCATAGAGGCGCACGATCTGGGGCGGCCCGGCAAAGGCACAGAACATGATGACGATGCGGCCGTTCTCCCGGACATGAGCCGCCGTCTCGGCCCCGCTGCCGGTGTAGTCCTGATAGACGACTTCGTGAGGCCCGAGAACTCTGAAGGAGTCTCCGCCTTTGGGCGAGAGATTCAGATGGCCATCGGCAGCCAGTGGCGAGGTCGCCACGAAGAACATCTGTTGTTGTTCGATCCACCCGGTGATCTCGGGAGTGATGGTTTGATAGACTTTGCCCATGGGGTGCTTGATTTGTTCGATTGGTCGTTCTTGATAACTGCAGGGAGAATACCAGACGGTGATCAAAATGCATGATTTCCGGGTCTGCGTCCTTTACCGCTCGCTTCAGGCTGATACAACATTCCGGATCATGAAACGAATGCCACGACTCGCGTTGATCGGGACAATTTGCCTCGTCCACGCTCAGGCCAGGCCCTTTTTTGCCCAGGATCCGGTGACCTCGGTCGGGGCGACTGGTGAGGTGGCGGTCGATTTCCAGAAGCTGCGTGAGCAGCAGGTGCGTCGCGTCGACTCCGGGCATTCCCTGAATCTGCTGACCTCGACTCTGGCGACCGCGAAATCTCCCGACACCCAAGCGGCCCTTCTCCGCGGCATGGTGATCGGTCTTGACGGTCGCCAAAAGGTAGCGGCCCCCGACGGGTGGCAAGAGGCGAGCGCTCGCCTCGCGAAAAGCGAGCATCCCGAGGTCAGGCTGCTGACACAGCAACTGAGTCAGATTTTTGGCGACAAGGCTGCGGCCGACAAAGCCCTCGTCACCGTCCGAGATCGCCAAGCCTCGCCGGAAGACCGTCGCAGCGCGCTAAAGTCCCTCGTCACGCAGAGACATCCGGACCTGTCCCGAGTGCTCGAATCGCTGTTGGCTGACTCGGCCTTGCAGGTCGATGCCATTCGCGCCTATGGCACGCTCGACGAGGACCGTGCCCCCGAGTTGCTCCTTTCTCGTTATGCCAAACTGGAGCCCATGGCAAAACGGGCCGTGATCGAGACGCTCGCCACCCGAAAAAATTATGCGACGGCCCTACTTGCCGCGCTGGAGAACGAGACGGTCACGCGCTCCGAGGTGCCCGCCTATATCGCACGATCGCTCTCCTCACTACTCGGCGAATCGTTCACGAAAGTCTTCGGAGACATCGAGGCCTTGTCGAAGGACAAGGCCGAACTCATCGCCAAGTATCAGGGAATGCTCACGTCCGAAAAATTGGCGGCGGCAGATCCGCGAAAGGGGCGGGTCGTTTTTCAAACCATCTGCGCGGCCTGTCATCAACTCTACGGCGAGGGCGGGGTCATCGGCCCCGACCTGACGGGATCGAATCGTGCCGACCTGAACTACATCCTCCTCAACATGATCGATCCCAGTGCCGACATTCCCGATGCCTACCAGCTGGTCACGATCAAAACCAAGAGTGGGCAGATTCTCACCGGAACGCTCGCTCAAGAGGATGATCAACGCGTCGTGCTCAACCTGATCGGCCAGAAAATGACGGTGGTGAAAAGCGACATCGCCTCCCGCGAGGTGGCGCCCGTTTCGATGATGCCGGAGGGATTGCTCCCGACGCTTCAGGATTCCCAGGTCCTCGACCTCGTCAACTATCTCCAAACCACGACCCAGGTGGAATTGCCAAAATGAAGACGGTTTTCCCTCTCCTTGTCGCGCTCGCGGTGTCTGCCAACCCGGCTTCGGCCCAAGAGCAGAAGACCAGCAACGCGCCCTTTCTCAAACCCGATGAAGCCGTCGCCAAGATGGATATTCCGGCGGGATTCGAGGTCAGCATTTTCGCCGCTGAACCGGACATCGGCGAACCGATCGCGTTCACTTTCGATGATCGCGGACGCGTCTGGGTGGTCGAAAACTACAACTACGTCGACCGCCGGTCACACACCGGAGATCAGGTCACCCGCATCCAAATCCTGGAGGACACGGACAGCGATGGTGTTTTCGATTCAAAGAAACTGTTTACCGACAAGCTGACCTTCAGCTCGGGAATCGCGGTGGGATTTGGCGGCATCTATGTGGGCTCGCCGCCCCACCTGACTTTCATTCCCGACGCTGATGGCGATGACAAGCCGGACGGTCCTCCCGAAGTATTGCTCGATGGTTGGGGCATTCAGGACCGACACGAAACGCTCAACAGTTTCCTCTGGGGACCGGATGGCTGGCTCTACGGTTGTCACGGCGTTTTCACCCAGTCGCTGGTCGGAAAACCGGGCGCGCCGGAGTCGGAGCGGCAATACATCGATGGCGGCATCTGGCGTTTTCATCCGGTGAAAAAGCAGTTCGAGGTTTTCGCGCGCGGGCTCTCCAATCCCTGGGGATTCGATTTCAATGACGTCGGTCAGGGCTTCGCCACCTGCTGCGTGATTCCGCATCTCTTCCACGTGGTGCAGGGCGGGATCTATCACAAACAGTCCAAGCCCCACCTGAATCCCTACGTCTACGATTACATCCCGACGATTCGCGATCACACTCATCGATCGGCTCATGGGGGCGCCCGATTCTATCTCGCGGACGCCTTTCCGGAGACCTATCGAAACCAACTTTTCATGTGCAACATCCACCAGCACCAGGTGCTGACCGATGTGATGAATCCGAAAGGGTCGAGCTACGTGGGTAGCCACGGGGAGGATTTCATCTCCACCAACGATCTTGCCTGGGTCGGCTTCAGCGTGGAGATCGGTCCCGAGGGTGGTGTCTACATTCTCGACTGGCACGACACGGACATCTGCGGCAATGCCATCAACTTTCCCGACAGCGGACGCATCTATCGCATCATGACCAAAGATGCGGAGCCGATCTCGCGGCCCAAGGTGGGGACCGCGACCGATGCCGAACTCGTCGCGATGCAGGATCATGCCAACGACTGGTATGTGCGTCAGGCAAGGCTCCAGCTTCAGATGCGGGCGGCGTCGGAAAAACTCGATCGCCAGGCGGTCGCCAGCGGGCTGGAGACGATGCTGGCGCGGGCGACGACTTCAGGGAAACGACTGCGAGCGCTGTGGGCACTCCACGTCATTGGCAGTCTCGATGAGGAACGTCTGCTCGAGTTGCTGGCACATGACGACGAATACGTGCGGGCTTTCAGCATCCAATTCCTTTGCGAAGATCGCGAGCCATCGAAAGCGGCGTTGGATCGATTTGCGCAGATGGCCTCCGACGATGCTTCCGCCGTTGCCCGTCTCTATCTGGCTTCCGCCTTGCAGCGGCTCGATCACGAGCAGCGTTGGCCCATTCTGTCGAATCTCGCCCAGCATGCCGAGGACATTGAAGACAACAACATTCCTCGAATGTTGTGGTTCGCGCTCGAGCCGATGGTTCCCGAGTTTCCGGAGAGATCATTGCAACTGGCGATCGGTGGCAAATTGCCAAAGCTACAGGAATTCACTGCCCGTCGCCTTGTCAGTGGAGATCTGCCAAACGTGCCCGCCAAGAAAGGCAACTTCTCTCGTGGGGATGCACCGGAGGAGGCGCAGCGCGAGATCGCACGCATCGCTCCGGGTTTCAAAGTTCGCGACATCGGCGAAGGGGGAGTTCGGGCATTGGAGAGTTTCCGCAACGAGACCGCCGTGCAAACCCATCCCTTCAATCGCAGCATCCCCTGTGCGATCTATCGAACTCTCGAAGTTCCGACAGAGGGAAAAACCACGCTCAAGATTCGCGCCAGCTATCATCCCCATGGCGACTGGCAACTCCAGGTCCGCGCGGGAAGCGACATCGTCGCCGACCAGATCGTCAGCTACGAAACGGTCAAAGAAGAGTGGCTCAATCTAGAGATCGACCTAACTTCATATGCAGGAAAGACCATTGAACTCACCATCGAAAACGCTGCCAACGACTGGCGCAACGAATTTGGCTATTGGGGTTCGATCGAGGTGGTGACTGAGTGATTGAGCTATCCAACCCTGTTCAGTCCGCGACCCAACCCTCTTGAATGGGGGCGTTGGCGGGGCCGTGAATGCCACAATGATGCGGGTTTACCTTTGGTGGATTATTCGGCAGGTAAGAGGGGTGCGCCGCCATGCCTTGCCGATGTTGATGATACTTCTGCTGTCTCTCAGTGGAACAGGCAATCTTGCGCATTCGGCGGAAGGGGTTTTCGGGATTCCTGCCCGATTGGGGCAATTGGTGGAAGAATCCTGTCTCGATTGCCATGATGCGGAGTCGGCCAAGGGCGGGCTGGATTTGGAGGCCCTGCCATTTGATTTGAGTGATCGCTCGCTGCGCGAACGTTGGATTCGGATTCATGATCGGATCCAGGCGGGCGAGATGCCGCCGAAAGCAGAGCAACTGCCTCCGGCCAAGCGCACCGAGATGGTGACGGCCTTGGCCGACTCGATTGTCGTGATCGATCGGGCTGAAATCATCGCCGAGGGACGGGGTCCCTTGCGTCGGCTGAATCGGGACGAATACGAACAGAATCTGCGAGACGTCCTGAAACTGCCCCAACTGGATATCCGTGATCGACTGCCGGAGGACCGCGAAGGGCATCATTTCAACAAAACCACCGAGACGCTGGACATGTCGCGGGTGCAACTCACCGCTTATCTCGATGCGGCCGAGGCCGCCCTTCGCGAGGCAATGGCGAGCGGAAAGGAACCGCCTCCAGTCACGATCTACAAAGCTCCGGCCACGCGGATGTTTCAGGAGGCGCAGACCTTTGGCAATCGCGAGGCCATGTTTTACGCCAAAGCAGGGAAGGGGATTCCTCTGGACGGGAAGCGGCTTCGCGAAATTCGCCAGAGTGGAGAGCACGATCCCGAAGTCGAGATGGCGTTGTTCCGATCAGCGCACTGGCCCTATTATGGCTATCCCGAAGGCTTCCGTGCGAAGCTGACGGGAAACTATCGGGTACGATTTTCGGCCCGAGCGGTTGTGCAACAAAAGGGCTTTGTTCTTCAACCGGCATCGCAACCGCAGCCGATGACGTTCCGGGCGCGGAAACCTTCGGGGCCCGATGTCTCTGGCGATGTGCGCGCCACGGGCGGGGTGATCGACATTCAGCCAAAGGTGGCAGTCTATGAAACCACGATTCAATTGCGCGAGGGCGAGACTTTTGAGTACAGCCTGCTCGGTCTGCCGGTGCCACTCGCCCGCAACGTGAACAACGGGCCACCAACCTATCGTTATCCGCCGTTTCCTGAAGGTGGTCAGCCGGGGGTTGCGTTTCAATGGCTGGAGGTGGAGGGCCCCATCACTTCGTCTCCGGATTGGCCGCCACCATCCCATCGGGTGCTTTTTGACGACCTGCCGATCGAAGGCGTTCCCCAGAATCCCGAGCAGGATGCGCGGAGACTCCTGCGCCGATTTGTGGATCTGGCTTCCCGTCAGCCGGTTTCGGACGAGTCCCTGCAAGGATTCGAACAGCTCATTTTTGCCCGTTTGAAGAGCGGCGCTCCTTTTGCCGAGGCAATGCTGACGGGGTATCAGGCCTTTCTTTGTTCCGGTCATTTTCTTTATCTGAATGAGCCGGAATTGGCCGAGGATGATTTTGCCATCGCATCACGCCTGTCGCATTTTCTCACCAACACGCGTCCCGATTCTCAGCTCGTCGAACTCGCCAAAAGGGATCAGCTTCGCGATGCCGCCGTGCTTCGCTCCGAGACCGAGCGCCTCATTGCCGACGAGGATGGTTTTCCGCGTTTTGTGAAAAACTTCACCGACTACTGGCTGAATCTTCGCCACGTCCGCCGCGACGAACCTGACATCCGGCTCTATCCCGAGTATCGCTTTGATCACTATCTGGTGGATTCGATGGAGCAGGAAACTCGCGCTTTTTTTACGGCGATGGTGCGGGAAAATCTACTGGCGAGCACGCTGATTGATTCCGATTTCCTCTTCGCCAATGACCGGCTGGCGGCGCATTACCAACTTCCTCCCCTCAGTGGTTCCGCGATGAGGAAAGTGGTTCTGCCTGCCGAGAGTCCCTACGGCGGTCTGCTGACACAAGCGGCCATCCTCAAGGTGACCGCCAACGGTACCACGACTTCGCCGGTGGTGCGCGGGGCCTGGATCATGGAGCGACTGATCGGCAAGCCGCCGCCTCCGCCTCCGGCCAGTGTGCCTGCCGTGGAACCCGACATTCGCGGTGCCAAAACGATTCGGGATCTCCTCGCCTTGCACACGAAATCGAAATCCTGTGCGGCCTGTCATGCGACCTTTGATCCCGTGGGGCTTGCCTTGGAAAACTTCGACATTCTCGGCGGCTGGCGAGATCGGTATCGCGGTGTGGAACAGGGCGAGCCAGTGATCGGGATCGATCGCGCGGGTCATGACTTTGCCTACACGCTGGCGGATACGGTCAATGCCAGTGGTCAGCTCATCGATGGTCGACATTTCGAGAATATCCGCGATCTGAAAATCATCCTCACGGCTGATTCTCGTCAACTGGCGCGGAATCTTCTTCATCAATTCAGCCTCTACGCCACCGGAACCCCGGTGCGTTTCTCGGACCGGGCCGAGATCGAGTCCATGCTGGATGCCTGTGCCGCCGATGGCTATCGGGTGAAGGATTTGATGCTTGCTCTGGTTCAAAGTAAGATCTTTCTCGGTCAAGCGGGATGCGAATAGACAATGAACGCGAAGATGAACGGCCCCTATCTTTCCATCCCATCGTCGCAGATTCCCCGGCGCACCTTTTTGCGTGGCGTTGGGGCGAC
>JAGROX010000045.1:29245-33685 GCA_020440025.1 Verrucomicrobiia bacterium
CGGCACCGCCGCGCCGAATGCTGCTGATCTCGAACAATCTCGGCGTATTGCCGAAACCCTTTTTCCCGTCGTCGCCGGGTCGTGACTACGAGCTGACTCCCTACCTCGGTGAACTCGCGGATTTTCGCGATGACTTCACCGTCTTCAGCGGTCTCTCACATCCCGGGGTCACTGGAGGACACAGCACGGAGAACTGCTTTCTCACCGCGGCGCGAGGGCCGACGCGGAGCGGTTTCCGGAATCAGATTTCCTTGGACCAGTTCGCCGCTGAGAAACTGGGGCAACAGACGAGATTTCCCACCCTCAACCTCGGAGTGAACATCGACAAGGCGAACCGCAGCCTGTCATGGACCCGCGACGGCGTTCTCCTGCCTGCCGAGGATAGTGCGCCCGCCCTGTTTCAAAAGATGTTCGTGCAGGGCGATCAGGCGGCAACCGACCGCCAACTGAAGCGACTCGAAGAGCGGGGGAGTATTCTCGATACACTGCTCGACGACACCAAACGGTTCAGCCGCGGGCTGGGCGGCGATGACAGGGCGCGGCTCGAGCAGTATTTCACTTCAGTGCGCGAGGTCGAGGAACGCCTCCACATCGCCCGGGATTGGGAATTGCGTCCCAAGCCGACGACGACCCAAGCGCCGCCCGATGACATTCAGGACAAGAAGCAGTTTTTCGAGAAATTCGACCTGATGCTCTCGATGGCTCGGCTGGCTCTGGAATCCGACTCCACCCGCATCGTGACTCTGATGGTCGATGCCTTCGCCACGCCCGTGTTTCAGCTGCATGAGAATCAGAGCACCACAGACGGCTACCACAATCTCAGTCACCATGGTCAGGCGGTAGAGAAAGTGAAGCAGCTCGAGGATGCGGATCATCAGCAAATGACTTTGCTGCGGGATCTTTTCAAGAACCTTGCCGAGCGTCCCGATGGGGATCGGCGCTTACTCGATCGGACCATGGTGCTCTACGGCAGCAACATGGGAGATGCGAATACCCACGACAACACGAATTTACCCATCCTCCTCGCCGGTGGCGGCTTTCGTCATGGGCAGCACCTCGTTTTCAAGCGGGATAACAACACGCCGCTCAGCAATCTCTTCGTTAGCCTGTTGAATCGATTGGGAATCGAGTCCGATGAGTTCGGATCGAGTTCCGGGGCGTTGGCGGGATTGGTGCCGGTGTGATCGGTCGGTCGACAGGGCAGCGATCAATGATCTAGTCGATCCCGAGCTGTTTTTTGGCGGCGAGCCAGTAGTTCAAAGAATCTCCCCTGAAGCCGTCCTTCTCGGCCAGGTAATAAGCGGCTTTCTCGATATCACGGTAGGTCGCTTCACTGCTTGATATTTTCTTGGTGGCGGTCGAAGCCGAGGCGCTTCTTTTTCGCGTTGCCGTGGTCGACTTCTTTTTGGTAGGCGCCTTCTTGGCCGGAGCGACTTTTTTCTTCGCGGGCGCCGTCTTCTTTTTTGCCGCTTCCTTCTTGGTGGCTACCGCTTTCTTTTTCGCCGGTGCCGCTTTTTTGGCGGTGGATTTCTTGATTGCCGATTTCTTCGTGGCCATGGCTTTTGGTGTGGGTTCCTTGGAAGTAGTTACGATTGGTCGTTTTTTGCTTCAAGTGATTATGATGCCGATTGAAAGGTCTGGACGGATCGAGAGACTTGTCCTCTTGGCTCGAAAAAATATGGCTGCTCTCACTGCTGCTCAAACACCCATTCTCCGAGTCCGATCAAGTCATCCAGACGCCTCATCCCAGCCGCAACGGACCAAGCGGAGGATTCGTTTCTTTCGGGCCCGACCACGTGAACTCGGCCAGCGTTGGCTCTCCAGAAGCTTCCCGCCTCCGGTGCCTCGATTCCCAGAGTCGAAAAGGGAATGGAGATTCGAGTGATCCAGCGTCCCGTTGCCTGGTCGATTCGGGATTCATGGGTCCATTCGCCATTCCAATCGGGATCGAATCGACCATGGCGCGGGTCCATGGCATCGGTGATGAAGCCGCTCGCGGCGTCTTCCTTGGACTCGGGTTGGGGGCCCACACGAAAGCGGTAGATGATTTCCTTGCCCGGTATCGGTGCGAGAAAGACTTCAACCGTTTCACCTGCGGCGATATCCACCCCCGCGGGAAACTGACTCTCGATCCGAACGTGGATCGCTTCGCCGTTCCTCAACACTTTGAAGTGGGTCTCCCCGGTCAATGCGGTGGCGTCTCCCGGGAGGGCAGCAAGGGATTGTTCTGCGGCGGTTTTCCATTCAGGGGAGTCCAGGGTGGGGGCCGTTTCCGTCAGTCCCACGGTCAGCCGCTTGGCACCGGGAAGCGGGGCGGCTCGCATCGCGGCAGTATCCCAATTCATGCAGGTGCTTTCATAGGGTTCCTGATAGCCGTTGTGGGCCAGCCGGAGATGCTCGTAGTTGTGGCCGGCGGGGGGAAACATCACCCAGGACCAGCCTTCCGAAACCGGCAGAGCCCGGCCTTTTTCATTCCAATAGCCGACAAGTTCGGCGTTTCTCGCATCGATGGCATCCAGTAGTCGGTCGCGTGACCCGAGATCGGGCTGCACCTGAAACGCCTGATGCAGATGCACCACCTTCGCGAGCGATTTCAGGTAATCGAACTCCCGACGAACCAGAGCCAGGCGCGCCTTCACCTTCTCGCTTTTTGCTTTTTGCCCGGCTTGAGTAAGCTGCTCCTCGAGCGAGTTGAGTAGCGGCGGCGGATAGAGAAACGCGAGCAGCTGAAAGGGATCGGTCACCATCTTGCGGCGTCGACCCTCGATCGGGTAGTAGGTCCAGGCCGGAGATCTGGTGCCCAGGAAATCGGAATAGAGGGTGATACTGTGATAGAGCTGGTCATAGAATTGCTTCATGTGCCAGGCGGATTCTCCAAAGGCGGCATCGATGAATTCCGGAACCAGATCTTTGGCGAACAGGTTCTCGGGATCGTCATACATGCGGCCCATGGTGTAATAGACAGGTCCCTCCAGTCCGAATAGCGCGCCGGGACCGTCGCGGTAGAACGATTGAATGTGATTGGCGGCGAGCCTTTTCGCCTGGGTCTCAACGTGGCCCGGCGTTCGCATCGGAGTGTAACGGGTGCCGAGATTCGGACACCAGTTGTAGAGGTAACCGGAGAACCCACCGGGAACCTTGTGAGCATGCCACGGAGCGATGTCCTCCTCGTTGGTGCCGGTCAGCATGATCTTGGTGTTGGCGGGAAACGCGGTGAAGGTCTTCGGCGGTTCGGCGGTGAGAATGTAGGACATCATCGTCACCTGTTTGCCGGGGTGTGATTCGAGGAGGCGCTCGGCCAGTTTGAGATTCAGGATCCAGATCTTCTCGCCCCAGTCGTCGCCGGTCTCGTAGAGTTTGGCGCACTCCTCGCACTGACAGGGACGAAACCCGTCGGGCTGCCCGAGATCGACCGAGAGATATCCGCGGTCGAGCCAGCGGCACAGATCCTGATAGATCAGTTCCTGAACTTCCGGATTGGAGATGCAGTATTGACCGGCTCCCTCGAGCAATCGCTTGCCTCCGACGAGCGCGAAGTATTCCGGATGGCTCTTCCGGTATTCCTCCGTCGGGATCGCCCGTTCCCAGGTGTGCCCGCCAAACACTTCATCCACTCGGGGAAATCGATTGTTGGCGATGTCGTAGAAACTTCCTCCGGCCGGGTGAGCGGTGTTGAAAGCGATCGTGGGAGTGATTTCCACATTGAGATCGCCCGGCACCACGATCTTTGGGAGAGGCAGAAATTCGATGGCTGGCGATGTCAGGAGATCAATCGTCTCTGCTTTTGCCACCGGCTGGTAGGGGCCGATCTCCGGGTAGAGAAATCGCACCCCTGCATACTGGCGAAGGAAATCGGCAACTCCCTTGGCCGTTCCCAACCGATCCCAGACCGGGCGCCGCGGATTCGTCGCATCGGCCGGGGCGGGATGATCGTGCCCGGCGATGATGAGGTCGCGGCCATTGACCACTTGGTGGACATAGCCCCAACCGGTCAGCTGGGACACGTCGACTCCTTGGGCTCGGGCCAAGGCGGTGTCGCCCAGGAAAATGCCCGGCTTCACTTTTTCGTGCGTCGCTTCCGCTACCACCGGGATCTCGACGCCATTGGCGGCGAAGGTGGTCTGTATCAGTCGGGCGGTTTGTCGCAGGCTGTTCGCGATGGTTTCGCTTTGCGAGGCGTCGGGAAGGACGATCTCATAGGTCGTCTTGCCATCTTCTGCCAAGACCAACTCTGTGGTGCTGCCTGTGGTGATCATGATGAAAAGCGCAGTCGCCACCGCAAGCGCTATCAGGTCACCGCCGTTGGAACGAAAGATTCGAATTGGGAGATTCATCGGACGAGTTTTGATTGAGTTAGTCGATGGGAGAAGTCCGCAATCAGGTAGCCGGATCGATTCCCCCACCAGAGCCGCCGATCACTCCCGGCCACGATCTGCTGGA
>JAGROX010000322.1 GCA_020440025.1 Verrucomicrobiia bacterium
TACACTCGCGTGCCCCTGCGCTAGCCATCCAACAGGGTATGGTCGCCGATCATACCCTGTTGCTTTTGAGCTCCTGATTCCCTAGCATCGCGCCATGAAGAAGATTTCCTTTCTCTGTTTGATCCCCGGTTTCTGTCTCGCTGCACAGCCGTTGCTGGCTCAGGAACCGATTCCCGGTCCTCTTGCCGAGAAGGGTGAGTTGCTTTTCTCTGACGATTTCGAGCGCACGGAACTCGGCGACTGGAAGGTGATCATTCCCGGATTCAAAGTGGCCGATGGCGTTCTTGTCGCAACCCAGGACCGGGAAGATCACGGCTCGGTCGGACGTGTATACCTGCCGATGAAGGATGTGATCCTGTCCTTCCGCTTTCAGTTGGCGGGATCCCCGACCTTCAATGTCGTCTTCGATGACAAAAACCACAAAGGCACTCATGCCGGCCACATTTGCCGCGTCGCAGTGGCGAAGACCCAGATCCGGCTCGGCGATGACAAGGAAGGAATCATGCGGAACGACATCTTTGAAATGCGAAAAGATCCCGCGAAGAAAGCGGCCGCGGATGAATTGCTCAAAGGTCGCGGCAGCACCGCAAAAGCCAGCGTGGAGCAGAATCGTTGGTACGACATGACCATCGAGATCGTCGGCGATGAAATGCGCGTCAGCCTCGATGGAAAACCCATCGGGTTCCTGAAGTCACCCGGCCTCGCGCATCCGACGAAGGAGAGTGTTCACTTCACCGTGAATGGCAAAGAGACCCGCTTCGACGACGTGAAGATTTGGGCGGCGAAGATTCCTTAGGGGGAAAGACCGGCAACGGAAACGAGACTTTGCGTCTTCACCCGTCAGTGAACTTGACGTGTTCTCTTTTTTGGTTACAATTCATGGTGATTACTAGCTTTGCCGATCCAGTGACCGAGAAAATTTTCTTGGGAGAGAAACTGACTCGCAAAGAAGAGCGAGCACTCGGAGATCTAAATCTGATGAAGGCACAAGAAAGGTTGGCTGTGCTGAATCAGGCTTCGGGAAAGGAACTAATGACTTTGCCATTCTTGCACTATCACGCACTGCGCGGAACTCGCCGTTACTCCATCGACGCCAACTCGCGCCGATCCAAATGGCGTATCACCTTCACTTGGGTGGGCGAAGAACACTACGATGTTCAACTGGTTCTGATCGAAGACACCCATTGAAAAACACATGAAGATTCCAAGACTCAAAACGAATCCTGCTGCCGGATTGGTCGCAGATGCACTTGAATACGAGGGGATCAAGCCGGCGCAAGCCGCTCGCGATATGGGCATCCCTCGCAGCCGCCTCAGTGATATTTTTTCCGGTCGCAAAGGTGTCTCTGCTGACACGGCGCTTCGCGTCGAGCGTTATCTCGGCATTTCGGCGATGATGCTCATGCGACTCCAATCCGATTTCGATCTCAGCCGTGCAGTGGCCGAGAAGGGTGAGCAAATAGAGAAGTCTGTGCATCGGCACTTGGCCGAAGCGTGAAGGGGGCTTTCAACAATCGAAAAAACTTTATGCGTCTCGCCATCTTCCTTCTCTCTTCGGCGTTCCTCCTTGCCGGTGCGGTCCTTCTACGCGCTGGCGAAACCATCGACGACAATTGGCATCAGGCCGCCGGGCCAAACGGAAACTGGCAGGTTGAGGGTGAAGCACCGACCGAATGGAGCGTGACGCGGGGCGAGAACGTCCGCTGGCGGACGCCCTTGCCGGAGGCGGGGATGAGCAATGTGACCGTCTGGGGCAACCGGGTCTTCGTCACCACTCACGTTCCCATCAAGACGCTGGAGGAAAAGGATGCGGTCTCTGATATCATTGGATTCTGTCTCGATGCCGACAGTGGAGAAATCTTGTGGCAGGTGGAACTGCCAGGCAGCGTCTTCATTTCCCTGGCCGGTGGCTTCACGGACGGGACGGTGTTTGCTCCGATCACGGATGGAGAGCACGTCTGGTTTTTCAACCGTTGCGGCTCGATGGGGTGCTACGACTTTTCCGGTAAAGAGATCTGGCTCCGCGAATGGACACCGCGATTTAAGCACAACAACCGGCAGGCGGAACCGTATCTCATCGGAGACGCGATCCTCTATGTCGAAGTCGCCAACAAAGAAGAAGGTGCGAAGATGCGGAAGTGGGAGACTCCCGGTGTCCCTTCCAAAGGGGGAACCGCTGTACCCGAGGGGATCGATGAAAAGGAAGTTTGGACCTACCTTCACGGCATCGACAAGCGAACTGGTGAAATCCTCTGGCGGGAAAGGGTGGGGACCTCGATTCACACGACGCCTGTCGTGGGAATGACGGCGGACGGAAAGGCGGCGGTGTCTCACGCCCGCGGCGGACCGCACGGGGCGATCGAAACTCCCTACGGTCACAGTCTCACCAGTCTGGCCCCGGGCGAGGAAGGGAAGACGCTCTGGAGCACGGATCTGCCGGGATACGATCCGTCTTTCGCCTGTCACTGGAATGCGCGCTACGTTTTTGGATTCAACCGGGGGAGACACCTCGTCCTCGATGCCGTTTCCGGAAAGTTGCTGCGGGAGCAACCGCTCTACGAAGGCGCAACCTTGTGGAAATTTGAACCCGAACGAAAAGACTGGGTAAAGGAGACTGGCGTCGCGATCAAAGTCGGAAAGAGCCATCCGAACACCAATCAGGCCAATCTCGCGATCGGTGACTTTCACTGGTTTCTCTCTCACAATTTCCCATACCTCGGGCGCGTGAACGTCGAGACCGGAGCGGTGGAGTATTTGGAGCTTCCGGCGCAACTCATGCCAAGCCCGGCGGGTCGATCCCAGGACGTGCGCCTCAGGGGGAAGGGGAATCCGACCAATGAGCCACTCAATGCTGCGGGATTCGCCGTCGGTGACCATGGGCAAAATGGAACGGGTTGGGGCCACATCTCCGCCGCCAGTCCAACGCGAGTGGGGCGTTACCTTTTTCTGCCAGTCGTGTCCGGCACCGTCTACGTGGTCGATACGAAAGCGGAAACGCTTTCGCCCGACTCCCTCATCGCCGTAAACGACCTCGGTCCTGGCGGAGAAACCTGGACCTTGGCTTCGTTGACCTACGCGAAGGGACGGCTATATGCCCACACGATGAAGGAAATCGTGTGCATTGAGGCTCACGAGTCGAAGTAGCCGCCAAGACACCCATCGATGCATTTATATCTTCAGGTAATCTCATGAAGGCCAATTTCATCTGCCTGATTTTACTCTTTTTGTTTTTGTCGAAAACCCCGCTATTGGCTGAGCGCGGCCCTGCCGAAATCGCGGTGGAACAGGCGCACACGGAACTCTGGAGCCGGTTCATCGATCCCCACGGCATCATCCGAGATTATGTCGGAGAATTGCCGACACCTGAGGATTGCGCGCTAGGCAAACCAAATGCCATCGGCTGGTGGAGCCCCATCGAGAATGGCCCGATGTTCACCGGTCTCTATCTCTCCGCCATGTGTGAACGTGCCCGGCGCAGTGGAAAACCAGCCGACATCGCCGAGGCACGAAAGCTCGCGCAGGGCTTGCTGAAGTGCGCTTCCGTTTCGGACGTGCCCGGTTTCGTGGCCAGGGGCGTCGGTGCCGATGGCGTCTGCCACTATCCGCTGAGCTCGGATGACCAGATGCACCCTTGGTTTTTGGGGCTTCACGCCTACTTGAAAAGCGACATCCCGACCGATGATGAGCGTGAAATCATCGCCTCAAAGATCTCGGAAGTCGCGCGGGTGCTGGAGTCCACGGGATGGAGAGTTCCCTGCGATGGCGCTTTCAAAGGCCAGTTCCGCGGAGGCTATCAGGGGCATCTCTTTCGCGATGCGGTTCGCTTTCTTTACTTACTTCGAGCGACTCATGAGGTGACCGGAGACCCCGCCTGGCTCGAGCGCTATGAGAAGGCGCTGGCCGAGACTCCTGCCGACGCTTCGACGAACCGCTTGGAGATTTGCGCCGAGGGATATCCACGCGATCGGGAAGTCATCAAGAATATCGACAGCCACCAGCTTTGGATTTATGTCGGTTGTCAGGTTTCGTTGGCAAAGCTCATCGCGATGGAGAAGGACGAATCGAGACGGGAAAAGTTCCGCGTGGGTATGGAGATCAATGCCACGAATGCGCTGCCGGCCGTTCGGTCTTGCACTTCGTTTGACAACGAGGACACCAAAGTCTTTGGGCACGCTGACTGGCGGGCGGCCTATCCCGATTGGTTTCCACAGCCGACACAAGCCGATGCCGAGAGATTGGCGAGAACAGGCGACAAGGAGAAGCAAGGAAAACGCAAGGGCTACGAATCCGGCCTGATGCGAAATCCGCTGGCGGGCGCCGCCATCATCGCGCTGCTCGGCGATGGTACGAATCGGGAGTCCGTCGAACAGGCCATTCGCCACTACGACTACACCAAGCTGAACATGGCGGAATTCTTCTTCGCCGAGTGCGCGTATTATGCGCTGCCGATCGAAAAATGACTCCGTGAATCGCGATCCATCCGCTCACCAAAGCCTGACCGTGATCATTTTTTGTCCAATGGTCAGATCGGGGCGATAGATGGCCATGTCATTCTCCTCATTCGGGCTGTCGGAGCACTTGGTCAAAGCGGTCGGTCACTACGCGGCTCCGACGCCGGTGCAAACGGCGGCCATTCCTGTCGTGCTGGCCGGTGGCGATGTGTTGGCCACGGCTCAGACGGGATCGGGAAAAACCACCGCTTTCGTGCTCCCGTTGCTCCAGCGGTGGATCTCGGCACCGCACGAAACTCCTCGGCGTGTGCATACCCTCATCCTGGTGCCAACTCGTGAGCTGGCGGCTCAGGTCAGGGACGTTGTCCAGGAACTCTCGCAGCATCTTTCCCGGCGGATCAAAGTCGTCAGCGCCGTGGGGGGCGTTTCCATCAATCCCCAGATGATGGCTTTGCGCGGAGGAGCCGATATCGTTGTGGCCACGCCGGGACGTTTGCTGGATCTCGTAGGGAAAAACGCCCTGAAACTCTCCTCGGTTCAGGCGCTGGTTCTCGATGAGGCCGATCGCATGCTCGATCTCGGTTTTGCCGA
>JAGROX010000323.1:0-3562 GCA_020440025.1 Verrucomicrobiia bacterium
CGATTGCGAAATCTGAATGATGAATGCGAGACCCGGTGGTTTCAGAAACTGGAGTTCGGGATCGCCATCAGTTCGGGGCCGATGACGGTGGGAGTCTACGGTTCGCCCCGGCACTACTACTTTTCCGGTGTGGGAGCAGACACCGATTTTGCCCGTCGCCTGGCTCACGGGAATCATCGCTACGGTTCCGACGTGTTGATCAGTGCGCGGACGCATCAGTTGGTGAAAGACGCGGTCGCGGTTCGCCCCATGGAGATGCTCTACGATCCGGAGCGCAACTTGATGACAGAAGTTTATCAGTTGCTCGCGATGGCAGAAGATTTCACCGAAGAGGACAAGGCTCGCCGCGACGCGTTCTGGCAGGGGGTCATCCTTTATCGCTCGGGGAAATATGAGGACGCTCTGGCGCAGTTCAGTGTCGCCCAGATTCCCGGCAAATCGGATGGCCCGGTTCGCTTCTTTATCGAACGTTCGCAAGCGCGTCTGACGGGGGATGGAGGTGAGCGGCCCGAGGGCACCCACGAAATGACGGATCAGGGACACGCTCGTCTATTGAACATGATGTGAAGTGGCCGTAGAACCACTTCGTCATTTCATTTCATCTCACTGCTCTCCACTCTCACATGGCCGTCGACTATCCAGAACCCGTTCGGGCATTGATCGCCCAACTGAAACGCCTGCCCGGCATCGGTCCGAAAAGCGCGGAGCGCATCGCGATTTGGCTGATGCAGCGCGGAGGCGATGTCACCGGATTGTTCGCGGAAGCGCTGGAACGAGCCGGTAACGAGGTGGCCGAATGTGAGGTATGCGGATTTTTTTCCACCGAACTGGGCGGATGTGCCGTGTGCGATGGACCGGGGAGGGATCATGCGATGCTCTGTGTGGTGGAACAGCCGACGGATATTTTGCCATTGGAGCGAAGCGGCGCGTTTCGCGGTCACTATCATTCCCTGCGGGGAAAGATTTCGCCGCTGGAGAATGTCGGCCCCGATGATCTTCGGATCGGTGAATTGCTCGATCGACTTCGCCAAGGCCACTTTGCCGAAGTGATTCTGGCTTTCGGCGCCGATGTGGAAGGCGAAGCGACGGCGAACTATCTGGTAGAAGTCTTGGGCGAGTTCGATGGCGTGCGCGTGACCCGACTCGCGCACGGAATTCCCGTGGGCGGAGGGCTGGAAAACGCAGACGAACTGACCCTGTTCCGCGCCCTCGAGGGGCGCGTCGGGTTGCGCTGAGGATTCGATCAGCAGGAGCGACCGCCTTCCGGCAGTGGGGGAAGCGGCGGCAGATCTGGCTCAAGCACTCCCTTGGCTTTTGGCCAGGCGATGATGGCTTCGATGATCATCCAGACTTCGAGGACGATGGTGGCGACGCCGATGAAGACAAGCAGCCAGTTTTTGGACGCGAGGTAGCCAGTTTCACCAAAGATATTCATGCTCATGGCGATGCCGGGAAGGATCAGCATGAAGACCATGGGAATGGTGATGAACCACACCGGCAGTTTGCGGCGCCACATCCAGAAACCGATGACGAGGAAGGCGAGGCCTCCGAGGAGTTGATTGGTCGCTCCGAACAAGGGCCAGAGGAGAAGGCCGCCTTTGCCGGCGGTGCTCCAGGACCACTCGGTCGCTCCGGCTGCCGGGAGCGCGGCGATGGCGGTGGCGATGACCACGGCGAAGATGGTGGCGCCATGTTTGTTCGTCAGCCAGGTGAAGGGATTCATCGCATGCGAACGATGATCGGCGGCTTCGCCAGTTTGACGGGAGACGCCTTTCACATTGTCATCGAAGTCATAGGCCTCGGCGGCCAGCGCGGTGGGTGACACTTTGGGTGCGAGCGTGGAAGCCAATTCCTGAATGACGTAGCGTTGGAGGCGGCAGGCGGTGTCTAGAGTGGTGGCGGCAAAGCTGGCGACGAAAACTCCCATGAGAGCAATGGCGAATCCGGGCGCGAGTCCCAGCGCTTTGAGGAAATTAGCCGAACCTTCGACGAAGGCGCCGACTTTGGCTCCAAGCCCGTTGGCGGCATTCCAACTGGCGTAGCGCTGAAGATAGGCCGCTTCGCCTGTGAGAACACTGTTTCCGTCTGCTGAAGCGATGCCCAGACCAATCCCTGCGACGCAGGCGAGAATGACCAGAACAGCGAGAAAGCCTTCGGTCAGCATGGAGCCGTAGCCGACGAACTGGGCGTCGGTTTCACATTTGATCTGCTTGGAAGAGGTGCCGCTGGAAACCAGGCAGTGGAACCCGCTGATGGCTCCGCAGGCAATGGTAATGAAAAGGAATGGGAAGATCCAAGGGGCGCCATCGGGGTGGAGTTGAAACATGGGGGCTGCAATTTCAAGTTCGGGGCGGGCACCACCCGTCTCGATGGGAGCCCCGCCGATGAGTCCTGCTACCACGAGCCCCACCACGACCATGGCGAGAGCGCTGAGGAGCTGCAGGCTGTTGATATAATCTCGTGGCTGCAACAGCGTCCAGACGGGTAAGACTGAGGCGATGTAGCTGTATATGAGCAGGGCGGCAACCCAGGTCATTGTCGACCATTCAGCCAGGTAGCTATTGATGGCGTGAAGAAAACCGACGTCACCGTAGAACACGGTCAAATACATGAATGCCAGAGCGAAGAGCGACGGGATCAAAATGTTCATGCCGCGACGATGCATCCACACTCCGATGATCACGGCGAGAGGGATCTGGATGAGGCAGGGAAAGATGGAGGAGGGGTACTGGCGGAAGACTGCCGCGATCACCAGGCCGAAGATCGCGAGAACGATGGTCAGCGCCATGAAGAGAATGGAGAGGAAAAGAATACGGGTGCGTGGGGCCAGCACACGTCCGGCAATGTCACCGACGGTCTGACCGCGATTTCTCATGGACACCACCAGCGCCCCGAAGTCGTGAACCGCGCCGATGAAAATAGAGCCGAAAAGAACCCAGAGCAGGGCGGGCACCCATCCCCAGATGACAGCCACTGCCGGGCCAACGATGGGGCCCGTGCCAGCGATGGAAGTGAAGTGATGCCCGAAAATGACCGATTTCTCGGTAGGTACATAGTCCTTGTCGTCATTCAGCGCGACGCTGGGCGTGATGGCGTCCGGATCGAGTTTGAAGATCTTGCGAGCCAGCCACTTGCCGTAGGTGTGGTAGGCAACGAGATAGAGGACGAGCGAGCCGAGAGCAATTGCGAGGGTTTCCATGTTGTCAGGAGCTGAAAAGCGGGAAAGGGTTCTTGCTGGGCGTGCGTTCTGAGTCGCACACTGAAGAGCGCATACGATAAGCACGCGCTACGGATAGATGGAAGTGGAATTATGGCATCAGATTTTGACTGGCACCGTGGTGGTGGTGGTCTTTGTCGCGTTTCTGCGGGAATGGTTTCCTCCGGATCAGACCGCGATGGGTGCCTTCGTGCTCCTGATTTTGGCCGGAGTGATTGCTCCGGACAAGGCTTTGATGGTCTTTGGCAGCCAGGCTCCCGTGACGGTGGCCGCAATGTTCATCATGAGCGCTGTGCTGGAACGAACGGGTTTGATCGAGGCGCTGGCGGGAGCTTTTGAGAAATT
>JAGROX010000323.1:3692-14298 GCA_020440025.1 Verrucomicrobiia bacterium
TTTGATCTTCCGGCATCACGATTTCTCATTCCGCTGAGCTACGCGGCCATCGTTGGCGGGACTTGTACGATCATTGGAACTTCCACCAATCTCATCGCGGCGGGGATTCTGGCTGACGCCGGCATGACACCGTTCAGCATGTTCGAGATCAGTAAACTAGGAGTCTTGTTCGTGATCGCGACCTTGCTGTATCTCGTGCTGGGTGGGCAGCGATTGATACCGATCCGAGACACCTTGGCGACGCTTTTCGATGGAGAAGAGGGGAGGGAATTTCTCACTCAAGCCTGGGTCGGTGCAGCATCGCCGTTGGCGAAAAAGCCTTTTTCGGAGACGGCATTGGCCAAACGACGGGAACTTCGAATCATTGAAGTGGTTCGCGATGGGCGACCGGTTCCCATTCCTCTGAACAAACTGGTTTTCGAAGCGGATGATCAGATCCTCTTCAAGACTCGTGCCTCCGGGGTGATGGAGTTGAACGAAACCGTGGGGTTGAATTTGCTGAAAGAAGGAGAACTTGGTCTCGATCGGATTCGCACCGAGTCGGCGGTGCTGATGGAAGGCATCGTTGGTCCAGAATCCGATCTGGTTGGGAAGAGTCTGCGAGAACTGAATTTTCGTCAGCGGTACGGTGTCTTGATCCTCGCCGTCCATCGGCGTGGGGTGAATCTGCGTGATCGTTTTGAAAACGTGAAGCTGGCATTTGGCGATACTTTGCTGATCGAGGGGCCCTCGGATCGCATGAGCGAACTTTTTTCGAAAAAAGATTTCGTCAATCTCAGTCGTCCAAAAGAGCGCCCTCTGCGCCGAACCAAGGCGCCGATCGCGCTGGGCGCGCTGCTGGTCTTCATGATCGGCGGCTCACTTTTCCCGGCCTACATTCCCATCCTCGCCATCGGTGCGGTGCTTCTGACTCTGATGACCCGCTGCATCGATGCGGGTGAAGCGTATGATGCGGTGGAGTGGAAAGTCATCTTTATGATCTTCGGAATGCTGGGTCTTGGGATGGCTTTGCAGGAATCGGCGTTGGCGCAAATGCTCGCCCGCAAAGCGGTGTCGTGGTTCGGGGCCTACAGCCCGCAAGTCATGCTGGGCGTGATCTACCTGATGGCAGTCGTCCTGACTGAGATGATCAGCAACAACGCGGTTGCGGCACTCTTGACGCCCATTGCGATTGGTGTGGCGGTGCAGCTTGGGGTCGATCCAAGACCTTTCGTTGTCGCCGTCATGTTCGCATCCAGTGCGAGTTTCGTGACACCGATCGGATACCAGACCAACACCTATGTCTACGGAGCAGGAGGATATCGGTTCGCAGACTTTTCCAGGGTAGGATTGCCGTTGGCCATCCTGCTGGGAATCATGGCCTGGTTGCTGATCCCATTGATGTGGCCATTCTGAATTTAGCGGCTGATTTACTGACGCCACCTTTTCCCTTGCGATCAATCTTGAAATGCACTAAATAATGCCGCCTTTTTTTCGCGGCCTCGGTGGCCGGAAAAAAAAGCAAGCCTGGGTGACCAGGTAATATTGATGACCCGCGAACGGTAATCGTTCGCTAAAGGAAGCCTGAGACTATGGCAAAGAAAGCAGCCAAAAAGAAAGCCCCCGCCAAAAAAGCAGCGCCGAAGAAAAAGGCAGTTGTGAAAAAAGCAGCGCCGAAAAAAGCCGCCAAAAAAGCGGTGAAGAAAGCGGCACCCAAAAAAGCAGCGCCAAAGAAAAAGGCAGTTGTGAAAAAAGCAGCGCCGAAAAAAGCCGCCAAAAAAGCGGTGAAGAAGGCAGCGCCGAAAAAAGCCGCCAAAAAGGTAGCGCCGAAAAAAGCCGCCAAAAAAGCGGTGAAAAAGGCTGCTCCCAAGAAAGCGGTGAAAAAAGCGGCACCCAAAAAAGCCACCAAAAAGGCGGCAAAAAAAAAAGCTTAAGTAATTCTCCGTCGACGGAGAGTAAAATCACTTCGGCCAAGGCGGGCGCCGCCGTTAAACCGGTGGCAAACGCCAAGGCCAGTGGAGTGAAGGCGCCGAAAAACAAGAAACCTCTCAAAGGGTTTCTGAAAGACCAGAAGCAGCGGTTGCTGGATCTGAGAGACGCGCTGCTCGATCAAATGAGCGGGGTCGCCCGCGACAACCTTCGCACCCGTGCTGAAGGGAATGAAGCTTCGGCGTTTGGGATGCACCAAGCCGACGCCGGTAGTGACTCCTATGACCGCGATTTCGCGCTGAACCTCCTTTCACAGGAGCAGGACGCGCTTTATGAGATCGAAGAAGCCTTGAAACGGGTGGAATTGGGAACCTACGGAGTCTGTGAGATGTCCGGTGC
The DNA here is from genome assembly GCA_020440025.1 of Verrucomicrobiia bacterium. Lineage (GTDB taxonomy): Bacteria > Verrucomicrobiota > Verrucomicrobiia > Verrucomicrobiales > DEV007 > JAEUHH01. Next base: position 6,000 of record JAGROX010000323.1, read on the forward strand.
CGATATTCCGGTGGCACGTCTCGAGGCACTCCCGTTCGCAAGATTTACAGTCGAGTGTCAGGAACAACTTGAAAAACAGGAAATGTCGGGGCATTATCGCTCGCCGGTGACGTCTCTTTTTGGTCTCAGTGACGCTGAAACGACTACTGCCGACTCCGACGACGACAACTGATCTGGATCAGTACGGCGTTGGGTTCAGATCCCCACCTCCCACTCCTCCCATCTCAATCTTAATTTAACATCATGCCACGCGACGTCATCATCCTTGAATGCACGGAAGCCAAACCTGAGGGCAAACAGGCTTCGATCTACGTGACCACCCGGAACAAGAAGAGTCTTCGGACTCCGGGTCGTCTCGAGAAGGTCAAGTTCAATCCCTTCCTCAAGCGCCGCACCTTGCATCGCGAAAAACGCTGATCGAGTGAGTAACTGATTCAATCCGCGAGAACTTCGGATTTGCCTCCAGAGTTCTTTCGCCGATGGTGTCGGTCCTCTCAATTTTCTATCTCAACTTATTCTGAACCTATGACGGGTCCCAAAACCGAAGAAAGAGCCATGAACATGCGCCGGTCCAACCGCCGCATGCCGCGTCGCCGCATGGACATTCCGGCTGAAAAGCTCAGCTACCTGAATCCGGATTTCCTTGCCAAATTCACCACCGAAACCGGCAAGATCTATCCCCGACGTACCACTGGCGTGTCTGCCAAGGTGCATCGCCGGATCACTCGTGAGATCAAGCGCGCGCGGGCACTCAACCTGCTTCCTTGATAAGTTTGTTTGCTTCCCGCACCTGCGGGGTCATCAAGATGTGAGAGATAGATTGCTCGACAATCCTTCATCACTTCCAAATCAAGAAGACGTGTCGGCTGGCTGCTTGGCACGTTTTTTTGTGCCTGGTTGCTTCGATTCTGAAGGGGCGATTCTGATTTCGGCTTCGGCGTTGGAGCATTCTCGGGTATGAGCGAACCATCTCCACTTACCATCTCGGGGTTCTCCACCGCCCTCTATGCGACGTGGTACTTTGTGGATGAACTCGGACTGTTGCTCGACTGTGGCGATGGTGCGTGTGCTGGTCTGCTTCAGAAATCCCGAAAAGTGCGCACCATTGCCATCTCGCACGCTGATCGCGATCATCTCACTGGCCTACCGCAGTTCCTTCAAATCAATGTCCGGGAAAAAGGGCTGCCTTTGGTCATTCATCCTCGCGACTGCGGTTCCTTTCCAGCGCTTCGGGATTTTCTCCATGACTTTGACCGCTTTCATCTGGAGGCTGGAGAAGGAAATATCTGGAAGCCTTTCGAACCGGGAGCTCTTCATTCATTGGGAAAATCGAAGGCGCGACTTGAGGCGATTCGCAACCGTCACATTGAGGCCGGTGGCGATCAGGTGAGAAGTCTGAGCTATCGGGTGATTCAGGAGCATCATCGCCTGAAGCCTGAGTGTCAGGGCTGGAGTTCAGAGGCGATCGCAGAGACTCGGAACCGCTTGGGAGATGCCGCCGTGATGGATTTCGACAGTCGCAGTCTTTTGATCTACTCGGCCGACACGCCCATCGAAGATTCCCGCTTTTGGGGAGATACTGGCGTGCTCATTCACGAGGCGACGTTTCTCCACTCTGAGGACGCGGTGAGTCGAGGCCAGGACCTGAGGCATTCCGCTCTGGATCAGGTCATCCCCATGGCGACTAACCTGAAGTTGGAAGCTCTCATTCTCGGGCATTTCTCCACTCGATATTCTCATGGTGAAATCCGGGCCGCCATTGCGGAGGAGTGCCGACGCCATCGGCCGAATTTCCCTGTTTTTGCCGTTCTTCCTGGCGAAGTGAATCACGACATTCTGCGGGGGACTCCCATCTGGGAAGCTTGATGGATAGACCCAGCGAGACGTTCTCGGGTTGCAAGCTTCCGCAATCAGAACATCTTCCAACAGGCAGTAGAATGAGGAATCAAATTCCAAGCACTTTGGTAATCGCGGTTTCGATGGCTTGCAGTTTGGCTTTGTCGGTGATTTTTTTCTCGGACCGAGTGTCGATGAGGTGAAATCGGTCGATGGCCGCTCCGGCTTGAGTGCTGATGCGGGCCTGAACGACTTCGGCTTCGAGATTGCCCAAGACGGTGAAGATGTCGAACAGGAGGCCGATACGGTCTTGTGCCTGGAGTTCCAGCACAGTGTGTTCCGCATTCATTTGGTTGGATACGACCACGCGCTGTGGAATTTCAATCGCCAGCGACTCGCGAAACGGGCAAGGGCTCTGCTCGCGACCGATGAGATTCTGGAAGTCGACCACAGAGTTGCCGATGCTGAACTCGTTTGTCAGGTATCTTTCGACCCTCTCCATTTCTCGTTCCGACTTCACGGGGCCGAAGTTGATGGTACAGACGCGAAATATATCCAGCACGAGGTCGTCACTTCGGGTGAAAAGATCAGCACTGAGGATGTTGAGATTTCGGGCGGCCAAGGCTCCCGCGACCTTTGCCAGCAGGTTGTGACGGTTCCATCCGACGACTTCGACGAGGCTGTAACCCTCATCGGGACGGGCCACCCAACTGACGACAGGAACGGCGGAGTCGAGAGTGGGCAGGGCCACTTTTTCCAGGAATTTCCGAAAAATCCGCAGATGCCGAGTGATGCTCTTGGCTCCCCGAAATCGGAAATAACGATCAGGCATCTTTTCGAAATGGGCCTCGATCTCTGCGAGGTAATCTGGATCGAGCCGTTCGATGACCTTGGCCTTCTGGGCGTCGGGTGGACGGTTGGCGAGTTTGTGGAACGCTTCGCGATCCTCAAACCAGGCCAGAGTATTGTTGTAAAGGTGATGCATCAGAGATGCCTTCCAATCGTTCCACGATTCCTCATTGGTCCCCCTGGAATCGACGTAAGTGAAGAGGAACAGAGTCTTCATGTAGAATTTGCTCTGCATGGCGTTGGCAAATTCCTCGACGGTCTCCGGATCGTCGATGTTTCGCGTGGTCGCCATCTTCCAGAAAGTCAGGTGATGATCGACGAGAAAGGTCAGGCGTCGACGGCGATCACCATAGATGCGAAGCCGGGTGCAGACTTGGCTGGCGAGAAGGGCGCTGGCGTCCTCGTGGTGACGGACATTCTCCGCCCGCCCAGTATCGTGAAGAATGAGGGCAAGATAGAGAATGTAGGGATCCTCGAGATCGCGGAACAGCTTCTGAAAAAACTCCGTCTTCGGGTTCTCGGAATTGGCCAAGGCATCCACCTGATCGATACAACGCAGGGTGTGCTCGTCGGCGGAGTAACGGTGAAAAAATTCGTGTTGAACGAGGTCGGTCAGGGCCCCGAATTCCGGAAGATAGTGCCCGAGGAACCCGACTCGATGCATCTGTCGCAGGATGCGGGCGACATCCCCGCGATGTTGGAGAATTTGCTCAAAAGTCTCGCGATTCGATCGGCTGAACAGGAAATCCTTGTTGATGAGGACGTAGCTTGATTTGAAGAGTTTGCGGATTTCTGGACTGAGCTTGAGATGGCGCTGCTGAGTGTGGAGGAACGTCCGCATCATCCGCTTGGAATCCTCCTCGAAGATCTGGTTGCTCTCGGGATAGATCAGACCGTCTCGACTGAAGAAGCCATCGAAATGTTCTTCGGGTGCCCGGCGACGGGCGAGGAAACTGATGAAGGGCACAGGGCCGGTGCTGTCATCGACGATCTCCAGTTCGAAACTCTGCATCAGCGAGGTGCTGTGCTGATAGAGGTTGCGGGTATGGAAGTAGTAATCCCGCATGAAGGCTTCACTTCGCCGAAGGATGGTCTTCTGCGGATAGTTGAACTCTGTGGCTAGGATTCCCTGATGGCGAAGCGTCAGGATGTCGCCGGATTTGTTCTTCTGGGAGTAGTGGAGGCCATTGCGCACTCGCATGAGGAACTCATAGGCATCTTCTAGCTCTTGATACGCTTTCGGAGTCAGTCCCCCTTCATTGACGAGCGCCTTGAGGTCACGGGATTGCCGGAGCACCCAGAGGACCCAGATGAGATTGTGATGATCCCGCAAACCTCCGCAACCTTCTTTCACATTGGGTTCCTGAAGGTGGACGGTGCGGCCCCATTTCTTGTGTCGAGCCCGGATGTCGCGGCTGCGTTCGGCGAGGTATTCTCTCTCCTGACCTTTGAGGCAGGTCTTGATAAAGCGATCGCTGAACTCATCAAAAAGTGACGCGTCGCCAGCGATGAACCGCGCATCCAACAACGCGGTTTTCGTCTGGTGATCCTGATTGGCAAATTTCAGGGACTCCGAGATGGTGCGAACGGCATGGCCGACCTTGAAGCCCACGTCGTAGAGCATCAGCAATATTTGCTCCACCATCTCCTTCACTTCCTTGGAGACGCGGCGGGTCTTCTCCGGAAGCAAGAAAAGGAGGTCGATATCGCTGCCGGGATTCAGCAACCCGCGACCGTAGCCGCCGCTGGCGATGAGAGTGACGGGATGACTGGAACTGAGGTTGTTCCGCCGACTTTCCGGATTGTCCTCAAGCGCCGCCGCGAAGAGGTCATTGATGACGACGTCCAACAATCTCGATCGGCTCACCGATACCTCAATGCCTCCTCCACCCTGCTGGTGCAGAAGCCGAATGTCATCGTTCTCCTTCTTGAGGAAGTCACGGTAAAGCTGCAACAATTCGGCTCGGTTCTTGGCCTCGCGACGAAGGGGAATGAGCGAGGCTTCTGCGTGAGCGAGGACTTTGTCTAATTGACTGGGATCGGGCATGGGACGATGGCTTTGACCAGACTAGATCACAGCGTTTGGCATTGCGAAAAGAATCGATCTTCGGCGGGGGAAGCGCCCTTGGTGATCGTGAACGAGGTGGGGCGACTGGCGGCGAGGTGACTGGCAGCGTGATAGACGGCTTCCACGTCAAAGGAATCTCCAACGGAACCGAGAGCAGTGTGAATCTCGGCGGCGGTCTGGGGAGTGGCGCCCTGCGCCTTGATGGCTTCAGCGACAGAGAGAACTCCCGAGAGGAATTGGCCAGCTGCTTTTTTCCCAGCCTCGACGCCGGGTTGATGATAGGCATTGATGTCTACCAAGCTGGCGTAGAGAGAGACCGCCCGCTCGAAGAGCGCGATCAGCGAGCCCATGACGCGTTCGTTGAGATGATCAAAGCTCACCGTGACCGATTCGCGATCATTGCCGCTCAGGGCATCGCGGGTGCCCCTGAGGAAGCCCTGTAGGAAGTCGCCGGATGTGTTTCCGCTCTCGTCTACGATGAGGGAGTCGCCGACTCGGTTTTCCCGAATCTCGATGAAGGTCGCGAAAAAGTTGTTCAGCCCGTCGCGGAGTTGCTGGATGTAGGCATGCTGATCGGTGGAGCCCTTGTTTCCGTATACCGCGATGCCTTGATTGACGACATTACCCTGGCGATCGAGTTCCTTGCCGAGGGATTCCATCACCAGCTGCTGCAGGTATTTCCCGAAGAGAGCAAGTCGGTCGCAGTATGGCAGGATCACCATGTCCTTGGCGCCTTTGCCGCCTCCCGCATGGTGCCACATCAGGGCGAGCAGCATGGCGGGATTGGTCTGTGCCTCTTCCACCCGGGTCAACGCATCCATGGTGGAGGCGCCCTCCAGCATGGCGTCGGTATCGATTCCGATGAGACGGGCGGGAAGCAGTCCCACGGCGCTGAGCACCGAAGTGCGTCCACCGATCCAGTCGGCGAGTTCGAAAATGGCGAGCCAGCCATCGGCGACGGCTCGATCATACAGCACGCTGCGGAAGGGCTTGTCTCCTTCAGTCTCCGTTGGCGAAGTCACGGCCACGGCATGTTTGGGGAAATCCAGTTCGGCCGCGGCGAAGGCTGCCTCGACCTCTAGCATCCCGTTGCGGGTTTCGGGGGTGCCACCGGATTTCGAGGTCACGACCACCAGTGTTTCGCAGAGGCCATCGCCCAACTCGGCGAGGACGCGATCGATTCCGGCCGGGTCGGTGTTGTCGAGAAAATGCAGATCGATGGGCGCGTTTGGCTGGCGCAAGGCATCGGAGACCAGTTGAGGCCCTAGTGCTGAGCCGCCAATGCCGACCACCAACACATGGCGAAAGCTGTTGCCGTTGGGCGCGGTGATCTCGGCCCGATGCACCCGACTGGCAAAGTCGTTGATCTCTCCGCGCACCCGCTCGATCCAGGCGGCATCCTTGGGCGAGGCGATGGACGGCGTGCGCAGCCAGTAGTGGCCGACTTGGCGGCCCTCGTCAGGATTGGCAATTTCCCCGGCTTCCACCGCTCGCAGGTCAACCCAGGCTCGATCAATCTCGCTGCTCAAGCTGGAAAAAAGGCTGTCGGGAAACTGCATCCGGCTGACATCCAGAGTGAACCCCAGTGATTCGTCTCTCACGAGGTAGCGGCAGTAGCGGTCCCAAGTTCCTTCGGTGGTCATGGCAGTAGATCGATAATTGGGTGGATGGTGAGTCGAAAAGAGTTCGCCACGGGAAATGGAAAATCCGGTGGCGAGCTGCGGTTTATGTTCGACAGAGACGGAGAAATCGCAAAGGCTTTCAGGGATGACCATTCGACTTTTCCCCTTGATCGCCCTTGTCGCCTCTGTCTTGTTCGCCGGTTCCATGAGAGCGGACGAGCATCAGGGACATTTTCGGCATGTGGTTTGTTTTCAATTTAAAGAAGGCACCTCGAAATCCGATATCGCGGCAATCGAAAAAGCCTTCGGTGAACTCCCGAGCAAGATTGACACCATCGTTGACTACGAATGGGGGATTTCGGAAAATATCGAGCCGCTCAACGACGGGTTTACCCATTGCTTCTTAGTCACTTTCAAAGACAAGAAGGGGCTGGAAGTCTACCTGCCACATGTCGATCACCAGGCCTTTGTGTCTCTGTTGAAACCGAAACTCGAGAAAGTGTTCGTTTTTGATTACACGGTCCGGTGAGCGCTCCATTCAACAGGGTTAAGTCGGCGATCAAACCCTGTTGGGTCGCTACCGTGGCGTTGCTTTTTTCGCTGACGCTGGCGACCGCCCGGGACATCCATTCGCTGGATGACTATGAGATTTTTCGCCGAACCGCGGGAAACTGGGAAGGAGTCGGCGTCTCTTTTGATATCGCCCCCAACGGAGCGCTGCAGCCGGCGGTGACGTTTCGTGACACTTGGGAGGCAACGATTTCAGAAGGGGCCCGGCTGATGGTGATGAACGGAGTGACGCAGGCGGGCGGACGTCGGGTGGAGTATGTCTGGCGATTTCGCTGGGAGGCGGATGTCGAAAAGGTAACGGCGGAATTTGAGAACTCCCTCGGAGTTTCCTCTACCATGGTGGCCACCGTGGTGGCGGATGGCAAAAGGCTGGAACTCCGCGCGCCAAGGGAGGAATCCAAGGCCGGAGAGGCCCCCGTCTCGGAAGATGCGGGACTGCGGCTCGACATCTATCTCGAAGGCGATGATGACCTTGTGATCGAAGTCGTGATTCGTGCGGCGGATGGTTCCGAGCGATATCGTTCGGCAGCCCGCTATCGAAAATCCGCGAAGGCGTCGGGCAAACGTTCCAAGGTGGGGCTGAAACCGCAGCGTGACTGACTCAATCCGTGACGGGTTTCACGCCGAGGCGTTCGCAGGCGGCGGCGAGATAGGCCACGTCGATTTCGAACCCGACAAAGTGGCTGACTTCCAATCTGGCGGCGGCGACGGCGGCGTGTCCGATGCCGAGAAAGGGCTCCAGCATGGTGGTTTCGCCGGGCGCTTTCCCATGCAGACGAATGCAATATTCCGCCAGTTGCGAGGGAAAAGTGGCGGGATGGGGGCGATCCTTGGAGCGGTTCTTGATCGTCTCGTAGGGAACGAACCACGTGTTGCCTCGGCAGCGTTTGTCCCGACCGCTGGTGTGTTTCCACCGACTGATATTGCTCTTGTCGGCGTAGGGGACGCCGAGGGCGATTCGGTCGACGGGGAGATTGCCATTTTTCGTCAGGTGAAACACGTACTCGTGGCAGTCGTTGATGAAACGCTGGGAGTTGATGGGCTTGAAGTGCCCCGATGAGTAGGGCTCGCCGTTGGCATCAGGGACGGTGATGGATTTGATCCAATGGATAGTGTTTTGCAGTTTGAAAATGTCGCGCAGCGCGAGGACCGCGAGGTGAGGCATCCAGGGACTGGCCGGAACGGCACCGATGTTGAGAAAAAGGGCACCATCCTCTCTCAGCACTCGCTTTACTTCACTGGCCCATTGGCGGGTCCAATCGAGATACTCCTCCTCGGAACGGCTGTCATCGTAGCTGCCGTAGGAGATTCCGAGATTGTAGGGTGGAGAGGTGACCACCAGATCGACTGATTC
>JAGROX010000324.1 GCA_020440025.1 Verrucomicrobiia bacterium
GCCCAAACCTATCTTTGGGGTTATGTGCAGTCCATCTCCCGCTCACGAATCTCCCGAAAGAATGGAATTCGGAGGTATCCAACAAGAATCAGGGAATAAATCACCAACGCAATGGTAAACCCATTAGTTAACGCTGCAGAGTAAAGAAATGTTATCGAGAACAAAGTGAACTGCGGATGCAAAAAATCACCGGTCGTGAAAAGGCGATAAAGCGTGAGAAACGCCGCTATGCCAATGACGCTTGTGTAAAGCAGCGTCGCCCACGTGACCACCGAGCTTGGCGGGTTGAGAATCGAAAACAGGAAACCTCGGAAGGTATTCGACTGTCGAACAGCCGAATAATAGAGTTCCGCAGTTGTCATGGATGCGACGATTCCTAGCGCGAGCACGATCATAATTGAAGCGATTCGCCCGGGAACGCTCAGTGCTGCTCCAACAATCACGTCCACGGGATCAATTTTCATCACATAACGTTTGAGGTGACTCGCGGCCACCAAGGGAGCGAGGTCTCGATTGTAATCAGGATGGCCGAAATCAAGAATCTCGTCAACTGCTGGCGTGGTGGCCGTTGAGTCCACCGGCTTGTTCGCCGATTGGTGTTCTAGAGCGTTCCTCCGATCCAGAGGTGGAAAGAAATCCCGAGATACAAGATCAGCGCGAAGGCTAAGGGGATCGAAGCAAGAGTGATCGCGATTAAAGTTGCTGGTGCCTGTCGCAAATGAAAAGCGCGATTAGAGATGAAGATAGCCCCCATGCCCAGCAGAGGCAAAAGAATCAAAAGAAAGTCTCCATCGTGGACGTTTTCGGGATAATCCGATCGCGTCACGGCATACCAATCGAGCGCGCACCACGCAACGAGCATCGAAAAAGCAGATAAGAACGTCTGAAGCGCGAAAGGAAGCCAGCCAGATCTGATCTTCTCGTTTAGCATCGATTTTCAGGCGAACGTTTTAGAGATGCCCGCCTGATCAGGCAGCGCGGTCTCGATAGCAGAATAGGAATTCGAATCAGGGAAGTCAATCAACTCGAAACGTGATCAGGCTTGGTATCCTCGGCTTGTTCGCCGCTAGTTTCAGAACGGAATGTCCTGATCGGGATCGGTGCCTTTCGCTCTATCCCGTTCGTCGGAGAGCGCTCTTCGGGATTCTTCGTCTAGGTTCTGCTTTTTAAGTATTTTTCTGAGCTGACTCAAACTCTTGCGCTTTCTCTTCCAGAAAGGCGCACGACCTGGGTGTAGGTATGCCGAAAAGATTTGGCTGACTGGATATTCGAAGTTCTCGAAATCTTCAACGACTCGACCACACTCTAGATTCCACTCATCGACTTTTACTTCTCGGCGTTTGCCGGAGATCTTTTCAGGCTCGGTCAACTCGACCCACTCCAAAACGGACTCATAAAGTTCACCGATCAATTCATGGACTTCCTTACCGAAAAGGAAATCGGCTTCAGAGAGAGAATGGCGCCAATCCAGAGCATCTTTTGTGTTCATGGGCTCAGATGCACGGACATTGTGAATAACGCTGACAACCTTTTGATACACAGCGAGCCTGCGATCATACATGTCGCGTTCCCGCTCATCTTTTCTGAGCCGATACTGCTGGTAGGCTATGAATGTCGCCACGACGGCGATAACAGGAGTGAGTAGGCCTTGAAGGAATTCGGTCATCTACGTTTAGCGATTCTTTCAGGCGAACGTCTGAGGAATCGCAGCCCAATCCGTGGGCGCGGCCTCGCTTGGAGGTTAAAGATTCGAATCAGGAAAGTCAATCAACTCGCCGCGGGATTGGGCTTGCGATCTCCGACTTGTTAGTGCCGCATTTTGGGTGCTACCGCCCGTGACAATGCTTGAATTTCTTTCGGCTCATACAGGGGCAAAGATCATTGCGCGACGGCATATAGTTCATCATCGCGAGAATTTGAGCCTTCTCGTGCTCAAGAGCTATCACCGGCTTCGCTGACTCGTCGTCCATCGTCGAGGTAAAACCAACTTTGTTGAAATACGCTGCTTTCAAATCATTAATCTCCTTTTGGATCTCAGTTATCCGCAAAATTTCGGTCGAATCAGACGCGGGAAACCATTGCGTATCGATATGATCTCCACTGTAAGGGACATCTGCGGGGAGAAAGAGCGCAACAGATTCATTGTCGGCCCTTGGTGTTTGATCGCGGAGTTTGCCGTCTGGATCACGCCATACGGCATGGTGTTGGAACTCAAACCAGACCCGGGGCCATTCGTAGATCGCCCATCCAAACTCCGATGATCCACCATTGGCAGCAACAAGCTCCTCCACGTTGGGATAGCAATTGTCAGGGATAAATTTGGGATTCGGTTCTACCTCAATGAATTCCGGTTTATTCCCTGGGGATACCTTTTCGCAGAGCGCTTCTAGCGTCTCCGATATTCGTGCTGGAGTCTGCAAAAATGTCATTTCTTTGCACTAACAGTATTAATTTTGCATCGTGATATCGATATCAACCTGCCGAAATAGCATGGGATGCAGGGACTCAGAATGTGTGATTTCCTTCAGGCTGTCAAGGGTTTACGCGTCGTTTTTGGCACCCGCTCCAGGGCGCTAAAATTGATTCATTCTCCTCGGTTTCTCAATTTTCCAAATCAAACTGATATCAGTCGGCTTGCCTCCTCTTCTTCAGGAATTCAGAAACATTAACGAAACCGAATCATTCATTTTTTTCTTGATACGTTCCCAAGATGGAGTGTTTTAGTGTTTCTATGAACACGGCTCAAAAAGACACGGTTTTTCCCTGGAGTTCAGATTTGAACGCTTCGCGTGATCTGAAGCCCTTGGAGAAAAGCGGGTTCGCTTTCGTTCTCGCCTGGTATGAAAACTGGCGTCTTTCGGCGGAGCGACCGCCGGGCGTGGAGGCCGCAAGGGTTTTCTGGAAAACCCAGATCGTAGCCAAGTCCCGCGAGCAGTGGCAGTTGGATCAGTGGGCCGAGGCGTTCCGCTGGTACTTGGAATGGCTGGGGTGGGCGGAGAAGAACCAGGTGAAGACGCTCACGGTAGCCGAGCGGGTGCGGACCGCCGTCGATCGCAAGGGTGCCCAACGAGGGCTGGCGCTGGCCACCCGACGGGCCTATGCGGGATGGGCGGGCCGCTTCGCCAGGTGGGTCACCGGAGGAGACGGCGGGGAACGGGCGGTCATGGATCCCGGTCGAGCCCGGGACTTTCTCGCGGATCTGGTCAGCGGGGGCAAGGTCAGTTTCGCCACCCAAAAACAAGCGCTCAACGCCCTGGCCTTTTTTTATAAAGAGGTCTGTGCGATGGAAGAAATCGATCTGGGAGTGAAGTTCCGCCGCACTCCGAAACGGATTCCCATCGTGCTGGATTTGTCTGAGATCGCCGCGCTTCTGGAGCATCTCCCGGCCTCCTGTCAGTTGGCCGCCAAACTCCAGTATGGGAGCGGCTTAAGGATCAGCGAACTAGTGAACCTGCGCATCAAGGACGTGGATCTGGAACGGCTTCAGGTGACCGTGCGGGGTGGCAAGGGAGATCATGACCGGGTGACGATGCTTCCCCAGGCAGTAGCTCGGGAGTTGGTGGATTGGAAAAAACGAGTGAAAGAGATCCACGACAGAGACCGGGAGCAAGGGGTGCCCGGAGTCGCGCTGCCGAAAGCCCTGGGTCGGAAATGGCCCAAGGCGGGCGAGCAATGGCAATGGATGTGGCTGTTCCCCTCCGAAAAGTTGTCGGTCGATCCGGACAGCGGCATCGAGCGGCGACATCATTTGCATCCGGGCAGCTACGGCAATGCCATTCGCCAAGCCGTGAGACAGGCGGGAATCGAGAAGCGCGTCACCAGCCACGCTCTCCGCCACAGTTTCGCAACCCACTTGCTGGAAACCGGCACCGACATACGCACTCTCCAGGAGCTGCTGGGGCACGCCGATGTCTCGACAACGATGATCTATACCCATGTCGCGGCGGGCCTGAGCCATTGCGGAACCCGCAGCCCGCTGGATGCCTTGGGTGGGGTGCCGTTTTTGGAACGGCGGGTCGGGACGCCCGGTCCTTAGCGTTGGTTCCCATCCGTCATGAATCGCCCTGCTGCTTGGCGCGCTTCCGGCCGCCGGAGTCCACCAGGATCCGGGAGTTCCGGTAATCGGTCCCGAAGGCGGGATGAGCGGCCGCGAGCAGGGGCATCAGCCGGTCCATCCGGGTGCGGAGCACCTTGCTGGCGGCGGCGATGTGGGTGCTCAGGCCGGCGGTGGCGGCTTTGCGGGTGTTGATGGCGGCGCGGGGGGCAGCCAACTCGGCGCGGTAGGCATCGCTCCGCTCAGCCAATTCGTCGAGCAGCGACTCGGTCACCCCATAGTCGCCCACGTCCGCGAGGCGGGCGCGGCC
>JAGROX010000325.1:0-3622 GCA_020440025.1 Verrucomicrobiia bacterium
GCATCAGGTCGGGAGTGAACTGAATCCGGTGGAACCGGAGATCGAACACCTTGGCCAGGGTCGACACCAGCAAGGTCTTCGCCAGTCCCGGTGCGCCGGTAATGAGGCAATGGCCACCGGAGAGCAAGGCCACCAGCAATTGGTCGACGACCCCTTCCTGGCCCACAATGACCTTGGCCAGTTCGCTGCCGATCTGCTTGCGGGCATCCTTGAGTTTTTCGGTCATCTCCCGTTCGAGTTCAAAGTCGGGAGTGGGTGCGGTTTCAGGAGTGGGTGAGGTCATGGGAAAGGATCGAGGAATTGGGAAATGATTGAGGAGTTGGGAATCAGGAATCGGGATTCAGTTTGGAAATGAGAGAATTCAGCATGCGACCGAGCGTTCTGATCTGGTCGAGAAAGGGCGTGATGGTTTCACGGTCAACATAGCCGAGGCGCTGGGAAAGGATGGCTTGGGTTTCCAATTCGGCCAAGGACGCTTTGCTGATTTTGAGAAATCGGATGTAGTCGCCAGTGGAGCTTCGAGCGTGTCCTTCGGCGATGTTGGAAGGGACGGAAACGGCCGACTTTCGGATCTGAGACGTCAGGCCGAATCTTTCTTCCGCCGGAAACGCTTTGGAGATTTGATACAACTCTACTGCGAGATCCATTCCCAGATTCCAGACTTTCAGATCTTGATACGATTGAATTTTCGTCACCGTCTTGATGTTCCTTGAAGTTTTCTGCTCCAGGCAAGCCCTGAATCCCAATTCCTGATTCCCGCTTCCTTTTCCTCAATGCGTCATCACATAGAAAATAATATTAATCCCCAAGGGATAAGCATACTTCTCCGAGAACTCCTTGAAGAACCAAGGGTCCGTTCCCTCTTCTTCCCAGCCGTCGCCGAGGTCAGTGTTCCAGCAGATGATCATGCAGATGCGGCCGTTGTCGTCGTAGACGGCGCGGTAGTGTGGGGTCTCTGAGCCGGGTTTGTTCCATTCGTAGGTGATGCCCTGCTCCTTGCCCATCAGCGCCATGCCGACGGCGGGGATTTGTGGTTTCAGGTCGAGATCGAAGACGGCGTGAAAAATGGGGTGATCCAGTTCCAGGTCGATCGGTTCGCGGTCGGGGAAGATCTGCTTCAGTGCCCGGTAAAAACCGTTCCACTCATAGATGCCCCAGAAATCGTCGACCATGATGAAGCCACCGTTGAGCAGATAATCGCGGATGATCGCAGCCTGCTCGTCGGTGATCCAGATATCGCCGGGCTCGATCATGTAGATGAACGGGTAGTGCCGCATCTGTTCGGGATCAATGTCGACCACGGCGGCAAAGGGATTGATCTCCAAGGAAGTCAGTTGCTGTAGGCGATAGGAAAAATTCAGGTCACTGTCCGGGTAATCGATCAACCACTTCGAGCGTTGTCCCATCCAGGTGCCGGAGTTGTAGCGCAGGCGGGCAAAGGTGAAGACATCGTTGGGTAACTCCTGACTGACTTCCCAAGTGGGAAAATCGTAGTGCTGGCCGCGTCCCCAATCCCGGGGGTCGTTGGGGACTTCGCCGTCGTCGATGCCGAACCAAGTCGGCTTGACCGCGTTGCCACTGTCCTGAGAAAGCAAAAACAAAGGAGCCGCCAGCGCGAGCATGAGCAGTGCGCCGCGACGGAAGAAGGGGCTGGAAGCGGCGAAGTTCATTGAGGTGGTGCCGGTTCGGATGGCTTGTCCGGAGCAGGTGGGGAAGGTTCAGGCGATGGTGCCGGTGCGGATTTCGGCGTCTCCGGGCTTACCTTTTCGTGAAAACTCAGCAACAAGGCATGCGCATCGCGATAGCGAGGGGCTTCGGCGAGGGAATCCAGCAGGTAGCGCTTGGAGCGCTCGGCGTCCTCGGGTTTCAGCAACCGCGCGAGGCGAAAGCGGACCTCGCTGGGGTTCACCGGTTTAAGGGAAAGCAGTTTTTCAAATGACAGCACTGCCTCGTTGTTTTCCTCGCGGGCCTCGTGAGCGCAGCCCTGGCAGTAGTGGGCATGTTTGAGAAATGGATTGATCGCGGTCGTCCGATTGGTGGTCGTCAGCAGTTCATTCCATTCGCTGTTTTCCAGTTCGAGGTCGAGCAGCTTGGTGTAGACGGTGTAGGCCTCGGCGGAAAGGGACGCCAACTGACGCAGGGTTTCGATCTCCTTTCTGCGGTCGTTTTTCGCGTGATAGGCGCGGGCCTTGAGAAGATAGCCGCCCCCGCTTTCGGTATTCTCAGGATACAGGGAAATGTAATGGTCGGCAGCCGCGATGGCTTCATCCCATTTTTCCTGGGCGAGGAGTTGCAGGGTGTGGGTCTGCCAGGCCCAGAGGTTCTTCCGATTCGCTTTCGCAAAAACCTCCACCGCGAGCGAATCTTTGGGATCGATCTCATCAGGCGAGGGGCGAGTCCAGTCGACTCCCGGGGCGAGGTTTTCGGCGAGGTCGATGACGTGTTCATCGAAGGCGGCTTCCAGGGGAGTCAGATCCTTGGTGTGGCTGGCGATGGCTTCGTTGATCAGCACGCCTTCGCCCAGGTCGGTGAGGATTTTCTGAAAGTTCTCCATCCCAAAATTTTCGATGAGATACTCCACCACCAACATCGACTGGTAATAGGCGAACATGAGATGTTCGCCGCTCTCGGGAGCGATGAAGGCGCTGCTGAGTTCGCTGATGGGAGTGATGGCATCCTCCTCCAGAATCATGCGACGATAGTTCGGTGTCATCCGCTGACCCCAGGCCGGATTCCGCTGCATTTCCTCGTAAACCGAAATGCCCTCGCTCAACCAGCGGGGCATCTTGTTGTGGGTCACCGAGAGCGTGACCACATGGCAAAACTCGTGCCAGAGCGTTGCCTCCCAATTGTTGCGGGCGTGGGCCAAGCCGCCGGGACTGTTCATCGTGACGACTGTGCCAAAACAGGCACCGAGAATCCCGCCGCCGCCGAGGTTGCCGAACGTGCGAATGGCGAAGTCTTGCTGGCTGGGAAAAAATTCCACCAGCACGGGGTGATCCAGTTCCAATCCGTATTTCGCGCCCAGCACCTGCTTGGCCTCCGTCAGCAATTCCATGGCCCGGTCGCCGTAGATCTCCGCTTCGTTGGCGGGCATCCGAATCGTGAAGTCCGCCGATTGCAGGGTCTGAAATCCCGCGATCTCCTCGCGCAATTTTGTCAGATTGAAGGCGAGCACATTGTAGGGATCGGCTTCGCCGACTTCGTCAGCCAAGGCAAAGGCACCGTCCTCATCGCCGAGCCGCATCAGGTCGTTGGCGAGCTGGAGTTTTGCCGGGAGATAGTTGGGAGCCATCTCGAGCGAAGCCCGCTGGCGTTCCGCCCCTTCCTGAAAGCGATAGTTGCGCGACAACACCCTACCGATGACGTGATCGACCTCGGGATTTTTCGCCCAAATTTCGAGTCCCTGTTCTCGCGACGTGGCAAAAGCATCCGCGTCGGCCTTGGCCAAGTTGTCGATCACTGCCTGGTAGGCCCAGGAGAGGGGATGCTTGGGATTGACCGATTGGGCGAGTCGAATGCGCTCCTCCGCGACGTCGTAGGCTTCCGAGTTGATGGCCATTTCCGCCTGCATCAGGAGACTGGGAATGTGAATCGGATTGGCCTCCAGAGCGCGCTCCAG
>JAGROX010000325.1:3727-4059 GCA_020440025.1 Verrucomicrobiia bacterium
AATTCCTGACCGGCGCGTTGGTAGTCGGACTTGTCGAGAGCGAGCTGGCCGGAGGCGATGTGCGCCTCGACGAGCCCCGAGGGAATGTCGTCCTTGTTCTTGGGCTTCTGCGCTTTGACCGGATCAAAATACTGCTTCAGCACCGTCTGCGGATCCGCGCCCAGGGCCAACGCGGCGCGACCGAGGGCCACCTTGGTGAGACCGCCGCGCTCGTCGCGTTTCAGTTTCAGGGCCGCGTCGTTGACCATGGTCAGCATCTTGTCGGCCTGTTCCGTTTTGCCGACACTCGCGAACAGATCATAGGCGGCCATCAGCGCCGGGATGTTGTCGGG
>JAGROX010000326.1:0-3875 GCA_020440025.1 Verrucomicrobiia bacterium
AGTACAAGCTAAAATTTGACATTTTCTTATCAAATGAACGCGGTCAGAGCACTAGTGCTCTGAGCATTCTGAGAATCGCCACTCCACTTCTGAATTGTCTCTTTCGCCTCCCATTTTCATCCATTCCCTCGCTGGACAGACGGCTCGCCTTGCCACACAATTCGACCCGATGACTGGCCCCTGGCTTCTTCCGTTTTCCCAATCTCTCTGCACGCTTGCGGCCGCGACGACCGGCGCGGGCGTTGCTGAGTCCGCGTTGCCGTCGGCCTGGTGGACGATCCTGCTGGCCTGGCTCATCGGATCGACGCCGTTCGGTTTTCTGGCGGGGAAACTCAAGGGCATCGACATCCGCGAACATGGCAGCGGCAACATCGGAGCGACCAATGTTCTCCGGGTGCTGGGCAAACCGATCGGGATCACCACGCTGGTGCTCGATGTGCTCAAAGGGCTGGTCCCGGTGATCATCACTCAGCAGGTGGTCGGTCCGGACCATTCGCTGGTGCCGATTCTGGCGGCGGTGGCCACGATCCTGGGGCACAACTACACGTTCTGGCTCGGTTTCAAAGGCGGCAAGGGCATCGCCACCTCGGCGGGTGCCATCGCCCCGCTGATTCCGATTCCGCTGGCCATCGCGCTGCTGCTGTGGGGACTGAGTTTTGCGATCACGCGCTACGTTTCCATCGCGTCCATCGTGGCGGCGGTGTCGCTACCGGTCACGGCGGCGATTCAGGCCTGGCGCGCCGGGCAATGGGACTGGCCTTTGTTGGTTTTCACTCTCTTCCTCGCCGTGATGGCCACTTGGCGTCATCGATCCAATCTGAAACGATTGCGGGAAGGAACCGAGAGCCGTTTTGAACCGCGCAAGAAGCGTGAAGGTGCCTCGTCCTCGGACGAATCGGCATCCTAGACCTCAACCCATTTTTCTTTCCATCGATCATGATCAAAAAAGCCGCCGTATTGGGAGCCGGAAGCTGGGGAACCGCCCTCTCCATCGCCCTGGGTGAACGGGGATTGGACGTGACGCTTTTCGGCAACGAAGCGGAAATCGCCGAGGAGATCAACACTCGCCACCGCAACGAGAAATATCTCCCGGGGGTGTCGCTGCCGGAGAATGTCAGCGCCACGCTGGACATCGCTCAACTGATCGATTGCCCCCTCATCCTGCTGGTGGTGCCATCGAAAGTCGCCCGCCTCGTTCTCGGCCAACTGCGCGATGCGGGGCTGCCGGAGGACGCCATCCTGCTCACCTGCACCAAGGGACTGGATCCGGAGACGGGCGAGCTGATGCATGAGTTGATCCGCGAGATCATGCCAAACAATCCGGTGGCGGTACTCTCCGGCCCGACCCACGCGGAGGAAGTCGCCCGTCGGGTCGCCACTGCTGCGGTGATCGGGTGCGCGGATGAGGCCACGGCCACCCGCATTCAGGAAGTCTTCACGCTTCCGTGGTTTCGCACCTACACGAGCGACGACATCATCGGCATCGAGATCGGCAGCGTGGTGAAGAACGTGTTCGCCATTGCGGCCGGCATCGTGGATGGGCTCGGTCTGGGTGACAATGCCAAGGCCGGCATGGTGACTCGCGGACTCGGTGAAATGACTCGCATTGGCGAAGCCCTGGGAGCCAAACCCGAGACGCTGCGCGGTCTCAGTGGGGTCGGCGATCTGATCGTCACCTGCTACAGCGTTCACAGTCGCAACAACCGCGTCGGGCGACTGCTCGGCGAAGGCAAGACGCTGGAGGAAGCCATCGCCTCGATGAATCAAGTGGCCGAGGGCGTGCCCAATGCCAAGAGCGTCTATGAACTGGCGCGCAAGATGAATGTCCGCACGCCCATCATCGATCAGATCTACGCGGTGCTGTATCAGAACAAACCGACCGGGGCGGCGCTTCATGAACTCCTCAACCGCGATCCGCGATCGGAAACCGACGACTGATGATTGCCAAACGACCGCCCGGCTGCCCGAAGATTTTTTCCCCATCCTTCATGCGGCACCTCTCTACTCCGACCTTTCCCGCATCTGGGCTGTTTTGGGTCGGGTTGGCCGTTCTGCTCCTGACGCTTTTTCCCGTCGCGACCCAAGCCGACAGCGGATGGACCGAGCGCAACGGGCAAGCGGTGGCGGGAGAATTGCATCAGTTTGATTTCACGGAGAAGGTCGCGGTTTTTCAGGACGAAGACGGCAAGCTGCGTTCCATTCCGGCGGAGGAACTTTCCACGGACTCGCGCTGGCGACTGCTGGTGTCCCCGATTTTCTCGCGGAGCTTTCCCAAGGACGAATGGACCCCGGAGCAGTCGCGATTTTTGGTCGTGGCGGTGACGGGACCGGTCATTTTTCTCCTCATCAGTTTCTATCTCTGCGCCCTGGTGCTGCTGAAAAACGGCAATCCCCTGCTGGCCCTGGCGGGGTGGTTTGGGTCGGCGCTGTTGGGAGGATTTCTCATGAGTTTCTATCTCGTCCTCTCGTCTCGCAGCTCCGGATCGGCGGGCGGGGTCCTCATTTTGGGGGCGATTATCTGCGCGGGACTACTGTCCGTTTATGTCAGCGCCATCTACAAAACCACGACTTGGGAGGGCCTGAAATTGCTCGTCGTCCATGTTTTTGGCGCTTTTTTCTTTCTCGCCCTCACCATCATCACCATCCAGAGAACGTCGCAATCCTTTGATTTCGAATCGGTGATCAACGAGAAAATTATGATTCCCGTGGGCCTACTTCCTAAGGAATAAACTGGCCATATTATAATTTCCATATTATTTTCCGGTGAATCCTTTTGTTTCATCCCATGAGAATCTTTCTCCCACGTCTCTCTCAGGCGACCATCGTCGCCTTGGCGCTGGGCGTCTTGTCTCTCAATCCGCTCTCGGCGATTGCCTCCATCGCCCCCTCGCAGAGGGCAAAAGAGAAGGCTGATCCTCCCGCTATTCAGACGTGGGAACTGGCAACCGGCGGCACGGTGGAGGCCTCGATCGTCGGCTACAGTCTGCAGAATCGCATCATCACCTTGCAGAACAAGGAAGGCAGCACGGCCCACATCGCTCCGCGAGATCTCACTGCCCTCAGCAAGCTGAAGTGGCTGACTTCGCCCGTGTTCATCACCACAATTCGCGGCTATCAACCGCCCAAGGGCGCCTCGCTCACAGTCGCTTCGGCCCTCGTCTCGCCTGCCCTCGGGACCCTGCTCGGCGCCTTTCTGGCCTTCTGGTTTTCGGTCTCCATGGTGAATGGACAGAAAATGCTGCGTCGGGCTACGATCACTTTCAGCATCTGCGTGCTCTACGTCATCATCATTGGAGCCTCCGCGGCCTTCATGCTCCGAGGCATCTCGATCGGCTTGGGTGATTCGCCGGTAGCGCCGATGATTCACAGCGCGGTCCTCGTCGGTTCCGTGGTGGCCTTGATCGCCATCATCAGCAATCGAATCGGGGGAGACTACGGAACCTCGGGCGGCTCCGGTTTTGGCATCGTCATGGTGGGGCTCGGCATCGGCCTGATCATGGCCACGGTGACGCTCTACGTGTTGCCCCGCACTTTGGAACAACCGGGCCTCGACGAGTGGTTCACTGACCGGCTGCTGATGCCGCTCGGTCTCGCCTAGCAATCGCGACCTGCCCACGGATGGCAAGGAAGAGGCCCGCGACCACCGCGGTCCCGCCGATGACCTGCCAAAAAACCAGCGGTTGCCCGAGGATGACCGCTCCCAACAACGCGGTGCACACGGGTTGCACCAACAGGACGACTGACGCCAGGCTGGCCGGAACTCCGCCGAGACCATAGGCGATCAATCCCTGCCCACAGGCGTGCGACAGCACTCCCAGACCGATCAGTGGCCACCACCCGGAGAATCCGCCGGACGGCCAGAAAGGATCGTGATG
>JAGROX010000326.1:3884-10636 GCA_020440025.1 Verrucomicrobiia bacterium
GCCAGCGGAAACAGGCAGACCGATGCGACCGCACTGGCCCAAAACATCAACACCGGCGCCGAACGTTGACGACGGTAGCGCTTCATCGTGAGTTGATAGCTGGCGTAAAAACAGGCCGTCAGCAGCGCCAGCATGTCACCAAACACGGGATCACCATCCGTCGGCGGCACCCGCTTGGCCGAACTCAGCATCAGCAACACCACCCCGGCAAAGGCGACCGTCGCTCCTCCCACGAAACGACGGCTGAGTTTTTCTTTCCAGACCAGCCACGCAAACAAGGTCACGATCAGAATCGCGACATTGGCCAGCAAGGTCGCGTTGGCCACCGAAGTATTTTCAAACGACCAATGCCAGGCCCAGAAATCTCCTGCGAAAATGATTCCCGGCACCCAAATCCAGCCATGAAATCGTCCGGCGTCAGTTTTGATGCCTTGGCCTCCGAAGATCGGAGTGCGTTGCCATCCAAGTAACAATCCCAGCGCCACCGCGCCCAGAAAAACCCGCCAAAAGGCCGCATCCCACATGCCCACACCGCCGAGCCGCACGCTCAACACCGCGAAGATCGGGGCGAAGGCGATGAAGAGCGCCCCGATGACAAGACCAACGAGGTGGCGGGGCGAAATATGGGAACTGTTTTGAGGAGCAAGACTCACGCGCCCTCACTAAACGCGGTTCCCGACTTCTCACCAACGAAATTGCCGAGCCATGACACGAATGATTTTTCCGTGGAGTCGCCAGCAATCCGCCCTTTAGTTACCCGTCCCCAATCCAACGACTCCGCCCCCCCCTGACCTCCCGCCCATGCGACCTGCCACTCTCCGGCGCATCCTGCTGATCCAGACTCTCGAAAAGGCTGACGCCGATTCCGAGATCCTGCCCGCGACTCTGCGCGGTGACGCAACCCGGGAAGCCGCTCGATCACTGACCCGGGAATCGGGCGACGCGGAGAAGGAGCGCTTCTTCGCGGCGCGCGCCGAATTGCTGGTCGATCACCTCGTCGCTCATTTTCCCTTTCTACGATCCGTTGTCCCACCATCGCATCGACTGCGTTACCTCGTCCCGGCCCTGCTCGTCATCGCCATCCTCATCGGTTGGTTCACTCAGGCACTCGGATCGGAAAAGCTGGTCAATATCCTCTCGTTTCCATTGCTCGGTATTCTCGGATGGAATTTTTTCATCTATCTGGCCGAGACCATTGGCGGACTGAACCGACGACGCCATGCTGCTTCATCCGATGGCAGCGACGAAAGCTCCGCCGGGTTCCTGACCCGCTTCGCCGAGGGAGCCGAATCTCTTCCGGCCCAGCTGGGGCGAGATGATTCCGATCCCAAAGTCCCCGCCGCTCTGCGACAAGGCCTTTCCGATTTCCAACGACGCTGGCGACGACTCACCGAACCCGTGGTGACGCTTCGCCTGCATGGAGCGCTCCATCTCGCCGCCGCCCTGCTCGCCATCGCCGCCGTGGTGGGGATGTATGCCAAGGGAGCGGCCAACGAATACCGCGCCTACTGGGAAAGCACCTTCTTCACCTCGGAGTCCCTCCAAGCCCTGCTCGGCTTCATCCTCGGCCCCGCCTCGGCCATCAGCGGCATCGGGATTCCCGACGTAACCCCACTGCACCGCACCGCGGACCTTCCGCTGGTCGCCGGAGAGAACGCCGCTCAGTGGATTCACCTCTACGCCGTGACCATCGGACTCTTTGTGGTGATTCCCCGGCTGCTGTTGGCGACATGGCACAGCTTTCAGGCCAGGCGCTCACAATCCGCGATCGATCCCCGCTCGCTGCCCGGTGCCGGACTCTACTTCGATCGACTCATCGCCGAAGCGCTTGGCACCGCCTTGATCACCGGAGCCGTGCCTTATTGCCATCAGCTCTCGCCCACCGCCGAGGCCACTCTGCAGCGCCAACTCGAACGCCAACTCGGCGTTCCCGTGAAACTGGACTGGCGCCCCATCGTCAAGCTGGGCAGCGAAACAGAAGCTGCGGCTCAGCTCGTCACCGAACCCGAGAAACTCCCTGCCCACCTCGTCCTCTGTTTTGACTTTGCCGTCACCCCGGAGGAAGAAACCCATGGCGATTTCATTCGCTCCACCCGCAAGGCATTCAGCGAGATCGATAGCGAAACCCGTCTCCATGTCTGTCTCGATGCCGAAGGCTTTGATGACGCCCGCCGGAACCTCGCCGATTTTGCCGATCGCCGTCAGCAGCGACTCGATGCCTGGCGCGCCGTCGCCGGTCCTCTGCGCGACGAGATCACCGTCTTCCCAGCCCTGGATCCCGCTTCCTAATTCCCGATTCCTCACCTTTCCCGGATGCCCGACACCGTCGTTCTCAGTCTCATCTCACACACCAACGCCGGCAAGACCACCTTGCTGCGCACCTTGTTGCGTCAGGATGTCGGAGAAATCGCCGACCGCGCTCATGTTACGGTCGAGTCAAAGGTCTACCCTCTCATCCAGACGGATGACGAATCCGCCACCCTCGAGCTTTGGGACACGCCCGGTTTCGGGGCCAATCTGGCCAAGCTGTCCGAGCGATTGCGTCAGCAGAAAAATCCCATCGGCTGGATGATGCACCAGATCTGGGATCGACATCAGGACGCCTCCCTGTTTCATAGTCAGGAAGCGCTCCGCAACGTTCAGAATCACGCCGACATCGTCCTCTATGTCGTCGACATGTCGCAAAAACCGGAGCAGGTCGGCTACGTGGATGCGGAAATGGAGGTTCTCAGCTTGATGGGAAAACCGGTCATCGTGGTTCTCAATCAGACCGGTTCCCCCGAACCCGCCGCTGCCCGGGAGCGCGAGGAATCCATTCGCAAGCTTCTCGATCGCTATCCCGTCGCCCGACACGTCCTGACGCTCGATGCCTTCACTCGCTGCTGGGTGCAGGAGCACCATCTGCTCGATCTCGTCTGCGAGTTAATCGAGGATTCCAAAAAGAAGAAAACCGCCAAACGTCTCACCGAAGCCTGGACCCGAGGACAACTCGAAGTCTTCGGTCAATCGGTCGATCTCTTCGCCAAGCTTTTTGCCGAATCCGTCACTGACAACGAAGCCTTTCTCCATGCCAATTTCCTCGGTCGGGTAAAGCAGATGCTCGACAAGGAGGCGCGCCACGGCGAGTTCGATCGCCTCCAACAGGCGATGTATGAGCGGCTGCGCGAACGCACCGAAAACACTGTGAACCAGTTGATCACCCTGCACGGTATCGACGGCACCACCGCGAGGAAATTCTCCGAAGCCGCCCGTGAACAGTTTTCCGCCACCGGCGGCAAGGTCGACGAAATGCTCGCCTCCATCGGCGGTGGCGCGCTCACCGGACTGGTAGGAGGGGTCGTCCTCGATCTCGCCTCCCACGGAATTTCCTTCGGTTCCGGAGCCGCCATCGGGGCCATCCTCGGCGGAGCGACCAGTTATGCGCTCGCCAAGGGCTACAATCTCACCCAGGGCGACTCCCAGACCGTCCGCTGGACCGAGGCTCACTTTCGCGATCAGGTTCGTTTTTCCCTGCTGCTCTACCTCGCCGTGGCCCACTTCGGTCGCGGTCGCGGTCGCTGGCAGGATGCGCCTCAGGACCCGGAACACTGGGCCGAACTCGTCACTCGACTGACGGAAAAACATCGCGATGCCATCAACGATTTTTGGAAACGCGGCAAATCCGATGACCCCACCAAGTTGGCGAAAAAACGCCGCGACTGGGTCGCCACCCTGTTGCAGGAACTGCTGACCGATCTCTATCCCGAAGCCGGGCGCGTGTTTTCGTAGCTTAGCGTTTCGGCTGAAACTTTCGGCTCCCCAGATAAACCAACCATCCGACCAGCAGGGTGATCAAGCCCCACGCGGTTTCGGTCGGTCTTTCCCTGACTTGAAAGACCAACACGTAGATGCTCATCAGCGCAAAAACTGCGGGAGTCAGCGGATAGCCCCAGGCCCGATACGGACGCGGCGCGCCGGGCATACGGTAGCGCAACCAGAACACTGCCAGCACCGTCAACAGCGAGGACAGGGTGAGGATGGCCTGGATGTATTGAATCAACTGCTCGAAACTCGCCGTCACCACCAGTACCAGCACGATCACCGCCTGCGCGACCACCGCCCAGGCAGGCACCCCAAATCGATTGCGACGCGCCAGCCAGGCAAACGCCCTGTAATCTTCGCCCATCATCGCCGTCACCCGTGGCCCCGCCCAAGTCATCGAACTGATGGTGGAAACCAGCCCAATACTGATCAGCATTCCCATCAAGGCCCCGCCCCGCTCGCCGAAAATCTGCTGTGCCGCCACGAAACCGACTTCCGGCTTTCCCGCCATTTCCTCGATCGGCGTCGCATAGAGAAAGGCCGCGTTCAGCATCACGTAAAGCAGCGTGACAATTCCGGTCCCGATCAACAGCGCCAGCGGAAGCGTTCGTTGCGGCTTTTTCAGTTCACCCGCGATGTAGGCTGCCGCATTCCATCCCGCGTAGGCATAAAGCACATAGACCAACGAGATGGCGAAGGCCGGTTTCATGATCAGATCCAGGTCGCCGGTCTTTGGCAAAAAGGAAATATCCTGCCGGGTGCCCAGCACAAAAGCCGATCCCGCCAGCAACAGAATGAGCCCGATCTTGAGTCCGGTGAAAAACATCTGAAATCGACCGATTCGATTCAAACTGCCCAGATGAATTGCCGTCACGATCAGCACTACCGGCACAGAGAAAAACCATGAGGGCAAGGCAAAGATCGCCGAGAGGTATTTGCCCAAAAGGACGGCATTCAGCGCAATGGGAGCCGCGAAGCCGACGGTCGCCGAAACCCAGCCCGAGAGAAATCCAACCGCCGGATGCCAGGCCTCTCCCAACAGATGATATTCCCCTCCCGAGCGCGGCATCATCGCCGTCAGTTCCGCGTAACAGACCGCGCCACAAAACGAAATGATCCCACCCAACACCCAGAGCAACATCACCGGAAATCCGCTCGGCAAATCCGCCACCTGAAATCCCAAGCTACCGAAAACCCCGGTTCCCACCATGTTCGCGACCACGATGGCGATGGCCACCGGAAGCGTGACTTGTCGGGCGGAAGGAGAAGAGATAGTGGAATCCGGCATACCTGATCTTGGCAAATAAGCAAAGACCGGACTTGCCTGCGAGGCAAGAATTGCTTAAGGAAACTTAACTTTCTTTTCTCCTCACGATGATCGCCTCCTCCAAACTCTGGCGCGTGACGCGCCTGGCCTGTCTTCCGTTGTTCGTTTTCATCGCCGCCGGATGTGCTCCTTTCACGACCCCGGTGGAGACAGAGTCCGCCGCCCCACCCCCGATCTTGGGAAACTACTCCCGGATGAATGACACCGCCCGCTTTCTGGCCGGCATGTCCGGCGGAGGCAATGCGCGGCTCGAGTCGCTGAGAACCACCCCCGCTTGGCAGGCGCACGCCAAACGGATGGATCAGCTCTTCCTCTACTTTGATCGCGGCTACCTTCCCAAAATCAGCAACTTCCGAACCGAGCTGGGCACACTCACCAGCCCCGGCGTTCTGTTTTATCCGTTTGGAGGTCCCGATTACCTCTTCGCCCGAGGCTTTTTCCCAGGCGCTCAGAACTACGTCCTCGTGGGACTGGAAGGCACCGATTCACTCCCCGATTTTGACGTGTTGGACGACGCAACGATCCAGACCGGTCTCAACGGCCTCTCCACTTCCCTGAAATCGAACACAGGAGCCAGCTATTTCGTGACCAAAGACATGCGGGTCGATCTGGAGACCACGGCGTTTCGAGGCACCCTTCCCCTGCTCCTGTCAATGGTCGCGCGAAGCGGTCAGAGCATCCAGTCGGTGACGCCCGTTGGCATCGACGCATCCGGGGCACTGACTTCCCGTTCGCAGGGTGCCGCGTGCCCCGGTTGGCACATCGTCGCGGGCGGAAAAAATCTCTACTACTTCAAAGAGGATCTCTCCAACGACACCCTCTCCGGCGACAAGCGGCTGTTCACTTTCGTCCAATCGCTGGGAGCTCCCGTCACCTTTGTCAAAAGCGCCAGCTACCTCATGCATCATGACAACTTCTCGGTGATCCGGAACTTCGTGATGAACGACAGCCTCGCGATTCTCCAGGATTCCTCCGGCGTTCCCTATCGTCTTCTCAACAGCAGCGGCCTCAGTCTCTCGCTCTACGGCAACTACACCTCGCCGCTCGACATCTTTCAGGAATACTATCAGGCCGATCTCGCCGCCGCCTACCGCGACCGCTCGCCGCATCCGGTCAAATCGATCGACTTCGGTGTCGGCTACCTTCGTAACTCCGCCAACGCCTGCCTGATTCTGGCGCGCCGATGAGGATTTAACCCTGTTGGGTCGCTGACTTAACCCTGTTGGGTCCGGAAGACCCGGCCGATGTGCCCCTTACTCGGAACGGCGCTGGTGATCGAGTAGCGCCTTCATTTCCTGCACGATCGCCTCGTGCCCTGCTTCGGCAGCAAGGTTGTTCATTTCGGTGGGATCGTTTTGCTGATCGTATAGCTCAATCCCTTGGGAGCCATTCTCTCCCCACTCGACATAGCGCCATCGCCGATTGCGGACCGCGCGTCCGGCGACCTCGCGAAAATCGACCTGTGAAAAGGCGGGCCGATCCCAGGGCGCGTTGGGATTTTTCAGCAAGGCTCGGAGACTCGTGCCCTCGAGGTTTTCCGGAGGCGTGAGACCAGCAAGATCGGCCACCGTGGGATAGATATCGACGAACTCGACGGGACTCGGACAGGATTCTCCCTTCGCCG
>JAGROX010000326.1:10701-16078 GCA_020440025.1 Verrucomicrobiia bacterium
AGGCCGTGCTCGCCGAGGTGATAGCCGTGATCTCCCCACAACACGATGAGCGTGTTTTCCCGCAATCCGAGTTCGTCCAAAGCAGCGAGCAGTCGACCGATCTGAGCATCGACAAAAGAGACACAGGCATCGTAGGCGAGGATGCATTCGCGAGCTTCGCGTTCCGTGGTGCCGAAATTTGGCCAGACCGGTGTTGAAGCGAGAGCGGCTCCGGGAACCCGTCCGCGATAGCCCGCTGGAATCGCAGGCAAAGGGGTCTTCGATAAATCGTAAAGATCGAAATATCGCCGAGGTGCGATGTAGGGAATGTGCGGTCGATAGAGACCCGCCGCGATGAAGAAAGGCCGATCGCGATGGGATTTCAGCAGACGAATGGTTTCGTCGACCACTTTTCCATCGGTCTGCTCACTGTCCTCACCTTCCGCCTTCAAATAGGCCATCTGATCCGGCAACGGGAGGTCGGGGGTATAGACAGTGAGGAGATCCTCCTCGTCCTTGTCCCGTCCCCGAGGATTGACGACTTCGTCCCACGATGCCGGATCATCGGGACCGCTCGTGCCGATGTCAGTTGGATTGGATTGATGGAAGATCTTGCCGACTCTGGCGACATGATAGTCCTGCTGGCGAAAGAGTTGCGGCAGCGTCACCGCATCGGGCAGGAAATCGCGGAAGTGAAAGCGATTGTGGGTCACCCGAGTCGTATCCGGACGCAGCCCCGTCAGCACCGAGGCCCGGCTGGGGCCGCAGGAGGGATACTGGCAATAGGCCCGATCAAACCGCACCCCGCGAGCCGCCAAGGTATCGATATTCGGCGAATGAATGTGCTCAACCCCGTAGCAAGAAAGCCGGGTATTGAGATCATCGACCGCGATGAACAACACATTCGGACGATCGGCGGCGGCCGCCGAGATCACGGTGGCCATCCAGATGAAAAAAAGGGGAAACAGACGCATGCCAATCACCTTCCTAGCAGACACCCCGCGCCCTGTCGATCTCTGCCCGTTCTCCGGCATGGCCTTGTCACGTATCGTTCCGGCTTTGCCTCACGCCGCCAAACCTGATGTCATGACAGGATGAAACCATTGACGGTTCTTCTCCTTCTCACCACTCTCCCCTGCCTTTCCGTCTTCGCTCAGGAACCCGCACCTGAGTGGCCCGTGCTGAAACCAGCCGCTAATGCCAGTCCTCTTCCCGGCACGGAGAAGCTGACCGAAAAGGGAGATCTGAGCCATCAACTCGTTCTTGCCAACGACGCCTTTCTCGATCAGCAGCTCGCCGCCGCCGAAGGCACCCGCGACGCCCTCTGGAAAATCGGGACCTACCAGGCCGAGGACCGACGCACCGAGTTGGCGAAATTGTTGGGAATGGATCGCGATGCCCGCTCGGAATCCGTGCGATTTGAATATTACAGCGTGCAAAAGGCCCAGAAGGCAGTCGCCGAAGGCCTGGTCATCTATCAGGTCCGCTGGGAAGCTATCGATGGCATTCACGGCGAAGGACTCCTGCTGGAACCGGAGGGGAAAGATCACCTCATCCTTGCCGACGTCATCGCCATTCCCGACGCCGACCAGACACCGGAAGAAATCGCGGGACTCACCGAGGGAGATTCGGACACCTCTCCCTATGCTCTCCTACTGGCCCAGTCCGGTTGCCGAGTGCTAGTACCCATGTTGATCAATCGGAACGAGAACACCTACAAGATGACCAACCGCGAGTGGCTGCATCGCCCGGCCTTTATCCTCGGTCGCCACCTGCTGGGTTACGAATTGCACAAGGTGCTCGCCGGTGTCGATGGCTTGATCGCTACTCAAGGAAAAGCGAAAGACCGTCCTCTGGGAGTAATCGGATGGGGCGAGGGCGGCCTGCTGGCTCTCTATGCGGGCGCCCTCGATACGAGGATCGAAGGCACCGGTGTCTGCGGCTATTTCGGGCCGCGCGAAAGGCTCTGGAGCGAGCCGGCCGAACACAACATCCACGGGTTGCTGTCCACTTTTGGCGATGCCGAAATCGCCTCTCTCGTGGCTCCCCGCCCGCTGGTGATCGAATCGGGAGTCTATCCCAATTTCGTCTTTCGCCCCGATGAAAAAGGCGAACCCGAAATCATCGAGGTTCACTCTCAGCCCAACGGAAAGCCCGGGCGATTTTCTGTGCCATCACCGGAAGGCGTGACCCACGAACTCGAACGCCTACAGCAAATCGCTGGCGTCGATGCCAACCTCACCGCCATCACCAGCGAACAGGCGGTCGGCACCTCAGCACTCGAAACATTCACCAGGGGACTGGGCATTGAACCCGGCAACAGGCTCAAGACTCCCATCGCCTTCAAGAAGGTCTATGACGATCCGGAAGGTCTCGACCACATCGCCCAGCGTCACGCCGATCAGATGACAGAGATTGATCGGTTCAATCAACGAGCTTTGATCCAATCTCATCAGGATAGGCAGACGTTTTTCAAAGATCTGAAAACCGACAATCTTGACGCCTTCGCCGAGTCCATCGAATCCTATCGGGATATTTTTCGCACCGAGGTCATCGGTGATTTCGAGATCGAGCGAGTTCCCTACAATCCTCGCAGCCGGAAGTATCAGGAAGGTCCCAAAACCATCAGCTACGAAGTCGTGCTGGATGTGCTGCCTGGCGTCTTCGCCTATGGCATCCTGACGCTACCGAAAGATCTGGACCTCGCGGCCGGCGAGAAACGCCCCGTCGTCGTCTGTCAGCATGGACTCGAAGGCACGCCTCAGGACGTGATCGGAGAGGCGAAACACAACGCCTATTCCGCCTTCGCCACCCGATTGGCCGAGCAGGGCTTCATCACCTTCGCACCGCAGAATGGCTACAAATACTTTGATCGCTTCCGGTTACAACAATTCAAGTCTCAGTCCATTGGCAAGACCCTGTTCTCCATCATCATTCCCCAGCATCAGCAGATCACCGACTGGCTCGCGGCTCAGTCCTTCGTCGACCCGGAACGCATCGCCTTCTACGGACTCAGCTATGGAGGCAAATCAGCCATGCGCATTCCGCCACTGGTGGATCGCTACTGCCTCTCCATCTGTTCCGCCGACTTCAACGAATGGGTCTGGAAAAATGCGGCTACCGATCCCAAATCCCTCCGCTACAGCTATGCCAACAAGGGCGAGTACGAGATCTTCGAATGGAATCTCGGCGGCACCTTCAACTACGCCGAGATGGCGGCCCTGATCTGTCCCCGTCCCTTCATGGTCGAGCGCGGCCACTTCGACGGCGTAGGTTCCGACGAATCCGTCGCCTACGAGTTTGCCAAGGCGCGAAACCTTTACGCTGCCAAACTCGGCATCGGTGATCTCTGCGAGATCGAGTGGTTCCCCGGCCCGCACATGATCAATGGCGTGGGAACTTATGCCTTTCTCCACAAGCACCTGAACTGGCCCGGCCCTTAGCGGGATTATGGCACATAGACCGGTGGCTTGATCAGCGCCTTGTAGTCGGGCCACTCGATCCGTTGGCCTTCGTAGCGGGCGAATTCCCAGGCGGGCCAGACGGGGCTCTCTTCGCGGACTTCGTGATATTTCTTCAGGAGCTGTTCTTTCATGCCCTCGAATCGCGCCGTCTCAGTGGAGCTGAGATCGGTGGTTTCGGCGATGTCTTCCCGGAGATTGAACAGTTCAAATCCGGTCAACTCTGCCGTCTTGTTGATTGTGATCTCTTCCTCCGTGATCGCCCCGCTCGGTTTCAGGCCCGGCCCTTCCATTCGGGCCACGAGTTTCCAATCACCCTCGCGAATCGCGACCTTCACAGAGCTCGACGCACGCAGAAAATGCCAGTAGAGCGGCGTGGTGCGGACGATGGATTTTTCCGAAAGCAATGGCAGCAGACTGACTCCATCCATGGCTCGATCCTGCGGCGTTTCCACCCCGGCGATCTCGCAAAGAGTGGGCAACAGATCAACCCCGCAGACCGGTTCTTCGATCACGGTTCCGGGCTTCGTTTCTCCGGGCCAACGCAAGAGACCCGGCACCCGAATGCCGCCCTCCCAAACGTGTCCCTTCTTTGCCCGGAGCGGCGCGGCCGAGCCGTAGGGATGAAATCCGGTCTGGGCCGGTCCATTGTCGCTGGTGAAAAAGACGAGCGTGTCATCACGCAATCCGAGACTGTCTATCTCTGCCATCAGCCGACCGAATCCGGCATCCATCTGGGTGATGTTTCCCAGCAGAACCCGCTCCGCCGGATCCTCGAGATTCGCATACTGACGGGTGAATCGCTCCGCCGTCGCCACGGGTTCGTGGGGTTCGTGGTAACAGACAAACAGAAAGAAGGGCTTCTCCTGATCCCGCCCGTCCCGCAACCACGACACGGCTTCATCGGTGACCAGATCGGCCGAGTAACCTTGGAGCGGTCCGACCGGAATCCCGTTGCGCACGAAATTCCAGGGATTGCGGTGATTGGGCAGCGCGTTGTTTTGCACCGAAAACCAGTGGTCAAACCCGTGATCGTTCGGCTGCGGTTGGCCGGGCAGATTGAACATCCCATTGAGATGCCACTTGCCCGCATGACAGGTGTCGTATCCGCCATTTTTCAACAAGGTGGCAATGGTGATCTCCGACGCTGCCACATGCATCGGCGAAAGCATGGGAATCCAGTTGTGAATGCCCACCCGCCACGGCGTCCGCCCGGTCATCAAGCCAGTGCGTGAGGGGGAGCAGTTCGCCGCCGCGGCGTAGCAATCGGTGAATTTGATGCCCTCGGTCGCGAAACGATCGAGATGCGGCGTGCGAACCTTTTCGTTCCCATAACAGGCGAGATCGCCGTAGCCGAGGTCATCGGCGAGAACCACGATGAAATTGGTCGGCGCCGCCTCGCTAAACGCGGGCACAGACCAGGAAACAACCAGCAGGAGCAGCCACGACAGATATTTCATATCGAGGAGACTGCCACGAATCCACCAGTCCTCACAATGGCCCATTTCCGGAAAAACAAAGCGCCCCGCCGGTGAGAGCGGGGCGCTGAGCCATCTGGGAATGTGGTGTCTGGTGAAGAAAAAGACCGCAAAGGCCTACCCGTCTATCGCGCTTCTTTCTCGATGTTCACCAATTCCCGATGTTGGCTCGTGTTTGTCTGCCTGTCTGTGTGTCTGAAATTTTGGAGAGTGAGAGAAGCGCCGCGGCCCGGACACCTGCCAGTTAACCCGGACCGCGGCTTACCCCTCAACTCAGGGAATTCTCGAATCGGTGATGAACAACCAAGGGAGAACCTCGTTAGAAGCCGATTCGCAATCCCACTCCATACTGATTCACTTCCTCGGCGAATCCTGCCTCGCCGAACAAACTCACGCTAGGGGTCAGGTGAAGCAGTGCCTTCACGTCGACCTCCACATTGCTGTCGCTATCGATATTGA
>JAGROX010000327.1:0-139 GCA_020440025.1 Verrucomicrobiia bacterium
GGCTGTGGTTTCGACGACTGAAACCGCTGCTCTGGCTGACTCTGATGCTGGGCCTGATCTTTTCGGCCACCTTCGCCATTGGGGGGCTGGTTTTCGGTCAACTCAGCGCCATGAGCATCGGCTTCGCCGCGATCCTCTT
>JAGROX010000327.1:329-3642 GCA_020440025.1 Verrucomicrobiia bacterium
CCATCGGCACGGTGGTCGGAGCCATCGTGATGCTGGGCCTTTTCTCTTCGGTGGCAGCGAACGACGCAGGCTCTCATCCGGAAAAGCCATTCGTCATCGGCGGTATGGCAAGAACATCGACCTCGCCCCGATTGGCGCTCGGTTTCACGGGAATCGCACTCGTGGCGGCCATCGTGACTCTCGTCACCGGCGGCCTGCCGGGCCTGACCGCGGGAGCGAAACCTTTTCAGCTTCGGGACAGCGAATCGTTCTCCGCTCTGGAGAAAATGGAATCCCAACTCGGTGATTCCAACGACGCTCTCGCCGCCTTGCCCGTCGTCGTCACCGCCAACTCTTGGGAGCAATTGGCGGAGCGACTCGATGAGGCCAACACCCGTCTCGGCGAGGCTAAAGACTCGGGCGATGTGCGCGATTTTCTCCTGCCCACGGCGCTGGTTCCCAGTCCGCTCCACCAGGTTGCCAATAGAGAACGCATCCAATCAATCGCCGCCCAACGCGATCGACTCATCGCCGACATACTCGACGCCGGATTCAGCGAGGAAGCCACTGCGCTCACCCGCGCCATCACCGATGTCTGGACTCGCCAAGCGACCGCCCTCGAAGGCAGCACCGATCCGTGGATCCTGCCAGAGAGCGAACTCGCGCGCTGGCTGATCGGTCGCGCCACGTCAGAGACCCCACCGGGCAGCACGGAAAAGAAAGACTCGTCATTTGCCGCGGTGGGACAACTTCACCCAACCTCGCTCGCCACCGACGCGCAGGGCCATGTCGCCTGGACATCCGCCGTGAATGGGCCCGGCATTCAGGTGACCGGTTGGGAATTACTCAATCCCCCGCTCCAAGCCTTGGTAGCCGGAGATTTCCGCCGGGTGTTTCTCCCCATGGCCGGGGTCCTTTTCATCATGCTCATCGTGGTCTTCCGAAATATTCGCGACCTGGCACTTTCTCTCGGCACCCTCTTGTTCAGCGGACTGATGCTTCTCACGCTGAGTCGTTGGCTGCCTCTGGTGGAGTGGAACACCTTCAATGTGGCCGCCGTGCCCATCCTTTTCGGCACCGGGCTGGACTACAGCATTCACATGATTTTTGCCCTCCGTAGATCAGGCGGCGACTTGGCTCCAGTGCGTCACGGCATCTCCCGGGCCTTGCTTTTTTGCGGACTGTCCACTGCCTTTGGGTTCGGCTCGCTCGCATTCGCCGCCAGCGAGGGGTTGGCCAGCCTCGGCCTCGTTTGCGCTCTCGGGATCTTCATCAACATGCTCAGTGCCGTCTTTTTGCTGCCTCATTGGTGGCGGGTTTGGCACCGCTCGGAGATCAGGGCTTGAATTCATCTGCCATCACCCCC
Source organism: Verrucomicrobiia bacterium (assembly GCA_020440025.1). Lineage (GTDB taxonomy): Bacteria > Verrucomicrobiota > Verrucomicrobiia > Verrucomicrobiales > DEV007 > JAEUHH01. The sequence continues at coordinate 1,675 of JAGROX010000327.1, forward strand.
TTCATTCACTTCTCCCTCCCCTCCTTTCGTCCCATCTTTCATGGCCGACCGCTCCCCAGCCTCCATTCTCCATCGTTTCGGCGCTTATGGAGATCTAACGCTAAAATTTCAGGCCTGGGGAGCCAAGGTTTGCCCGCCCTATCTCGAACCGCTCTACATCAGTTTCTACACGGCCCTGGCCTTCCTCCTCGGCGGACCGGTCCGGCAGGGACTGATCAGCAACCTCAAGGCGCTTTTTCCTGAGCAGGGACCGATCACACTCTTTCTCAAAGCCTATCAGGTAATCTGGAATTTTGCCTTCACCGTGGCCGACGGCACCCGCTCGCGTCAGGGGGAATCCGTCATCGATTGGGAGATCGACGGATACGAGCATTTCGAAGCCATGGCCAAAGCCGAGCAGGGCGCCATTCTCCTGACGGCTCACATGGGAAACTACGATGTCGCTGCGCCTCTTTTTGCAGAGAATTTTCAACGTCGACTCAATGCCGTCCGCGCTCCGGAACGCCACGCAGAAACCCAGGAATGGATGGAGCGCGAACTGGCGGCGCAGGCAAAGGATCACTACACCGTCCTCTACAACAAGAGCGACCGCTTGCTTGGCCTTCAACTCGTCCAGGCCCTCAGTCGCGGAGAAATCGTCGCCATTCAGGGCGATCGGGTGCTCTTCGATGTCGCCCCGCTCTCTTTGGAAGTTTCGCCGTCGGGTGATCCCGATCAGCGCTGCCTCTTCACCCTGCCAAAAGGCCCCTTCGTGCTGGCACTCACGACTGGCGTCCCGATTCATCCGGTCTTCATCCTTCGCACCGGCTGGCGGCGCTATCGCATCGTGGCATTGCCGCCATTCTATTGTCAGGCCGAGTCGCGCGACCGCGAGGCCGCCATTGAAAAAGCCGCCCGACACTGGGTCGATGATATCCTGTTACCCCTCATCCGCACCCACTGGTCCCAGTGGTTCGTTCTCGAAACTGCCTTCGCGCCCGTGAAATGAATCCCGAGTTGCTGGATCCTTTTCTCCTTCCCGAATGCCGACCCGTCACCGCACTCGGTCGGGTTCTGGTGCTGTTGACGTCGGCTCCGGTTGAGCAGCCTGTTGTCGATGACAAAAGATCGTCATCCCATTTCTGGACCAATCGCGCCGGCCAACACGCAGGGGAAACTTTCTTCCTCGCCACCTTGATCTCCCTGATCATCTCGGCCTTGTCTTTCGGTTGGCTGATTCAACAGATCGCGCCCTCCTCTTTTCTGACCTGGTTACTCACCTTCGTGGGCACGGTGCCCGTTTTCATCGTCGCCATTCATGTCCTCATCTTTGCCGCCTCGGGAATCGAGGCACTCTTGCAACTCTTCGGAATCCGACCGGCCCAGTTTCCCGGACATTTCTGCGGTCGACTGTTCCTTGCGCTGCTCTCCGCCTGGTGCGTCCTCATCCTCGTCAATGCCGGCCACGGCGTTAGAAACTGCCTGATGTCATCGACTGCCGCGCTCTGGCTGACCGTGGTGGCCGTCAATTTCGCCGCCTGGATTTTTCTACAGTTCCGCGAGCTCCGACAAGCGCTCACCTGACCATGGCCGAAGCGTCACCACCCTATTTCCGAATCCTGTTGTCCGTTGGCTTGATCGTTGTCGCCATGGGTCTGCTATTCACGGATCTGAGTCTGTGGGTGATCATTTTGGGAAGCATCATCCTGGTGCACTGGGTCATTCTCTGGGGTCAACTTTCGCCCTATTCTCAACTGCTCGGTCCCGTCGTCACACGATTCAACACATCCGAAGAAAAACGCGAGATTTGGCTGACCCTCGACGACGGCCCCGATCCCGAGGAAACGCCCGCCGTGCTGGATCAGCTCGATCGCTTCGGTGTTCGTGCGACGTTTTTCCTGATCGGTGAAAAAGCTGCCGCGCATCCTGAACTCGTCCGCGAAATCCATCGTCGGGGTCATCAGGTGGCCAATCACACCTTTCACCACC
>JAGROX010000328.1 GCA_020440025.1 Verrucomicrobiia bacterium
GGAGACGGGATGACCTCATCAACGTAGCCGGTCGCAAGATTTCTCCGGCTCGGATCGAGTCCATCCTCGTCCGGGTTCCCGGCATTCGTCATGCCTTGGTCTTTGGCTGCCCCAGTCCGAATCCGACCCGCGGCGACGAGATCGTGGCGGTGGTGAATTTGGAACCCGACGAGGCCGAGACCATCGGGACGGCGATCAGGGCGATGGCCAATCAACTGGCGCCGCACGAGTGTCCACGTCACTGGTGGTCGTGTCCTGAGTTGGAGCCAGACGTGCGGGGAAAGTTGTCGCGCAGTCAGTGGCGAGAGCGTTTTCTTCAATCTCGAAGCGACGAGGTCGAGTGAAACGGATCGATTAGTCGACCGAGACAGTTTCCGGCGGTCGACCGCTGAGCACGATGGAAGTGTTCAGCAGCGGCGCTTCCGGATTGCTTTCGCTGACGATGCTTCCCTCGGCCTGAACGAGATGACCCATGCGAGCCGTCAGGGTGACATTGATAAACAGGGTTTCGCCGGGACAGGCGGCTCCCAGGATTTTCGCCTGACGCACGGCAGTGAGTCGCAGGTCGTCGAGCGGTGCGTGATCGGGATCGCTCTGCGCCACGATGCCAGCCAACTGGGCAACGGCTTCGATGAGAATGACGCCCGGCATCATGGGATGCTCCGGGAAGTGACCGGCGAGAAAGCTTTCGTCTCCCCGGATGCGATAGGTCGCGGCGCCCGATTTTCCGCCGACCAGAGCGGTCAGTTGATCGATGAAGCGAAACTCAGGGCCGTGAGGCAGAGCGACGAGAGCATGGTGAAGTGGATCGGATGACACGTTGAGAAAATGAGGGTTCACTCCTTGATGGAATAGCCGCTGAGATCGGGGGCAAACAAGGCAGCATCGAGAGAGGGATTGAACATTTGCCGGGTAAAAGTGGTTTTGACTGCCGACCGATCCCGAAACGTCAGCTCGAAGCCCCGCAGGTAGAAACGCTCGGCATCGATGAGAAACACCACCTCAGTCAGCGAATCCCGAAGTTTCGCTTCGATCGGAGCCAACCGCACTCGCCAGACATCGTTCTCGGCTTTGACATCGAGAATGGTAAAGGCCGCGCGCAATTCGGCGAGGGTATCTGGCAGTTCCCCGGTGGCAAAATCAAACGCCGCTCCCGGTCCCTGATTCGCCTTGGCGGACCTGAGATCGATACGTTCCGCGCGTTCTCGACCCGGTTGGATCACGGTGAGGATGCTCCCGCTTTTCACCGCGATCGTTTTCGGATCCGCCGCATCGCCCGTCTGCCAGCGAAAGCGCTTGTCGGAATAGTCGACCCAGACCTTGCCCTCGCTGCGCAGCCCGTTGCGCAGCGTTCGCAGTTCCCGGATCTGGATGAAATCCGCCTCCACCGCCCGCACGCTGCGTTGAAAAGCGAGCCACTTTTCCACCGGCGCGAGATTCGGAGTTTCGTTCGCGGCGGCCCCGAGGGATGAGGCGAGAAGAACGATGGCGAGAACGAATCGGGTCATGAAACAGGGAGAAATGGGCGGGCGTTGGTCTCAGCTTATCACAGCGCGGCGAAAATTCACGGTTCCGAACGCTTGCATTGCCGTCTTGGTCGGGCATCATCGCTTGGACCAGACTTAACCCTGTTGGGTCGCTGACTTCACCCTGTTGCATGGCTGCTGAGATTCCGCAAAAAACTGACCTGCCCTTCGATTCCGAGGCGGGCGAGGAATCGCGGGCGGCGACGCCTTGGCAGGCGCTGAAACTTTACCTCGATCTGGCGAAGGGCCATCGGGTGACACTTTGGGTGGCGGTGGCGCATCTCGCGGTGGGGATTCTCGGGCATCTGGTGTTCGTGGTGGCGGCGGGTTGGCTGGTGGACAGCACGCTGAGCACGTTGGGGATGGAGATTCCCCTGAAGGATGGCGGTGAACCGCTGGGGATCGACAAGGTCGGCGGCTTTCTGTTTTTGACGATGCTGGTGACGCTCTACTGTACCTATGTGGACATGGGCAGTTTCATCGAACTGGGCGAGCGGGCGGCGGCCCGGTTGCGGGATCGGCTTTTTGGTCGGCTGATTCATCTGCCGATGACTTTCTTTGAATCAACTCGCATCGGCGATCTGAGCAGTCGCTTGCTGGCGGATGTGGCCTTGCTGCAGGAAACGTGGACCAATGATCTCCGGACCTACACGAAGAATGTGCTGATGCTGGTGGGCGCGGTGGTGCTGTTGTTTGTGCTGTCGCACAAACTGGGCGGACTGGTTCTGATCACGGTGCTGCCCATCGTGGCGGTGTCGGTATGGTCGGGGTCTCGGATTCGTCGGGAGTCGTCCTCGGTGCAGGAGCGACTCTCTCGCACCTCGGTGATCATCGATGAAGTGCTCACGGCGATTCGCAGCGTGAAGACCTTCTCCAACGAGGCTCACGAGGCGGGTCGATTTCATACAGCGATCGACGATTTTCTGAGACCGGCGGTAAAAGTGGCGCGTCATCGGGCAGGCTACGTGTGTCTGATTCTGCTGGTGTTGTTTTCCTGCATCATTCTGCTGATGTGGTACGGCTCCCGGGAAATCGCCGCGCGGCATCTGACGGTGGGCGATTTCACTGCCTTCATGTCGGCGCTGGTGCTGGCGGCGACGGCGGGCGGGCTGTTGGCGGAGTTGATGGGACGATTTCAGCGGATGGGCGGGGCGACGAGTCGGGTGCTGGCGTTGCTTGAGGAACCCATGGAGCAACTCGACGGCGGAACGATCACGCCAGAGCCGGGCGATCGGCTGGAAGGCCGCGTGGCCTTTCGCGGGGTGCGGTTTCGCTATCCCTCGCGACCGGGGGCGGTGGTGCTGGAGAATTTCGAGCTGGAGATCGCGCCGGGGGAACGCGTGGCCTTGGTGGGGCCGAGTGGCGCGGGCAAGTCGACGGTGACGGCGCTGTTGTTTCGACTCCATGATCCGGAATCCGGCGAATTGCTCATCGATGATCGTCCGGCGCGCGATTACCCGCTGGGATGGTTGCGAAATCAGATGGCGATGGTGCCGCAGGAGGTGCTGCTGTTTGGCGGTTCGGTGGCGGAAAACATTGCCTACGGTCGACCGGGCGCGAGCCGGGAAGAGATCGAGGCGGCGGCGCGACAGGCGAACGCGTTTGATTTCATTCAGCAACTCCCGGAAGGCTTCGAGACCCTGGTTGGTGATCGCGGGGTGCAATTGTCGGGTGGGCAGCGGCAACGGGTGGCGATTGCGCGGGCGATTCTGAAGGACCCGGCGATTCTGGTGCTGGACGAGGCGACCAGTTCTCTGGACTCGGAGAATGAGCGGCTGGTGCGCGAGGCCTTGGATGGGCTGACGCAGAGCCGGACCACGCTGGTGATTGCTCATCGATTGCGAACCGTGCGCGAGGCGGATCGCATCGTGGTTCTGCGCGAGGGAAACATTGCCGAAGTCGGCACTCACGAAGCGCTTTACACGGCGGGCGGGCATTACCGCATGCTCTGCGATGCCGAGGGCGAGGGAAGCGGTGAGGGACTCGGCTGAGAAGTGCCGATTGTTTTCATCGAAAAAACGAATACCGAATAGAGAAGCCTCCATGGAACCCTCCCGGACACATCTGGTGCTGATCCCGACCTACAACACGGGCGATCTCGTGTTGGAGACGGTGAAAAATGCCTTGGAGCAATGGGCGCCGGTGTGGGTGGTGGTGGATGGGAGCAATGATGGCAGCGCGGAGAAGCTGGAGTATTTGGCGAAGTCAGTGCCGCATCTCCGGGTGTTGAGACTGGCAAAAAATCAGGGAAAAGGCGCGGCTGTTTTCTATGGGGCGCGGGAGGCGGCGGGCGAGGCATTTACTCACATGCTGACTCTGGACGCGGACGGTCAGCATCCGGTGACGATGATTCCGGAGTTCATGGCGGCCTCGCAAAAGCAGCCGGGGAGGATGATTCTGGGGCGTCCGGTGTTTCCATCCAACGCTCCGATAGCCCGAGTCTATGGGCGCAGGCTGGCGAATTTTTGGGTCAATGTGTTCACGCTCTGGGAGGGGGTGGGTGACTGCCTTTTCGGAATGCGGGTGTATCCGCTGGTTCCTTTCGTCAAGGTGATGCGACGGACGAACTGGGGACGTCGATTCGATTTTGATCCGGATGTCACCATGCGGCTCTGTTGGGAAGGCGTGCGCACGAGGAATCTCGACACGCCGGTGCGCTATCTCACAGCGGAAGAGGGCGGGGTTTCCCATTTTCACTATCTCCGGGACAATGTGTTGCTGACGTTCATGTACTACCGCTTGTTTCCGCAGTATCTGTGGCGATTGCCGTCCCTGATCATCCAAAAGCGGCGCCATCGGATGGCCGATGTTCTGGCCGATCCGGATTCGAAGGCCTCGCTGAAGAAAGTGCGCGAGCGAATCGCCCGACGATTCGAACTGCCGTGGCATCGGCAATACGTGCGATCAAAATTGAAAACCGATCATTTGTATGAGGCGGCGTTCGATGAACTGGATCACCCCGACACGCCGGATTTTCCGTTGTTGGATGTCGGGAGTGGGATTGGGCTGCTGGCCTATTATCTGCGGGAGCGCGGATGGAAAGGCGCGATCCTCGGGATCGATTTCGATGCCAAAAAGGTGGCGATCGCCAATCGCCTGGCCCGGGCGCACTACGCCAACGTCGAGTTCCGCGAAGGCGATGCCCTTCAGGGGGTGGCCGATTTCCAAGGGCATGTGGCCCTACTGGATGTGCTCCAGTTTTTCTCTCCCGAGCAGCAGGAGGATCTCTTGCGGGTGGCGGCGCGATCCGTGGCGCCGGGAGGGGTGCTGGTGATCCGGACGGGGATCGATGACAGCAGTTGGCGTTCCAAGGTGACGCGCTTCGGCGATGCGCTGGCGTTTGTGACGCGCTGGATGAAATCGGACGCGACCAATTACCCGACCGAACGTCGCATCCGGGCGGTGTTGGAAACCGGAGGGCTCGAGGGCGAGTTTCGTCCGCTCTGGGGCCGGACGCCATTCAACAGTTGGCTGGCGGTCTATCGACGACCACTGGAGACGAATCGATCGGGCGACGGAATCACGGCCTCGAATCCGGCTTCCTGAAGTCGGGGGAGGAGTTGGTCGAGCAACTCGGGCGCGTGACCGCGTCCTTCGTGGAGTACGAGGATGGCTCCCGATTTTGTGCCTGCCTCCAGACGAGCGAGGACCTGCCTGAGATCGGGATTCCGAGCGCCGTCGCGACCTCGGGTCGTCCATCCGATCAAGTGAAGGCCTCGGCGGGCCAGCAATGGGTGAAGGAAGAGAGGTTTCATGCCCACGGGGGATCGGAAGAGGGGAGGCAGGTCATTTTTTCCCAGAGCATGGGAGATGACATCGGCGCTGCGATCGATCTCTTCGCGCACCATCCAGACGGGCAACGCCCACCAGAGAAATTGCCGGTGGTGAAAGGTGTGATTGGCCAC
>JAGROX010000329.1:0-3302 GCA_020440025.1 Verrucomicrobiia bacterium
CATCCGGTTTGCCGGGTTCACTGGAAAAGTCGGAAAAATCCCGATGGCTCATGGGCGGCCTTTACCGCGATTCCGGCGGGCCCCATCAATCCGACCAATGGGCATCAGTTCACCAATCCGAACGTCAACTTTGGCGGGGAGCATTTCGGAGTCAGTTACAAAGTGGCGCCCTCGGTGGTTCGCTATTTTTGGCTCATCGACGATGGCGCCGGGAATCTGATTCGTGGCGGTCAGGTGCAGGTCGCTGCGCCAGCGTTCAATTATTTCCCAGTGGCAGGAGCCGCTCCGGCCAGGGTTCAGGCGGTCGTTGAGCCGCCGGAGCCGCCGGAAATTCCCGTGGTGGAGTTCGGCAAACCGATCTGGGTGAAGGAAATTCGCACCACCACCCACAACAATCACGAGATTCATCTGCGCGACCTGGTTTCGGATGATCCCGATGATGACAATGACAAGAACTGGCAAAACGGGGAACCGGCTGAAGTCGAAGCCGAGTGGGAACTCATGCAGCAGGAGTTCTCCAAGCTTGATGGCGGAGCCATGGGAAAACTGGAGGCAGCGCCCGAAAATCTGAACAATGGCGACGAGGTCGTGACCCGGCGCTGGGAGTTTTACGACTATGTTGGACCTATCGACGATGAATCCAAGGAAGCGAAGGCATCGAAGGTCGGACCTGATGACCTACATGGCGAAGGAGTGAAACGGATCAACGGGGTCGACGTAGATCTCTCCACGGTCATCGTGGTGGGTGAGTACAAGGGAGCGCAGATGGCGGCCGTCGATGCGGAAGCTGGCGTGGGCTTGATCGATCATCTCAGCGACGGTGTCGTCAACGAGCCATACGCGGGACGTTCGATCGTGATTTCGGGTTCCGGTATTTTCACCGCGACAACGGAAGGCGATCTGCCGACGGGAATGACCTTCAATGACATCACCGGCATTCTCTCCGGTACGCCGACCGAGACGGGTCAGTTTGCTTTCAGAGTGACGGTGACGGATGGAGGGAATCCCGAAGTTTCAAAGAACTTCATCTTCAGCATCCACGCGGCCGGAGTGGAGCCGCCGCCGGTCAGCATTGTCGACACCGTCGCCGAGCCGGTGGCGAGTGGCTCGACCAGTGGAGATGGTGCCTTTGCCCCCGGAAGTGAAGTCACCGTCAATGCCGCGCCCAATCCGGGCTTTGCTTTCGTCAGTTGGTCAGACAATGGTCGGGTGATCAGCGCTTCGCCGAATCTTACGATGACGCTCGATGTGAATCACTCCCTCGTGGCGGCTTTTGCCCCTTTGGCGGTGGGACAGCACTCGGTTTCGGTCAGCGCGGCGCCGCTCGCGGGCGGTGCGGTCACTGGCGGTGGTTCGTATGATGATGCCGTCGAGGTGACAGTCACGGCGACGCCCAATGCTGGTTATCGCTTCGTCAACTGGACGGAAGGTGGGGCCGAAGTCAGCACCAGTGCGAGCTATGTTTTCTCGGTCACTGCTGACCGTGTCCTGCTGGCCAACTTCGAGTTGATTCCCTCCTATCAGATCGGAGCGAGCGCCGCGCCGGCGGAAGGTGGCGTCATCAGTGGTGCTGGCGATTTCATCGAGGGAGCCAATGTCTCTCTCACGGCCACGCCGAACGATGGCTTCTTATTCGTCAACTGGACGGAAGGCGGAAACGAAATCACCGCCGCGCCGTCGCTGTCCTTCAGTGCGACGGTAGCCCGCACTCTGGTGGCGAATTTCCGGGCGGCCGTCCCCGACATGCCCTTTGATCCCGCTGCGGCGGGCAGCTTTGCCGGACTGGTTCTCGACAGCGCCAGCGGATCCCCGGCCGGAAAACTGAGCCTGCGTCTCAACGGGCGTCAGGGTTTCTCCGGATGGCTCACCCATTCGGCGCTCGGACTGAGGCTTCGCCTGCGGGGCAGTTTCGCGACCGATGGTTCCTTTACCGGTGATTTCGTCTCCCGTGGAGTCACGTACACCGTCAATCTCCAGTTGGTCGCGACTCAGGGTGGTGATGGTTCCTATCGCCTCGAAGGAAGCTTCGAGGAAAACGGCAACATTCACCTGCTCAGTCTCGATCGATTCGGCTTTGATCGAAGAGTGAACCCGGCACCCTATGCGGGAGTTTACACCGGATTGTTTCCTTCCGATCCCCTCGGTCCTGGACCGGGAGGCGATGGTTACGGATTGATCCGAGTGTTGACCAGCGGAGTGGTCAGGCTGGTGGCGACCGCGGGCGACAACACCCGTTTTTCTTCCAACGGTTTCGTTTCCGAAGATGGTGAATGGCGGCTATTCGTTGATCTGTATCGGACTCGGCCCCGTGGATCGCTCGGCGGGACGGTGACCTTTCGGGACGTGCCAGGAGTCAGTGATTTCGATGGCATCCTGTCGTGGGATCGGCCAGCCAATCCGAAGGCGCGATTCTATCCCGACGGCTTCGCGGTCGATGTTGGGTTCGTCGGTGCCACTTACGTAGCACCCGCCCGCGGAGGGACGATTCTCTCCGAGTTTGATCCCTTGCTTGATCCCAATGCCACCTGGCAGATCGGTGGCGGAGATTTGGTTGATCCAGGTGTGATCTCTCTGAAATGGTCCGCCAATGATCGAGTCACCTCGCAAGTCGTGGCACCGGATCGCATGCGCGTTGGAGTGAATCGCCGCAGCGGCTTGGTAAGTGGGTTCTACCTAAATCGAGCCGCTGGCGAACGTCTCAACTTCCGCGGCGTCGCCTTCCAGAAACAGGGCCTCGTTGATGGTCTCTTCCCCGGAAAAACCGAAACGGGGAACTTCGTCATCGAGCCGGCGCCTTGACCCTTTCCATTGGCTGCGGTTGCCAGACAACGAATGCTGCTTCGTTGTCTGGCCAACCCCTTTTCCGACTGCGCGCCCCCGGAGGGCAGCGTGAGGATGAGTTTGTCCAGAATCATCGATCCCTTCGTGGTATCGTCGAAAAAGTGGACTGGCTAAAAAACAACCTTCGCTTTGCAGTGCGCGGAATCTTGGATCTGCTTCGCACTCAGACCAGTGCTCGTATTCAACTGGCCGCGTCGATCTTTGTCATCGCGGCCGGGTTTTTCTTTGAGATTGATCGGGTGGAATGGATCGCGGTTTCACTGTCGATCGGCATCGTGCTGGGCGCAGAGGGTTTCAACACGGCATTGGAGTCGTTGGCCGATGCGGTGCACCCCGAGCAACACCCTCTCGTGGGGCGAGCCAAGGACGCGGCAGCGGGCGCGGTGCTTTTGGCAGCGATTGCGGCGACGGTAGTTGGGTTTATCGTGTTCCTTCCGAAACTCATCTCATGGCTGACACCC
>JAGROX010000329.1:3350-3771 GCA_020440025.1 Verrucomicrobiia bacterium
TCCGTCGCGGCCGAGGTGCTGGAGACCCACAGCATCGACAAGTGGCATGCCTCGTCGCCGCCGGAAGTGGTGGTGCTGGCCAAGGAGCGGGATGAGGTCGTCAAGACGCTGAAATTTGCCCACGAGCACGGCATTCCCGTGACCACTCGAGGAGCCGGAGTCGGGTATGTCGGCGGGGCCGTGCCGGTGCAGGGAGGCATCGTGCTTTCCGTGCGCGGGATGGATCGCATCGTCGAGATCAATACCGATGACGGCGTGGTGGTGGTCGAACCCGGCGTCATTCTCGATGATCTCCAACAGGCCGTTCGTGAAAAGGGCTGGTACTATCCGCCCGATCCAGCGAGTCTGAAGGAGTGTTCCATCGGAGGAAATATTGCCACCAATGCCGGCGGACCCCGGTGCCTGAAATACGGCGTCACTC
>JAGROX010000046.1:0-2436 GCA_020440025.1 Verrucomicrobiia bacterium
GAAAGCGGCAGAATCACGACGGGGGACTTCGACTACGATTTCGTCGTCATTGGAGGAGGTAGCGGAGGCTATGCCGCGGCCCGCACGGCCCATGAGGCAGGATTGCGGACAGCCGTGATTGATGGGGCAGAAACGCTGGGCGGCCTGTGCATCCTGCGCGGGTGCATGCCGAGCAAGACTTTGATCGAATCGGCCAATCGGGCTCGCTCGATTCGACGAGCGGGAGAGTTTGGGCTGCGGGCGGAAAATTTTTCGTTCAGTGGCGAGGAGATCATCGCCAGGAAACGGGCGCTCATCGGTGAATTTGCCAGCTACCGACAGGAACAGCTCACGGACAATCGCTTCGATCTGATCCGTGGCATCGCTTCTTTCCAAGATCCGCACACGCTTCGAGTTCAACTTCGAGAAACGGGAGAAGAACGAAGGGTCACTTTTTCTGCAGCCTGCATCGCCACAGGGTCAGTCATTCAGACCATCGATCTGCCGGGGCTTGAGGAGGTGGGCTATTGGACCAGTGATGATGTGCTCGATGCCGATTCCATTCCCGAATCTGTGATCGTGCTCGGTGGCGGAGCCATCGCCTTGGAGATGGCCTGCTACTTTGAGGGATTGGGGCGCGAAGTGACGGTGATTCAGAGGAGTGATCAGGTTCTCAGTGGTTCTGATCGGGATGTGGCGAAGGCCTTGGAGGAAGCCATCGAGAGTCGTCCCAATCTTCGCCTCTTCACGGGCACTAAATTGCAGCGGGTGGAAAAAGGTCCCAATGGCCAGGCGACCGTCCATTTTGAGCATCAGGGCGAGGCTACCGAGGTGAGTGGAGAACGCATCCTGCTAGCGCTCGGACGTCGGCCAGCCACTGAGCGCTTGAACTTGGAAGCGGCCGGCGTGGAGCTGGCGGCGGGAGGGAAAAGAGTGGCGGTGGACGCCCACATGGCGACCAGTCAGCCTCACATTTTTGCCGCCGGAGATATTTGTAGCCAGATCGAGGTCGTCCATATCGCCATCCAGCAGGGAGAAATCGCCGCCTACGAGGTGGCTCGCCGAATGGGGAAAATCGATGGAGAACCCAAGATCATGGACTATCGGGTCAAACTCCTCGGGGTTTTCACCGATCCGCAGATGGCGACCGTGGGGCTGGGGGAGGACGAGGCGCGGTCCCTCGGAAGAAACGTGGTCGCGGCCAGGTATCCTTTTGACGACCACGGAAAATCGATGGTGATGGGCGAGACCCATGGCTTTATCAAACTGATCGCCGATGCCGAGACCAAAGAACTCATCGGAGGAGCGGCGGTAGGGCCGGAAGCGGTGGAAATCATTCACGAGATCGTCGTCGCCATTCACTTCCGGGTAACGGCAGCGCAATTTCTAGAAGTACCACATTATCACCCCACCCTGAGCGAGATTTGGACTTACCCAGCAGAGGAGTTATTAGAATTGTAGTGGACCGAATTGTTTCGAGATTTTCGATAGAATATCATTGACGGATTTCGGGCTGATAGGTAGAAATTTCCCTGTGCTAAAACAAATCATTAACCAGGACCCCTCCGGCGCGTCGAAGAAGGATTCGGCCGCAGTCCCGAACTCGGGCGGAAAGGACATTCCTTCTTCTAAACCAAGCTCGATGAGTATGAGTGCCAGCAAAAACGTTCTTTCGAGCGATGTCGAAATTAAGGGAACTCTGAAGTTCGCCAACGATCTCATCATCGATGGCCGCATCGAGGGAGAGATCATGTCAGAAGGCGATCTCACCATCGGTGAAAACGCCAATCTTCATGCCGACATCAAGACCCGTTCGGTGGTCGTTTTCGGCAAAGTCCACGGCAACATCACGGTGACGGATCGCTGTGAACTGAAGCAGAATGCCGAGTTGCATGGTGATGTCACTGCCGGAAAACTGGCCATTGAGGAGGGAGCGACCTTTATGGGTTCCTCGACCGTCGGTGCTGCGGCCAAAGCTCAGGGGAACCGTCCTCCGCAAGGGGGTGGTGGAGGCAATCCCTCGGGAGGTGGCAACAACCCCCAGGGTGGCTCATCGGAGAACAAGTAGTCCAAAATTGAAGTGGTCAGCGTGAAAATCGCTGGCCCTTTCCGTGAGATCACGGAAGAATGAAAGGCGTTCCCACTTTCAAGCGGGCACGCCTTTTTCGCGTCATTCAGTTTCCATCTTTCCGTAGTGTTTTTCGGTCGATCCAAAATCAAGCGAAAGGAGATTCAACTCCAATGCCCGCATTGTGGTGCGGAGCAGAAGGAGCCTGCCATGGCGGTATCGTCTTTCTGCCGCAGCTGTGGCTCGCATTTCCGTATCAACAACGGTGTCGCAGAGGGGCGGTCGGGCGTCCGGGTGTCGGGAGTGGTGCCTATCGTCAGAGACGAGGCTCCTGTTTCGGCTCCCAAACCGGCCCCGGAAATTCCCAAAAACTTGAGCACGCCTCTCGG
>JAGROX010000046.1:2523-4927 GCA_020440025.1 Verrucomicrobiia bacterium
AAGAAGAGAAACTTGAGACTTTTGCCAAGAAGACGAAGGGCAAGAAAGGCCGCCGCGGCAAAGCCGGGAAACGTGCGGCAAGGAAAAAGCAGCAGGAACCCGCTTCTTCCGAACCAGAGGTAGAACCCAGGATCTCCAAGCCGGTGATCGAGCAGACGGAATTGGCCTTGAAGGAGGAGACTTCTTCAAAAGTTCCGGTTTCCGACGAAACTCCCACGGAGGTTAGATTGGGAAAGCAATCTCAGCCTGTCGAAACGCTGAAACAGGGAAGCATGAGCGCCATGTTTGGTGGAGTGATTGACCGACTGGCGGGGGCCGTCGGCTCGGGAGCCGCCACGCACCCGAAGATGCCGCCGACCTTTGTTCCCGCCTCTGCCGCCAAGAAATCAGGTCCCGAGAAGCGACCGGTGCGATGTTTCGAATGCAATCACCAACAGATGGTCAGCATTGCGGCGTCATCCACCCAGTGCGCCCGATGCAGCATCTACATCAGTCTGGAAGATCACGATATCAGCGGCGTTTGGTCTCAGAATATCAGGACTCGCGGCAATGTGCGCGTCGGGAAGAAAGGTTCGGTGGTGGGGTGCGATATCGCCTGTCACGACTTGGAAGTATTGGGGCCGATTTCCGCGTCGGTCGATTGCTCTGGAAACGCGATTTTTCGGCATTCGGGGCGGGTCATGGGGAGCATGCATTGCCGAACCCTGGTGGTGGAGAAGAAGAGTGAGGTGGTCTTTCCCCAAGGAGTCCTTGCGGAGTCGGTAGATGTTTATGGCACCGTGGTGGGAAACATCACCTGCGCTGGAACGATCCGGATATGGAAGAGCGGCAAGGTCGAAGGCGATGCCACGGCCCGCGGAGTCGATCTGAAAGATGGCGGAGTTCTCTCGGGCCGAATGTCCATTCAACCTCTGATTGACATCACCCTTCCCGAGAAAAAGGGCTATCAGAAAAACTTTTGAAACCTTGTGTGAACATTGACAAGCCACCATCGGTAACCTTCGCTGAACCAAGGCACCCGAACCCTTTTCCCCAAAACTCATGGCCATCCTTACCTCAACCGACCTGCGCGAAGAGATTCTCGCGCTGAAGAAAGAACGCAACGCCATCATTCTGGCGCACAACTATCAGGTGGGGCCGATTCAGGACATCGCAGACTATGTGGGTGACTCACTCGGGCTCGCCTACCGGGCCAAGGAGACCGATGCCGATGTGATTGCTTTCTGTGGGGTGCATTTCATGGCGGAGACCGCCAAGATCGTCAACCCTGAGAAGATCGTTGTATTGCCCGACAAGGACGCGGGATGCTCTCTGGAGCAAAGTTGCCCGGCAGAAGAGCTGGAGGCATTCCTCCGGGAGAATGCCGAGAAAAACTATTACGTCATCGCTTACATCAATTGCTCGGCGGGAGTGAAGGCCTTGTGTGATGTCATCTGCACCAGCGGCAACGCCGTCCGTATCGTGGAGGCAGCGCCGGCGGATCGTCCCATTCTTTTTGTGCCAGATCAGAATCTCGGAGAGTGGGTGATCGCGCAATCAGGTCGTGAAATGGATCTCTGGCAGGGTGCCTGCTACGTCCATGTGGAGTTCACTCGCGAGAGCATCGCCAAGATCAGGGAAGATCATCCCAATGCGGCGGTCGTGGCTCATCCGGAGTGTACTACGGCGGTGCGATTACTGGCCGATGAAGTGTGCTCGACAGAAAAAATGATCAGTTTCTGTCGGAACTCGCCATCTCAGGACATCATTGTCGTGACTGAATCAGGCATGCTGCACCGATTGCGCAAAGAGGTGCCCGGAAAGAATCTTATCGCAGGTCCGACGGACCGTTGCGCTTGCGCCGACTGCCGCTACATGAAGATGAATACCTTGGAGAAACTTCACGATTGCCTTCGTGACCTGACTCCCCAAGTGACCATGCCCGAAGAGATCAGGCAGCGTGCGGAAGCCCCGCTTTTGAGAATGTTGGAGCTGAGTAAGTGAAAGTGCCGGAATAGAAAGGTCACGCAGCCTTTCGGCGTGATGGCTCTCCGCCAAACTCTGCTTTTTCCCTTTCAGAGGCACCGCCGAGAAACTGCACCCGTTCGCCGACCACTCGGAGTTTATTTTGGTCCTGGCCAGTTTGTGCATCCTTCCAGCTGTTCAGTTGCAGCCGTCCCTCGACATAGACACTTCTTCCTTTTGAGAGGTATTTCACCACATTTTCGGCGTTCTTTCCCCAGAAGGTGACATCGACGAAAGTGACCTCTTCGTGTTTCTGTCCTTGAGGATCCGTCCAATTGCGGTTGATCGCCAATCCGAGATCGCACACGCTGGCTCCGGAGGAAACCGTGCGTAGCTCGGGATCGCGGGTGAGATTTCCAATGAGGGTGACGCGATTGAGAGTGCTCATGCGAACAGTATT
>JAGROX010000046.1:5092-13763 GCA_020440025.1 Verrucomicrobiia bacterium
ATGAGGTCTGCTTTCTCGGCAACTACCACGTCCTTGCCCGTGGTCACGCGAACCATGATTCCCACCAGCCGGTCCTCCAGTCCCAGGCGACTGCTGCGCTCAGGAGTGATGGCATCTCGGACTAGGCTCGCGGTATCCACTTGATGAACCCGATTGAAGGCGAGGGGAGGGAGTTCGACGGAACCAAATTGATAGTGAAGGGGTTTGTCCCGCTTGGCGCGCCAGAGCGGTGTCGCCTCATCGATGTCTTCCTGATCTTCATTACTCAGGAGTGGGCGTACCGCAGTGGGCTTCACCTCGACGGCGTCTTCAACGAGAAGGCAATACTCCAGTCGCAGATTGGCCAAGGGAAGACGAGAGAGATTGGTGACTCCGATCTGAAAGCCGACTTCCTGAGCCTCCCAGGTTGCTTCATCGACAAGGTTCGCCAGCTTCTGCTTGGCCGATGACTTTTCCAGACGGTTGAGGCTGAGATCGAACCGGAGCGAAGATGGGTCGGGAAGCTCACGGTTGAGTAGCCAATTCCTGAGGAACTGCTGATCATCGAGAGACAGGCGAGTGATGATCAAGTCAAAGCGGTGTCCATCAGCTCTCTCGATTTGAACCTGTCGCCAATCGGAAGAAAATGAGACGATCTTGGCGTCGATTTCGTGACCTTCTTTGTCTCGAAATCGGTGCAGATCCTCTTCGTTCTCGATTTGATCTTGCGCCAAAGCGGCACCACTCAAAATCGCCAAAGTAGCGAAAATGGAGGGCAGCAGGCGATAGGATGGTTGCCCCCGCATGTCTGTATCTCGTGTTTCACCTTATTAAAACACGAAATATAATAAAAACCATAAGTTTTTCGATCCCTGATCAAGCCATGCCGAGCCAATCCGGCTGACGTCAGGGGCGTTTGATCTTCCGGTAGAGCAACTGTCCGTGCTCATCGAAAAACTCGAACCAAGCTTCCGGCACACGGTCATCTGCGGCCTCTCGAATCGTGACCTCAAGAAATCCTCCGCTGGCTTGGGACTTGGTGGCTTGCACCCAAGGCTGGGAAATCGTCTTCTTTGGATCGGTGGAATTCTTGTCGCCGGGGAGTCGACCTGCCCGCGAGTTCGCGTCGACGAGGGCACCACAGGAAAATTCTTCGATTCCGTTGGCGTCTATGCTGTGATACTGCCAGTGTCGATCGCCGCAAATCAACAGGGTATGGTCGGCGAGTGTACCCTGTTGAATCAGCCACGATTTGAAGGCGTCGCCCTCGTATTTGAATCCGGCAGGATTGGTGTGGTTGTCCTTTTTCGAGGCATCGTCGGGACCGATCATCGGGGTGGGGGTGATGATGAGTTTCCAGGTGGCATCGGACTCGAGCAGGGATTGCTTCAACCAAGCGAGTTGCTCGGCACCCCAGAGGGATTTCTCCGGTCCGTCGGGCATGGCATTGGGGCTGCGAAAGTCCCGGCCTTCCAGCAGCCAGATCTGGGAGTGGCGATTCAGACGATGGGTTCGATAGGTGGGCGCCGCCGCATCGGCGGGATCGACCACCGGCATCTGTTCGCGAAACAGGGCGATGCCGAGTTCGTTGGACGGCGCGTAGTCTCCGGTGGTGTCGCAGTCGTTTTTTCGATGGTCGTGGTCGTCTTTTTCCCAGTAGGTCGCGACCTCTGAAAACAGCTTCACGAAGCGTGGCTGGGCGAATTGTTCATGCCATTTCCGCCGAAGCTCTGCCTCGGTTTTTGCGGCAGGTTTGGCGGGGTGGTCGTAGTAGACGTTGTCGCCGGTGCCGATGAAATAGTCGGGCTTTCGTTTCAAGATGGCCTCAAGCGCGGGATAGCCGAGGTGCTTGTCCGGACCGGTGTAGGTGAGCTCGGGATTGTAGGGATGATCGTGAAAAAAGGCGTAATTCATTCCCGTGACGACGACGAAACTGACGGGCTCGACTGACTGCGGATCGAGGGTGCGGAATCTGCGAGTGGGGCCTTTTGTCGATGGTTCCGCATCGGGGGCACCAAAGACTAGTCGGTAGTAGTAGTCGGTTCCGGGTTTCAGGTCGGACACCTTGATTTTGATGATGAAATCCTCATCGGCCCGGGCGATCTGGTGCTCTGTCGTCTGCGAATCCTGAAACGATTCGTTGGCTGCGATTTCGAAGTATCCGACGCCTTCCCGACCTGGCAGGTCGCCATCGATCATCTTGTCTCCGTCGGTGAGGCGGGACTGGAGAATCACTGAGGTGGCGGTGGCTTCTCCCGCCATTTCGCCCTGTCCATTGGTGAGTTCGGCGCTGATCGATGAAATCAGGCTGAGCAGAAATGCGACGCCGGTGAGGGAAGCTGTCGAGAGTGTCATGAGGAAAAAGGGAGGCGGAGCTTAATTCGGCCGCTCGTGGCGAAGTCTGGGGACATTCCCCAGCCAGGTGCAGAGAGCAGTGGCGACGATACCGATGGTGATGAATTGTTCGGACCGACTTCCGATGCTCTCGGCGGGATGGCGCAGCACCTCGGTGATACCGACGCCGAGACCAATGAGGTAGATCAAGGTCAGGATGGAGCCAAAAACGAGCCTCCCTTGAGGCGAATCGTTGCCGAAAGTCAGCGCTGCGGGAATGGCCCCGCAGACGAGAGCGCCGCCAAAGAGATAGCCGGGCGGGTAGTGAAGGAAGCCTGAGATTCCAAGCACGATGGCGCCGAGGATCAGCCCGCCGCCGGAGAAGATTCCCTGCCAGGCGTCTCCGCGCCGAAGCGCATGCCGAGCGGATCGATCGAGTAACACGAGAAGATTGCCTATCCCCGGGGCCAGCCACACCCAAAGAACGAAACTCAAGTAGGCCACAATGATGGCCACCCCGGCGAGGGGATGAATGGCGTTCAACAGTTTTCTACCAAAGTTGTAGATAACGAGAAAGCCGATGACGATGGCGATCTGGGTTTTGGAACTAAAACGCTGCATCCAGAAACTCCACTGAAGGTAGAGTCGATAAAAAGCCGAGCGAGCTTTGAAGGATTCCAGCAGGCCCTCGCGAGCGGGTTCGAAATCGGCGTCGAGACGCAGCGCTTCGCGAAAGTGATTTTCTGCGGACCGGTGATCACTCCGTTGCAGGGCGGTCCAGCCGGCATTGAAATGGGCATAGGGATCCTCGGGATCGTTGGCGAGCAGTTTCTCGGCGGCGATTTTGCTCTCGGCACTTTTTCCCTGCACCCTGAGTAGATGAGCCAGGAGATTGCTGGCAAAGCCATCGTCGGCATCGAGCGCGAGTGCGTGTCGGCAGGCTTCCTCGGCCTCGGCGTAGCGTTCCAAGCCAATGAGGGCCTGGGATTTGACGGCAAAGTAGGTGCTGAATTCGGGATCGAGTCCGATGGCTCGATTGGCGGCTTCCAGAGCCTCCTTGTCACGGTCAAGTCGAGTGAGAATGAGGCCTCGTCTGGCGTGGACGTAGGCATCATCCGGCACTAGGGCGATCGCCCGGTCAATCGTATCGAGAGCATCGAGTTTGCGTCCTTCCTGCTCCACGAGGCACTGGGCCAGTTCCGTGTAGGCGGTAACGTCGTCGGGCTCAGCGGCGATGGCCTGGCGGAGGCAGGCTTCCGCTTCGGAGTGGCGGCCCTGATGGCGGAGCAGTTGGCCTCGGGCGAGATGGTCACTCATGAAGATGGTGAGGGAAAAGCGAGAGCGGAGGGCGCTTGAATGATACCGGGCAGGGGCGGCTAAGAAGGTCTTTTGATGCCTAGATACTCCAGCACATCGTCGTAGAATCCCGATTGGTTCGCATAGAGGGCGTAGTTTTTGGCGCTTTCGAACCACTTCCGGGTGCTGGGTTTCACCTGCTTGGCTGTCTTCAGCAGCAGTTTCTGAGTCACGGGAACGATTTGCCCCGATTTCATGGCTTCGGTCAGGGCGGCTTCGATGCTCTGGTCGAATACCGCTTTGATGTCGGCCCCGGAAAAGTCGGCGATCTTTTTTGCCAGCGCAGCCGGATCGATTTCTTTCACCGGCTTTCCCGCCGCCATGATGTTGATGATCTCGGCGCGGGCTGGGGCGTCGGGCGGTGGGACGAAAATGAGTCGATCAAATCGGCCGGGACGCAGGAAGGCGGAATCGAGATGCCAGGGAGCATTGGTGGCCCCCAGCACGAGCACGCCGTCATTCTGCGCGATATTTCCATCGAGCTCGGCCAGAAACTGATTGATCAAGGTTCGACCGGCCGAGGTTCGCATGTCTTTGCGGTCGGCGGCGAGGGCATCGACTTCATCGAAAAAGAGAACGGAAGGCGCATGACGTCTCGCCAACTCGAAGATCTCGTGAAGTTTTTCCTCAGATTTCCCGATCCACATGTCCAAGATCTGATGCAGGCCCACGCTGAGGAATTTGGCGTTGATCTCTCCGGCGGTGGCCCGGGCGATCAGGGTCTTTCCACAACCGGGAGGCCCGTAAAGCAGCACGCCGCCGCCTGCCTTTTTGCCATAGGCGGCAAAGAGATCGGCATTCTGCATGGGGTAGAGGATTTTCATCCGAATGTCCTCTTTGACGGCATCCATCCCGCCGACCTGCTTGAAATTGACGTCGGTGGGTTGGACAAAATCGAGCTCCAGATCGGCCAGGTGATTTCCATTGTCGTCAAAGGGATCGTCGAAAGGATCATCCTCGTCTTCGTCGAAATCGGGATCGTAGTAGGCACCCGCCTGCCAGTCGCCGGCAG
Source organism: Verrucomicrobiia bacterium (assembly GCA_020440025.1). Lineage (GTDB taxonomy): Bacteria > Verrucomicrobiota > Verrucomicrobiia > Verrucomicrobiales > DEV007 > JAEUHH01. The sequence continues at coordinate 9,774 of JAGROX010000046.1, forward strand.
CTTGCGGGGAGGGCGAACCCTTGTCTTTGGACGGAGGCGCTTTCTTCCCGCCCGCTTGTTCGATGCGTCGCAGGAGTTGATCGTCCGCGATCTCGGGGTTCAGGTTGACAGACCTTTCGTAGAAGGAGCGAGCATTGAGGGCGTCTCCTTCGTTCAGAGCCATCTTGGCGCGGAGTTTCCACGCGATGGGATGATTGGGAGACTCGGCGCAGACTTGCTCCAGGCGCAGGATCGCCTCGGAGGTGCGCCCTTCGAGATCCAGAATCTGAGCAATGCCGATGCGGGCATCGGTGTTCTGGGGATCGAGAGCGAGCGCGCGATCATACTGCTCGCGCGCTTCGGAGAAGTGAAAGGTATCCAGATACGCCCCGCCGAGCAGAAGGATCAGCGGAACATTTTCGGGCGAGACGGAAAGGGCCTGTTTGAGGGTGTCGATATCGGCCATGGCTTTTGTCAGTTGAACCGAGAGTGAGGCCGGTTTCAAGCAAGAGTGTTTGGTCAATGAACGAATACAGACTTCGGGAAAGAATCGCGCCATGGGAAATTCAGCGCGGATTCCGGGTTGTCATCTCGGCGTGAAACTGCCAATCTGCGCCCAGCATGGACTTTCAATTCAACCCCTTTCTCATTCTCTTTGTCGGAGTTGCCATCGTGATCGGCATGATCATTGGCGGACGACTGAACGCGTTTCTCGCGCTGATCACGGCTGCTCTGGTGGTCAGCCTGATGGCGCCCGGTGAATTTGCGACCAAGATTTCACGAGTCGCTGAGGCTTTTGGAGGAGCGGCAGGCAAAATCGGGATCGTGATCGCTCTGGCCGCCATCATCGGAAAATGTCTCATGGACAGCGGGGCGGCGGATCGGATTGTCAGGGCATTCCTTTCGGCACTCGGCGAAAAGCGATCCTCTCTAGCCTTGGCCGGAAGTGGCTTTGTCCTCTCAATTCCGGTCTTTTTCGACACGGTGTTTTACCTTTTGGTTCCGTTGGCTCGGTCTCTCTACCGTCGCACTCATCGGAACTATCTGAAATATGTCCTCGCGATCTCAGCTGGGGCCGCGGTGACTCACACCCTGGTTCCGCCAACTCCGGGGCCGCTCGTGATGGCGGATCAGTTGGGTGTCGACATTGGCACCATGATGTTTGCCGGAGCGCTATGTGCGCTTCCTGCCGCTTTGGCAGGACTGGGCTTCGGGGCTTGGTTGGATCGAAAAATGCCGATCGAAATGCGGGAACTGACCGCCACCCACGAGCCCGATCCCGAAGCGGAGGCCGCTGCCGAGCGTACGCTGGCCGAGTTGCCGGGTTTGTTTGTATCTTTGTTGCCGATCATTCTGCCGGTGATCATGATCACTTCGGACACGGTGGTCAGCTACCTGGCCGGGAAGGAAGGCGCGAGTGAGTCGATTCTGAAACTGGCCGAGTGGACCGCCGTGATCGGAAATGCCAACCTGGCGCTGCTCGCGTCAGCGGCAATTGCGCTGATGGTTTACATCAGTCAATGTCGTCCCACCAAAGCAGGCATCGCTAGTTCGGTCGAAGAAGCCCTGATGAGTGGCGGGGTGATCATTCTCATTACTGCCGCGGGTGGTGCTTTTGGCGCGATGCTCAAAGTGGCGGAAATCGGACCGGCAATTGCGGGAATGTTCTCCGATGCCAAGGGCGGAGGTATCGGACTGCTTTTCCTCGGATTCCTCATTTCGGCGATGCTGAAATTTGCGCAGGGCTCCACCACCGTGGCAGTGATCACCGCCTCCAGCATGATTGCGGCGATGATCGAGGGCACCACACTGGGCTTCAACCCCGTCTATATTGCCACCGCGATCGGCGGCGGAGGATTGATCGGATCCTGGATGAACGACAGTGGTTTCTGGATCTTTGCCAAAATGAGTGGGCTGACCGAAGCCGAGGCCCTCAAGTCGTGGACGCCACTGCTTTGTGTGCTGGGGCTCGTGACTTTCCTGATGAGCGTCCTGCTCAGTATCGTCCTGCCAATGAAACCCGCAGCGGCCGCATTGGTCACGCCGGAGGCGGTCGATCAAGCGGTCAACTTCCTCAACGGCTGGGCCAGAAGCCTTTGCTCGGCAGTGGCTTGACCCGGAAGATTTCGAACGGGGGAGCGGACACGTCTTTTCCTCCATTGTAGATGGGGGTGCGGTGAAGCTGGTTGGAAAAGAAGTGCAGCTTGCCGTCCGTCCCGAAAGTTAGACCTCCCGGCCAGATCAGGCGACCGTCTTGGATCAGATAGTGATACTGGAGGAATTTCTCCTCCGGCGTCACGTAGCCGATAGCGTTTCCGGCGACATCGCCAAAGTAAACATTTCCTCGCGCATCGATGGCGAGGCTGTCACAGATGGGTTTCACCGAAAACGCCTGCACCTTTGCTGCCAGTTGGTTGGGGTCCAGGCTGGAGTCGCGCAGGAATTCCGTCTGCACCCGGTAGAGCGTTCCTCCGTGCATGGGACCGAAATAGAGCCATTGCCCCTTGTTATCCACGGCGATGGGATTCACTCCGGAGAGCGGTTGGACCACTCGGCCATCGGCGCTGCGGGCTTCCACTGGCTTGCCATCCAGTTCCAGTGAGATTCGCGGATCCGGGATGACCGAGAAATGTCCCTGAAGCACCCGACGGGTCAGTCCGGTGGTGAGGTCGACCACGATGATGGCCGCGTCCTGACCGCTGGCGGGATCCGAAATGTAGATAAAGGGCTCCTCGGGATCGAGGGTGAGATTGCGGAGGAAGGATGTCTTGAGGATGGCAGGGGCCACGAAGGGAATCGCCCGGTGCAAACCGCCGGATTTTCCTTTGGTGGTGTTCCAACCGACCAGCTTGGGAGCCGTCTCACTGCGTCTGCCGTTGTCGAGCATCCAGACAATGCCATCCTCATCGCAGACAATGCCCAGCACCGCATCTAAAGCCATGGGATTTCCCGGGCCCGGAGTATTCATGGAGAGATTGGGAAACGGTTCCCAGATTCCGTCGCGATTCAACCGGAGGACGGCGTAGGTGGGATCGAAAAACTGGTGGCAGCTGATGATGTAGTCCCCCGACGGGGTAATCGTGAGACCGCCTGGACCACAGGGCGCGTGCTCGGCCGTTTCCAAACCGTCGGCATTGCGTTTGAAGAGAGAGGGGAACTCGAAGTCGATGGCGGATCCCGATGAAGGAAACAGAACGAGTCCCAGGGAACAGGTCGTCAAAAATATTCCCCGCAGGATTGGCTTGATGACTGGTGACTGCATTCCTGAAATCCGTTCCCTGATGCCTGAGCTGGCCGAAACAATTGTGGGTTTAGTATTCCGTCAACACGCACCCGCGTCAATGCCGGACGAAACCTCTCTCAATCGATCAACTCCTGATATTTCTCGCGGGCGAGTTCCCGGCAGAGGTCGGCGACAGCGGAAGCTTCCGAGAGTTTCAGTGCTTCGTTGAGAAAAGCCTCACAGGCACCGCTGTCGAGCCTGGATACGGCGCTTCGCACGCGGAGAATCTGGGCCGCCCCCACGCTGAGTTCATCCACTTTGGCGCCGATCAACAGGGGAGTGAGCAGAACATCGCCGGCGATCTCGCCACATACGCCTGCCCAGATCTGATTGCGATGAGCCGCCGCGATGATATCCCGAATCAGCCGAATCACAGCGGGGTGAGTGGGCTGATAGAGATCGGCGACTCGCTCGTTGATGCGGTCGACGGCAGTGGTGTATTGAATCAGATCGTTGGTGCCGATGCTGAAAAAGTCGACCTCGGCAGCGAAGGCATCGGCCATGATCGCGGCGCTCGGGATTTCAATCATCGCACCCACCTCGATGTCGGGATCAAAGGCGATTCCCGCACGGTCGAGTTCGAGTTTCGATTCGTCCAGCAGCTTGTTGGCCCCGCGGACTTCTTCGATGCAGGAGAGAAAAGGATACATCACGCCCACCTTGCCGTGAGCGCTTGCCCGGAGGATGGCGCGGAGTTGTTGTTTGAAGACTTCGGGGCGGGCCAAGGA
>JAGROX010000330.1 GCA_020440025.1 Verrucomicrobiia bacterium
CGGCGCTGACGCCCCATTTTTCTTCCAGAGCCTTCACAAGGTCCGCCACTTCGAGGACGGTCATGCCGCTCAGTTGATCTACAATGCTATCGATATCAGCCATATTTTTGGTGGGTGTCGTCGCATCAGCAAGCCTGCCGACATTTAAGGAGCGAAGCTACGCCCCCGACGAGGAACCCGGTTTCAGGTTCGATTAATTTAGTTCGTTTGTTTTTCTGATCTCTCCGCCAACCACAGGTTTGATCCTGAAGGGTGACAGATTGATCCGAAAGGTTTTTCCAGAGGGAAAGGTAGTTAGGTTTCTCAGCGCTGGGTGACTCGAAGGATTTCCTTCCTCGTAACCACCCGACACATTCATCATCAGCCTTGATCGGCCTTTGCTTGCAACACCCGAGCCAAAGATGCCAGGGGTTCGTTGAGCACAGTGACCAACTGGCGGGCCGGAGTCTGGAGGACGCCCAGCAACTGCGCCTGAAGCACCTCTTTGGACGGCAGGTCAGCCAGAGCCTCCACTTGGGCAGCATCGAGGGCAGCTCCATCCAAAACGCCACCCTTGAGGATAGGACGCTTAAATTCTTTGTGGAAGGCTTTGAGCGTTTTGGCGGCGGCACAGACATCGCTCTCGCCAGTAACGATCGCGGTCTGACCCGTCAACAGGCTGCTGACCTCTTCAGGAAACGAAGCGCTCTCAGCGGCGCGACGTACGAAGGTGTTCTTTTCGACGTGGAACTCGGATCCAGCGGCACGGAGGCGGGTACGCAGTTCAGAAAACTGCGGCACCGTCATGCCAGTGAAGTCGGCCACCAGCAGAAAAGGGGATCCATTGATCCGCTCCAGAAGAGCGTCGATGATGAATTGTTTCTCGGATTTCATCGTTCAGGTAAATTTTATTGGGTTCGCGGACAGGGCGGTCGTCTTGATTTTCCTCACTTACGATAGGAACTGATGTCGACCTTGATTCCGGGCGACATGGTCCCGGCGATCGCTCCGGTCAGGAGGTAATTTCCCTTGGCAGTGGCCGGTCTGGCAGCAATTACCGATTCGATCACCGCTTCCGCGTTCTCCAACAATTGCTGGGGCTCGAAGGAAGCCTTGCCAATGGCGACGGAAATATTGGCATTGCGATCGAGCTTGAAGTCGACTCGGCCCGCCTTGACCGCCTTGACCGCTTCCGCAGTGTCGTCGGTAACGGTACCAGTCTTCGGATTGGGCATCAGGCCGCGCGGTCCAAGCTGACGACCGAGTTTACGCACCTCGGCCATGGCCGCAGGAGTCGCGATGATGACATCGAATTCCAACCAGCCACCCTGGACCTTCTTGATCATTTCTTCGTAACCCACGAACTCCGCGCCCGCGTTTTTCGCAGCCGTCGCCGCTTCGCCTTCGGCAAAGACAAGCACGGTAACTTCTTTACCGCTACCGTGAGGAAGCGGACAAGTGCCTCGCACCATCTGGTCGGACTGGCGCGGGTCGATTCCCATCTTGAAAGAAATCGTTACCGACTGATCAAATTTGATTCCGGGGAACTTCTTCACAAGTTCCACGGCTTCACTCAAAGGATAGCGTTTGACGGAGTCCACCATTTTGGCGGCCTCCTGATAGCGTTTGCTGCGTTTTTTTGGCATGGATTTGGGTGCAGTGGTGGCGAACTCGCTTCAAAGGCGGGCTCTCCTGCGGTTAATACTTGGGTTTCTCAAAAAAATCCCCCGCCTTTCGCTTGCCACAAAGGCAATCCGTTGAAGGCGGGAAACCTTCGCTCACCGGAAAGGATCAACCGATCCGGTGAGCTAAATTCTATCAATCGACGACTTCGATACCCATCTGGCGAGCGGTACCCTCGATGATTTTCATCGCGGCATCTTCATCATGGGCATTGAGATCCTCCATCTTGGCACGCGCCACTTCCAGCACCTGAGCGCGGGTCAATTTGGCGACTTTCTTCTTGTTGGGCTCACCGGATCCGGACGCAATGTTCGCGGCCTTCTTCAGCATGATGGCTGCCGGCGGCTTTTTCGTGATGAACGAAAAGCTCTTGTCCTTATAGACGCTGATCACCACCGGTAGGATATCGCCGGCGCTCTGCTGGGTGGCAGCATTGAACGCCTTGCAGAATTCCATGATGTTCACACCGGCTTGGCCGAGTGCCGGTCCAACCGGAGGCGAGGGATTCGCCTGGCCAGCCGGGATCTGCAATTTCAGTTTTTTGACTACTTCCTTCGCCATCGGGTGGGTCTGGGTATGGGATTAAAGAGTGACAGGGTGATTGATGCTTCTTAAAAAGTCGGCAGATGATTGAATCGGAAAACCGACCCCATCAGGCACGCTCGACTTGCCAGTATTCGAGAGGCACGAGCGTTTCGCGGCCGAAAATGTTCACGGAAACCATGATTTCGCCCTTCTCCTCGTTGATTTCGGCAACCACTCCCGTCTGACCCTCGAAAGGACCCTCGGAAACAGTGACGGAATCACCAGTCTCGAATTGGATGGCCGGCTTGACACTGTCCTCGCGCTCCTTGATCTGGAGCAGCATGCTTTCCACCTCGTGGCGCGGCATGGGGACCGGGTGATCTTTGGCACCGGCAAAATTGATGACCCCGGGAGTTTCACGAATGAAATACCAGGTCTTGTCGACGAGCTTATTTTTCTCGTCGAGCAAATGCATGTTTACGATGACGTAACCGGGAAAAAACTTCCGGTTGGTCTCCATCTTGCGACCACCTTTGACCTCGGAGACTCGCTCGGTAGGAACGAGCACCTCGAAGATGAGATCGCTCATTTCCTCAGACTCAATACGACGACGAAAGCTGTCCCGGACCTTATTCTCCTGACCGGAGAGGACTTGGACAACATACCATTGATCTTGCGGTGCTGGAACTGAAGCCATGGCTCGTATCGGTTCGCGAAGAAGGAAAAGGTTAAAAAAGAAGGAAAAAAGAAACTAGAGACAAAACCGACCCGGCCCAATCACCAGCGGAACCTTGCCGGCCCACCAAGCGGATCGGAACCCGTCAGGCAGTCAACCGCCAAACCCCACCGTCAGCGCTTTCATCACATTCACCATGACGAAATCAGAAAAGGCAACAAACGCACCCAACAAAATGGTGGCGATCAGCACGACGACACTGGAGTCGATCAACTGCTTATAGCGCTTGAAACCCTTTTCTTTAGGATCCCACGGCCAAGTTGCCTTGTGCAACTCGGATCGCACTTCGCTGAAGAATTTGCCGATTTTACCGAACATAAGGAATGTTTTTTGAGCCTGACTGAGGCAGCGCGAGGACCGCGCAGTTGAGGAAGAAGAAATCGAGGAAATAAAAAGCTATTGAGGTTTCTCCGCGAGACGAGCCTCAGAATCTTAATTTCTCCAGAAGTGGCAGGGCAGGCGGGACTCGAACCCACAACCAATGGTTTTGGAGACCACTACTCTACCAATTGAGCTACTACCCTATCGTTCTTCTTTCTAGCGTCGAGACCGCCCCGACCTCTCCAAGCTTGCACTCGGGAAAGAGCGGGGCGGCCAAATTCGCCGTGAATCAAAGGGAGATCTCGCGAACTCCCGATGATCAAAACTTATTCAATAATGTCACCGACACGACCGGCACCAACGGTACGACCACCTTCGCGGATAGCGAAACGAATGGTTTTCTCCATGGCGATCGGCGTGATCAGCTCCACTTCCATCGAAATATTGTCACCAGGCATCACCATTTCAACCCCTTCCGGAAGTTTGATGGTGCCAGTCACATCCGTCGTGCGGAAGTAGAACTGAGGGCG
>JAGROX010000331.1 GCA_020440025.1 Verrucomicrobiia bacterium
CAAGCAAGTCCTATGACCCGAATGAGCCACGCGACCAAAGATACGACCGGCTCTACCCCAACAAGGCGAAGTTGACGGTTGATGAATACCTTGCGGGTCAGGGAGGAGACATGGCAGCCGCGAAAGAACGGTTTACCAAACTGGATCAGAATGGCGACGGATTTGTGGCCCGGGAAGAGTTTATCGGGAGCGGAAGAAAGAAGAAGTAGCTCGCCTGTCGCCGCTGGATGCCTGAGAATTCTCGTCCACCATCTGGCCGGGGACTTCCAGTTGCTCTCCTGCTCGAAACATGAGTCAATGCGTATGCATGCCCCCCCCCATGAACTCACGCCGCTTCTCCCTTCGCTCTCTCCTACCGATCATCATCGCCTTCTCTCTGACGGCCCATGCTGAGGAATCCAAGGACGGATGGATCAGTCTTTTCAACGGCAAGGACCTGACCGGCTGGACCCCAAAGATCACCACCTTTCCCTGCGGAGAAAACGCCCTCGATACCTTCCAGGTCGAAGACGGCATTCTCAAGGTGTCCTACGACAACTACGAGACGTTCGACAAACGCTACGGTCACCTCTACTCGAACATCCCCTACTCCCGCTATCTCCTGCGGATGGAGTACCGCTTCACCGGTCAGATGATGGGCGATGCGCCTCACTACGTGAATCTCAATAGTGGAGTCATGATTCACTCGCAGTCGCCTCAGAGCATGGGGCTGGACCAGGCATTTCCTGTGAGCCTCGAGTTTCAATTCCTCGCCGATGAAGGCAAAGGCGAACGTCAGACCGGCAACGTCTGCACCCCAGGCACCAATCTGGAGATGGATGGCAAGCTCGTCACCCAGCACATCGTGAAGTCGACGGCTCCGACCTTCCCGGCCGAGGAATGGGTCCAGATCGAAATCGAAGTCCGCGGAAACGACGAAGTGATCCACCGGGTCAACGGCAAGGAAGTCCTGCGTTACCAGCATCCTCAACTCGATCCCGAGGGCAACGTCGAATCAGCAGAATCGCTGATCAACGCCGGTGCTCCCACCCAACTGAGCTTTGGCTACATCGCCCTTCAGGCTGAAGGTCAGCCGGTCTGGTTTCGCAAGATCGAGTTGAAGTCGCTGGAGGAATGATCTCAATCGGGGTCCTCGCAAAATCTTCAGCGACTCAATCTCCGCCCCTTTCCAGGAGCTTCAACTAGTCCGACAAAGAAGGCTACCAGAGGAAGATCACTTCAGTTCATGCGGGATCGAATTCCTCTCCGGTATCGATGTCTTCCGGCATGGGTTGATCCTTGGTTTCCTTCAGCAAAATGAGGGCGACCAACTCGAGAAGAACGATCAGGCTCATCCATCGGAAGGCGGCGAGCAGCTCCTCCGGAGAGGTCGCCCCCATTCCGAGCCCCTCGGCATTCCATCCTTTGGAAACAGAGATCTCTCTCCAAAGCATCCACGGGGTGCCCAACCATCACCAATCTCAGGGTTCTGCTCACTTGGCTCGGTCTCGGTCTTCAAGCCCGACGAGGCATGCGCTAGTGGGAAACTTTCAAAATCTGGCGACACCCCCTTTCCGGAAACGACTCTTCCCCTTCCCGACGGGAAGCCCGCCGACATGAGCAAGCCCGTCCAGGTCTACATCCTGCTGGGGCAAGGCGATCGGTCCCGAAATCGGGATCGGGCATCACATGGGGCATGCCACCGAGGCGCCGGTGATGATTCTGAAAAGTTGCATCGGCAATCGAGCCCTGGGCTGGGATCTGTTGCCGCCTGGTAGCGAAGGCTTCGAGTTTACTGATTCCAAGGGCGTCACCTGGGTTCACCCCGGATACCAGGATTCGCCGGAGAAATGGGAGAAAGGAACCGAGCCGAAGGCGATCAACTGGTACGCAGGCATGCAATACGACGGAGACATTGCCAGAGCGAAAGCGGTGTTGGCTGAACTTGATACCTACTATCCCGGCGCGACGAAATACGAGATCGCCGGCTTCTTCTGGTGGCAAGGAGATCGCGACAGCCGCAGCGAGGCGCTGTCCAGCCGCTATGAGCACAACCTGTTGCAACTCATCAAGCAGCTGCGCAAGGATTTCGACGCCCCCAATGCAAAGTTCGTCTGCGCCTCGCTCGGCCAGACCGAGAGGGGTGCCACGGATGGCGGCGGGAAAATTCTGGAAGCCATGCTCGCGGTCGACGGGACCTCCGGCAAGTATCCCGAGTTCAAAGGCAACGTCGCCGCCGTCTACACCCACCGCTTATCAAAAGGCGGCAGTTCCGGAGCTCACTACAACGGAAACGCCGAGACCTACATGAACGTGGGCGAAGCGATGGGCCGCGCCATGGTCGGACTGATGAAGATTGGGAGGTAAGGCTGATCCCTCTTCCCTACCTCGTTCCGCCACGGCCCGGCAATGGGAAATTCTCACGAGACCTTCAGCGACTCGATCTCGCCGGTGCTATCGGCGAATCGTTCCATTTGGGCACCCATCATGCGCGCCTGAGTCAGCCAGAGATTCGCCAGCGGAGTGCCTTCGGCCATGTTGATGTGCTGACCTCTTCTTGTCAGTTTACCGCCACCGGCCACGATGATGGGCAGGTCGTTGTATTGATGGGTCGATCCATCACCCAAACCGGAGCCGTAGGTAAACAGCGTGTTGTCGAGCAGAGTCGTTCCATCCGCCTCCTCGATCGCATCCATCCTTTTCACAAGGTAAGCAAACTGCTCCATGTGAAAGCGATCCACCTTGAGAAGGTCGTCAATCATCTTGGTCTGATTGTGCGACATCTGATGATGACTGCGCGGTGCGTCGAAAAGCCCTTCGAACAGATAAGGCGTATCCCAGCGCTCGGGCCCTACCATGAAAGTGGTCACGTTGGTAAGCCCCGCCTGCAAGGCGACGACCATGAGATCGCCCATCAGGCGAATGTATTCGCCACGAGGCAGGTAGTCCGCCCCCGGCTCGTCGAAGGTCACTTGGGCGAGCTCGCTCTTCATTTTCTCGAGCCGATCCATCTGCGTTTCGATGGCACGAAGGGAATCGAAATACTCCGCAAACTTCTGGGTATCCGCGTAGCCGAGTTCTCGCTTCAGTGAATTCGCATCCTCCAGCACCAGATCGGTGATATCACGATAGCGATCAATCTCCTGGGTCGAAAACAGGCGTCGATACATCTTTCGAGGATCGCGAATGGACGGGGCGAGATGACCGGTGCCATACCAGGAGATGTTGTCGAAATAGATCGATTCCTTGTTGTCCTGATGACTGTTGCAACTGAACTCCAGCGTCCGAAAAGGCGTCTCCTGTCCGACCACATCGGCGACCAGATGATCGAGAGTCCGATCCAGCGGCCATGCCGAATCCTTCACCGTGTATGGCTCCGCGCTGCTCAAGTAGCAAGAAGCGCACTGGGCATGAACATCGGTCCCCGTCTGAAAGGTCCGATCCATCCCCGTGATCAGATTGATCTTTTCCTTCATCTCACCGAGCGGCTCCATCGTGGGAGTGAGCTGGTCGAGCGGCTTCACGAAGTAATTCGGATCCTGCGTGCCAATCGATCTTCGCACCTGCCCCAGATTTCCCTTGGGGATGATCTGGTCGGCCTCTCCCGGAAAAAACCCGCGCCTGACCACGCCGATCGGAACATAGAAATGCGCCATCCGTTTGGCGACTCCCTTGGCCGGGCCAGCCATGCTGATACTTTCCAGCCAGGGCAACGCGAGCGCGGCACCACCGACACTGCGGAGGAAGGTTCGTCGTGATTTGGATCTCATGTCAGGGATCAGTTATCGGATCGTGGCGACGGATTCCGACGATTTCGGATTGGTCTTGGTTTGAAAAGGTTCGCTCAGGATCACCTGCTTGAGCAAGGTCTGAATCCGGTAATCATCGGCTGCGGTGGCCTCCGCGATCTCATCGAGAACAATCTGATCGGCAGCTCCGAGTTCGCGACCGAGAGCGAACGAAAGCAAGTGACCCGCAAATCCCCGGGTGAAGCGATCCTTTTCGGCAAGGATCGCGTCTTTGAACTCGATGACATTGGTGAACGCATGTTGCCGAAACAAGCTGCCCTCCATATCGACCTCGCGATCGTTCTCGTATTTCTCCCGCCAGTTGCCGATCGGGTCATAATTCTCCAGCGCAAATCCCAGTGGATCGATCTGTTCGTGACAGCCCCGGCAATCCGCCCGCTCGCGATGCAGCGAAAGCCGTTCCCTCAAAGTCAGATGCTCCTCGCCCGGCGCTGGTTTTTCTCCGAGCGGAGGCACATTGGCAGGCGGCGGTTCGGGTGGGTTGTTGAAAATCACCGTCGCAATCCAGGCGCCCCGGGTGATCGGCTGGGTGCGGTCCGGTCCCGAGGTCATCGTCATCACGCAGGCATTGGTGATGACTCCTCCGTTGCGGCGGTCCGTCACCGGAACACGATAAAATTTCAGGGCCGTCACCTCGGTGCCACCTTTCTGGTTTTCACCTTGCGAAGCACTTCTCAATTCTCCATAGGCATCCTCCAGAACCGATGAGCGATAGGTAAAATCAGAATCGATCAGTTGAGTGATCGCGCGGTTCTCAATCAGAACCGTCTCAAAAAGCAGCAGAGGTTCCAGCATCATGTGCATGCTGTCACGGTATTGGCTGAAATAGAAATCAGGAAACTTATCCGGATTGGGAACCGAGGAAATAATGCGCTCCAGTTGCAACCACTGCGAGGGGAAGCTGTCGCAAAAACGCTTCAGTTTGGGATCTTTCAACATCCTGTCGTATTGGGCATCAAGAACCTCCGGCTTTTTCAATTCTCCGGTGGCCGCAAGACCGAGCAGCGTCTCATCCGGCAGACTCCCCCAGAGAAAAAACGACAACCGCGATGCGAGTTCAAAACCGTCGAGACGCTCCGCCGTTTCACCATCGCCCGACCGATCATAGAGATAGAGAAATTTCGGCGACGAAATCGCCGCCGCGGCCACGGATTTCATCGCTTCGGAAAACTCCATGCCAGCATCGAGCTGATGCGCAACAAATCCGACATAACGATCGAGCAGGGCCTCATCGACCGGTCGCCGAAACGCCTTGGTCAAAAAAGGCTTCAGCCGAAGCCGCACCTCGGATGTTTGATCCAACTGGTCAGCAGGCGGCTCAAAAAACGTCTTCCAGATGCCCACATTCTTCGGTCCGAAATCCGGACTTTGAGTGATGGATTGGCCGAGATTGAGAAACGATTCCATCAACAGCGGCGACAGGGAAAGATGATCGCCTCGATTGTCGAACCCATGTTCGGCCCTGAGATCCTGCGGAAAAGCGGCCACGCCACTGAGGCGTCTCTCGATCAATTGCGACTTCCCGAGCGGACGACTTCCCACAACAACGACCTCTGCCATCTTACCGGTCTCGGGTCTGAAATAGTTTCCGTTGTCCCGCATCATTCGCTCCGGGAGGGAATAGACGACGCATTTCAGATCAAAGAGATCGGAGACCGCATTGTGATATTGAAATCGATTCATCCGCCGAATCGGCGTCTGGATGAAGGCCTTTTTTCCTGCCACTGCCTGATGCCGGAGAGCTTCCAAATCGGCGAGTAATTTCCTGCGAACGTCTGGATCGAGCGGCGGCTCATCTTCCGGCGGCATTTCCTCGAAATCGATGGCCTCGATGATGGCCTGCAATTTTTCAGGATCGTCTGTCAGCGCGCCGAGACTGGTGATCTCCAGCAGATTCATCTTCCCCTTCACCTTGCCCTTTTCTCCGTGACAACGAACGCAACTCTCCTGAAAGACGGGCAGAATCGCGCCCTGCCCTTCCGCCAAGAGGGAAGCGGAAAAGCACGAAATAAGAAGGACAGTGATGACGGAGACTCGCAACATCGCGGGCACCTTATCAGGAAAATGGAGGGGAAGTAAGCGCGGGAATGGGCGCAGTCACGGATACCAAAAGATCACCGAACAGGGTATGATCGCCGACTCAACCCTGTTCAGTCCGGTGACTCTCCCAATTTGAGTTGGAGCGACTTTTTCTGGCATCCCCTGACAGGCATGGACGATAGTGACACTACCATGAGCCATTCCAACGATCCCTTTCAAGAGAAACGACGCGAGGACGGAGTCCTGTCCTGCGAATTTCAGGGAGAAGCGATTCCCATGATCCTGCGTCACGCCGATGTCCAGCGCGCCGCCAAAGACTGGGAGACGTTCAGCTCCGACGCTCCCTTTCGCGTACCAATTCCATCAGAGGAAAACCTCCGCACCATGCGGCAGCTACCCATCGAAACCAATCCTCCAGAGCACACCGAGTATCGGGCCATCGTCGAGCCGTTCTTCAAACGTTCCCGCGATCCCGAAGTCGTCGCCCGAGTCGAATCCTTGATCGAAAACCTTCTCGATCAGGCGATGTCGCGCGACGCCATCGAGATCGTCAGCGAATTCGCCCTGCCGCTGCAATGCCACGCGCTCACCTACCTGCTGAACGTCTCGGAATCCGAGGCTGCCACTTGGATTGGCTGGGGCATGCATGTTTTCGTGAAAGACGGCGGTCAACCCGGCGCAATGGACACCAAGCTGGAAGATTATCTGCAGCAGCGATTCAACGAGGCGCTCGAGCAACCCGGTGACGACTTCTTCAGTGCCCTGACCAAGGCCACTTATCAGGGACGACCGCTGACTCGCGAAGAAATGATGGGCTTTGCCAACCTGACTTTCGCCGGCGGCCGCGACACGGTCATTCACACCATCTCATCGATTTTTGCCCACCTGGCAGATCACCCCGAGGCACTGGACTTTCTGCGCGAAAACCCCAAGCGTCACGCCAATGCCACCGAGGAGTTTTTCCGGGTGATCTCGCCGCTGACCCACATCGGTCGCGTCTGTCCGGTGGAAACCAATGTCCAAGGCATCACCGTCCCGGCGCATGGTCGCGCTTCGCTTTGCTGGGCTTCGGCCAACCAGGACGAAACCGTGTTCGATGCCCCCGAGGACGTTCGGCTCGATCGAAAACCCAACCCTCACGTCGCCTTCGGAGCCGGAACCCATTTCTGTCTGGGCGCCGCTCATGCCCGCATGATCGTTCGCGTGCTCCTGGAGAAACTGTGCTCACGGGTCGAATCGCTGAACCTGATCGAGGCCGTTCCCCACGTCGAGAACGAGGCCAGCTATCGGCGTGAAGTCGGCTACGACTCGCTCACCATCGTGGTGACGCCGCGATGAGGCACTTTCCGCTGCCTTGACGGCGCTCCCCCTTTCCCCCAATCTGCGATCTTCTTTGACAGACCATGAATCGACGCCAACTCCTGAAACACTCCCTAGCCGCCAGCCTCGCCGCTGGGATCGCTCCCCTGCCCCAAGCATTTGCCCAGACTCGCAAAGCCAAGTTTACCGTGGACCTGACCCCAGGTGCCATCGGGATCAAGGCGGACGCTCGAGGCGTCATCGCCCTGGCTCACGAACACGGATTCCAATCCCTCCAACCCAATGCGAATTTTCTCGCCGAACTCGATGCGACACAGCGAAAGGAACTCGTCGGCGAACTTGCCGAGAAAAACCTCGTCTGGGGCGCCGCCGGACTTTCTGTCGATTTCAGAACCGACGAGGAGAAGTTTCGTTCCGGAATGGAAGCCCTGCCAAAGCAAGCCGCAGCACTCCAGGAAGCAGGCGCAACCCGGGTCGGCACTTGGCTGAAACCATTTCACGATGAACTGACTTACCTCGCTAATTTCAAGCAACACACCACCCGGCTCCGAGAAGTCACCAAAGTTCTCGGCGATCATGGGATTCGCTTCGGGTTGGAATACGTTGGCACCAAGACGCTCTGGACGCAGACCCGTCATTCTTTCATTCATACCATGGCCGAGGCCAAGGAACTCATCTCCGAAATCGGTGAGTCAAATCTTGGATTCGTTCTCGACAGTTGGCACTGGTTCACCGCCGGCGAGACAGCTGATGACATCAAGACCCTCACCAATAAGGACGTCGTCGCCTGCGACCTCAATGATGCTCCCACCGGCATTCCCATCGATGAGCAATTGGACAACCAACGCGAACTTCCCGCTGCCACCGGCGTCATCGACATCAAGGCCTTCCTCAATGCGCTGGTGGACATTGGCTACGACGGCCCGGTCCGCGCCGAGCCGTTCAACAAAGCGCTCAACGCCCTCGAGGACGGCCCCGCCGCCGAAGCCACGTCGAACGCCATCCACAAGGCGATACAAATCGCGGGGGTTTGATCGTAATCACTCCTCCCCCCTCTTCACCGTGTCGCGCCTTTTTCCCGTTCCCTTGCCCCTGCTGTTCGCGCCACTCATGGCCGCTCAGATGGTTTCGGCTGAAGCGCCGAAGCCTCGAAACGGCGACAAACTCGTCGTGATCAACGACGATGGCTTCAGCCCATTTCATTCCGGTCGTTACCGAAGTGCTGAAGATCTGCGAAAGCAGGTGCTCGGATACAAAGAGACACAGGTGGCGGTGTTCGAGTGGTGCATCGTGGCGGGAAGTCGGGTGAATTTTCCGTCGTCCAACCATGAACTGATCGGAGAAGGCCTAACCGAGTTCCCGAGAAGGGGCGACAAACTGGCGGTCGAGACGCTCATACGAATGCGGAATGAGGGCGTCGATACCCTGAAGACCGTCGCCGACGCTTGTCACGAGGCCGGGATCGCCTGCTATGCTTCCATGCGGATGAATGGCGACTACCCGGCCAAGGCCTGGGAGGGAACCATGGCTCCCTTTTTCAACAGCGACTTTTGGGCGGAGCATCCCGAATACCACCAGAAAACAGTGGGAGGCACCGACCAGACCCGATTCTCCTATGCCTATCCAGAGGTCAGAGAATTCAAGCTCAGCATCCTCCGGGAGGCCGTCGAACGAGATATCGATGGGATCAATCTCGACTTTCAACGGCACCCGACCTTCTTCAGTTTCGAGGCCCCAATGCTGAAAGCTTTTGAAGAAAAATACGGAGAAGACGGGAGCAAAGTGGCCGCCGATGATCCGCGATGGAATCCGGTCAGAGCGACGTACATGACCAAGTTTGTTGGTCAGGTCCGGCAAATCCTGGATGAAGCCGGCAAGAAGAAGGGGCGTCATCTGGGACTGTCCGTCCGCATCGATTGGCAGAAATACCAGTTCTGGGGATGCGATATCGAATCGTGGTTGGATCAGGGATGGTTGGACTATCTCGTCGTCGGCCAGTACGGACTCGGTGGATACGAGTTCGACATTGCGCCCTTCGTGCAACTGGCAAAAGACAGTGACTGCGCGGTTCTTTTCGGAGAGGAATGCATCACTGGCGGTCATGACACCACCGCCGCCGAGGACAAGCTGATCGCGGCAGGGAAAATGGAATCGCCCAAACGAAAGGCACTCTCACTGGAAGAGTTGGAGACCCGGGCCGCCAAATGGTATGCCGCCGGAGCGAACGGGGTTCATCTTTTCAATGTCAGCGATCAGGAGGCACTGAAAACCCTTGGAACCGTGAATCCGAAATAAATTCGGAAACTTCTGACTTCTCATGCGCGCGATACTGATCATTCTTGTTGTTTTGTTGGTGGGTCCACTGATCGGAGCGCAGTCAGCCCCGTCATCCAAGCCCAACATCGTCTACAT
>JAGROX010000047.1 GCA_020440025.1 Verrucomicrobiia bacterium
GCATTGGTCTCCGCCTTTCACGATCGAACCGGCGTGCCGGTGGTGTTGAACACGAGTTTCAATGTCATGGGCAAGCCCATCGTCCATTCCATCGAAGACGCCCTGGCCACCTTTTACACCTCGGGACTGGGCGCGATCGTCATCGGCGATTACCTGATCGAGAAATAGAAGCGCCGCAGCCCTTCAAAAAAAACGCGGAGGATTCGGCAATCGGTTTCTTTTGTTTTGAGACGAGACCGGTATCGTGTCGATGGAATCTTTCGGCCTCATTCATGCTTTCGGCGTTCAACATCCCGACAATCATCGCTCTCACTCTCGCCTGCCTCTGCCTTTTGAGTTGTGGCAAAAAAGACTTAGAGTCCGAGCCAGTGCCAGATCCAGCTCCCGCGGCAAAAGTCGTGGCACCGCCGCAGCCCGAATCGGGAAGTCTCGAGGTCGCGGAAGCGGAGGCCGCCGCCGAAGCGGCTCGCCGGGCTCGTTTTGAGGAACAGTTGGAAGACGAAATCGATGAATTCTACGCCAACGATGACGCATCCAAAAACGTGGATGTCTTGGAGAATCCAGTCTTCAAACAGTACTTCGATGAACTCCTCGCAGGCCAAGGGCTGAACGACGATCAAAAGAAACGCTTTGGTCAGGTGATCGAGCTGCTGAAAGCCGTGGATCCGGCGAATTTTGACAATCCCAATCGACAGACCCGCTTGGGACTGTCGGGAGCGGCCGCCGAGCGTTTGATTGAAACGAAATCATCGGGCAACGCCGAGGGATTGATCGATCATTTGCTCGGCCAAGTCGAAGAAATCGCCATCGGCCCCATCCCGACGCCCACCGGAGTCACGAGCCGGGAGGGCGTCATTCTTCACTTCGACGAGAAGGACGAGCGGTAGCGAAAAACCGCCGTCACTTGCGGACGAGGAAGGGTGAGATTACTAAGTCGGCCCACCCATGATCTCTTTCCGTCTCTTTTTCCAAGCCATTCTGCTGCTCGGGACGCTCGCTTCGTCGTCCTGCGCCAGCCACGTTTTTTATAATGAAGTCGATGGGACTGGCACCATTCTCGGGCGTCCCCGCATCGATTGGGTGAAGCCTGACCGATTCGTTTACGATCGTGGCCACAACAATCATTTTGCCTTCATCCGTCACAATGGCGAGGTCATCGTCCCTGGCACCATTGAGACCGACGGTGGCAGTATTCCCCGAGCCCTGTGGAATCGGCGGGGATTCACCCCGTGGACCTATGCGCCGGCCTACCTGATCCATGATTGGCTCTACGAGGCCCATCGTCGGGGAGCGCCCGGAGGCGAGGCGCAGGATGGCAGCCCCCTCTATTACACCAAGGAGCAAGCCGACTGGATCATGGCAGAAGTCATCAAGAGCCAAATGGAGCATCCGGATCATTTCGATACCGAGAAATCTCCAGGACAGCTCAAGGGGATCTACTGGGCGGTGAGTAATTTTGGAAACGCTGCCTGGGAAGACAAGCCGAGGCCGGTGACGGCTCCGTTCACCGATCCGCTCGCCGAGGCTCTCAACAACCTGCCGCTAAGGCCGGTGATCGAAGCCTTCGGAGACGAATTTGTCCCGGTTCGTTCCGCCCCGCCAATGCAGGGCACAAAGACGCCTCAACCCTGATTCGGCTTCACGCCTGGCTCAGCCCAGCGTTTCTTTGAAAAACGCAATCATCCGTTCCTCCGCCAGTTTCGCGGCGGCCTCGTCAAATCGGGGCGTGGTGTCGTTGTGAAAACCGTGGTTCGCCCCCTCGTAAACGTAGGCGGTGAATTTCACCCCGGCAGCCTTGAGCGCGGCCTCGTAGGCAGGAGCGCCATCGAGGATACGCTGATCGAGTCCTCCGTTCTGGATCAGGAGCGACGCCTTGATTTTCGGCACGTCCTCGGCGGCCGGTTGACGGCCGTAAAAAGGAACTGCCGCTGAAATGACATCGGGAATCCGCACCGCCAGCGTATTGGCAATGCCACCGCCGAAACAGAAGCCGACCACGCCGACTTTTCCGCTGCTCTCGGGACGGGATTGGAGCCACTTTGCGGAAGCGATCATGTCTTCGGTGATCTTTTCGGAATCGAGCTTCGCCTGCATGGCGCGGCCCTCATCGTCGTTGCCCGGATAACCACCGAGGGAAGTCAGGGCATCGGGCGCAAAGGCGAGAAATCCGGCGACGGCAAGACGACGGGCGACGTCTTCGACGTAGGGATTCAATCCGCGGTTTTCGTGAACCACGAGGACGGCGGGAAGCTTTTTCCTCTCGGTATCAGCCGGACGAGCGAGATAACCACGGATGCTGCCGTAGCCTTTGGGCGAATCACAGCTCTCGTATCCCGTCTTCAGTCGGGGATCGTCTTTCGCGACCTGCTCCGCCCAAGCGTAATTGGGCGCGAGGCTTTCGAGCAACGCAGCAGCGGTCATGCCACCCACGGCAAAGCGCGAAGCATTGGACAGGAACTGGCGGCGGTCGATCCGGCCGTGCACGTAGTGATCAAAAAGCTGGAGCAGTTCGGGATCGAAATCGGAAGCTTGTTTGCGGTCTTTCATCAGAGGAAGGCTTGGATGGCTGAGTGCGTTCTGATATTCTGATCAGGAAAAGTCGTCCGGGCGAGCCGAAAAATGAGGGCCAGGGCGACAATTTCTTCACCCGAATCCCCTCATGATGAACCTGGAAACCCTCACCGACTTTTTCATGTGGAGCACCTTACTCAACGGGGGCCTCCTCATTCTCTGGACAGGATTCACCGGCTTCGCCCCGGATCTCGTTTTTCGGACCCAGACGCGATGGTTCCATGGTTCCCGCGAAACCTTTGATCTGGTGATGTATGCCTTCCTCGGTCTCTACAAGATTTTCTTCCTCACCTTCAGCGTCATCCCCTACGCGGTGTTGTTGATCATCGGGTGACGGGACGGGTAGGACTGCCAGTCTCTTGGCCGCCGCAGGAGCCAAGGGGCGCTCCACGAGAAGGCCACCCCTCACACCAAACAGCCGCCTACGGCCACTTCACCGACTCGCAAAGCCATGAGGCGTTTCGTCAACGCTGGGGCCTGAAGGTCGGCGCGCAGGGACTGCACGCCCTACCAGTTTCGGACAACTCCCCTTTCGGTCGCAGGAACGCCTCGCGGGTAGGGCTGCCAGTCCCTTGGCCGCCGCCAGGGCAAACGGTCGCTCCACGAAAAACCACCCCTTTCCCCCAAACGCCCCAAACTACCTTCGCTTCACCGATTCCAGCACCGCCATCA
>JAGROX010000332.1 GCA_020440025.1 Verrucomicrobiia bacterium
TCTGGCGTCGCTGGCACATTTCGCTCTCCAGTTTCCTGCGCGACTACCTCTACATCCCGCTCGGCGGTAATCGCAAAGGCGAGGTGCGGACCTACGTCAACCTGATGCTGGTCATGCTCATCGGAGGATTCTGGCACGGGGCTCAGTGGACCTTTGTCGTGTGGGGTCTGATCCACGGCGGCATGCTGGCACTGGAGCGATTGACGGGGAAAAACTCGTGGTATGCCCGCCTTCCGAATCCGCTGCGGGTGGCCATCACCTTTGTCATCGTCTTGATCACCTGGGTGTTTTTCCGGGCCGAAAATTTCGAAGTCGCCTCTCGCTATCTCGCTGCGATGTTCGGCATGGGCGGTGACGCCCCGGCGTCCGAAGTCCTGACGGGCTATCTCCTGCGTCCGGCGAATTTCCTCTACCTAGCCCTCAGCGCCGGAATTTGCTGGGGCGTTCCCCGCAGCGCCGAGTTGTTGGAAAAGGTGACGCCGCTCAAGGTGGTGATCGCCCTGGTCCTGTTCGTCTTCAGTATCGCCCTGATGTACACTCAGGGATTTAATCCTTTCCTCTACTTCCAGTTCTGAGACCGGAAACCGAGAACCGAACATCGTGAAACCCGAAATGGAAAACCCCTACGAGAAGTTCGACGCCCACCGCAGTGAGGTGCGGGTGGGGCACGGACTGTCGTGGGTCCTGACCTTTCTGTTTCTCCTGTTCTGCGCCCTGCCGCCGTTCTGGCGAAATGTGAGCGAGTTTTCCAAAGGTGCGAACGGGTGGACGCCGGTGATCGAAATTTTTCGATTTTCGCCGCAACAGGGAACGCTTGGCGAACATCTGCGGGTGGCGGAAAAGGGGATTGAAGACGCCGACTACACCGTGGCCCCGCGCCGCTGGATGCAGGGCGTGCTGACTTCGACGCTGCGCGAGGGAAATCGCAAGGCCGCTATCGGGAAGGACGGTTGGCTCTACTTTGGGCCCGCCATCAGCGCGCTGACGGGTTACGGCCCTCTGAAAGCGGAACCCGACACGGTGGCCAAGGATCCGAACCGCGAGCCGTGGAGCGGGCCGACGGATGCCATCGTGCGATTCAATCAACAGCTTGAGAGCTGCGGCGTGGAGTTGATCCTGATGCCCATCCCAGTGAAGCCCATGATCTATCCCGAGCATCTCACGGGTAAAGAAAGCGCGGGGCCGATTG
This sequence comes from Verrucomicrobiia bacterium, assembly GCA_020440025.1. Lineage (GTDB taxonomy): Bacteria > Verrucomicrobiota > Verrucomicrobiia > Verrucomicrobiales > DEV007 > JAEUHH01. The sequence goes on from JAGROX010000332.1 coordinate 1,190, forward strand.
CCCATCGGGATGCCGAGAGCTTCTATGCCAAACTTCGCGAAGCGGGGGTCGAGATTCTGGATGTCTCGGGTGACTGGTTTGCTGGGAAGAAGGAAGGCACGGACATTTTTCTGAAACAGGATACCCACTGGACTCCGCAGACCATGGAGGCGACGGCGAAACGTCTGGCGAGCTATTTGAAGGAGCGTCCCTGGTTCGCGCAAGTGACGGTGGATCTGGACCGCTACGCGCCGGGTGAACCGCTGGAGATCACGGGTCAGGGTGATCTGCTGGAGAAGCTCGAGTTGTTTGAGTCGAATCGCGCCTTCGGCAAGGAAACCGCGAAGATCAAGCCGATCACCGATACGCAGAATGGAAACTCGATGACCATCTATGACGAGGAATCGCCCATCGTTCTGCTGGGTGACAGCTTCACGAATATCTTTCACCAGAAAGACATGCACTGGGGCGTCGATGCCGGATTTGCCGAGCATCTTTCCAATGAACTGGGCACTTCACTGGATACCATTGCCCAGAATGGCCAGGCCTCGACCGGGGTGCGGCGGACGCTGGCGGTGAGGGCCGATGCCGAGAAGATGATGCGGGAAAAGAAGAAGGCCGTCATCTGGGCGATTGCGGCGCGTGATCTTTTCCTGTCCGAAACTGTCGCGCGCGAGAACAATGTCCGATGGGATGATGTCGAATTCCGAACCGGTGATCCCGCTAAGGACATCAAGTGGCCAGTGGAAGTGGAAGCGACGGTGGAAGCGGTGTCATCGTATCTCGACCCCAAGACGGCACCCTATCCGGCTTCGGTGTATGCGTTGGAATACCACATCGACAAGGTGATTTCCGGGCAATACCTCAATGAGAAAGCGCTCGTCTATCATTGGGCATTCAAGGATCGCGAACGCTCCTCGACGGCTGGTTTCAAGATTGGCGAGAAGCATCGACTGACTCTGGAAGCCATGGATGCCCAAGAGGAGTTGAAAGGGATCAACCAGGCCAATGATTCGATGACCTTCGATCTGGTTCCCGCTTGGGCCGAACAGGTGAAGGTGCTCTCCGGTGCCCGGGGAGAAAGCAGTGACGAGGTTTCCGAGGAGAAAGCGGCCCGCATTGCCTCCATCGCCGCCGCCATTTTTTGTCTGGGCTTCGGCGGCGTGATTCTGATGATCTATCGGAAGAAACGGGCGTTGCGAGCTTCCGCATCTTGAATCGTTCGATCACCTTCTTTCCAAGCTAATTATTTTGAAAACCAGAAACCTCTCCCTCGCCGCCGCAGTCGTTGTTCCCGTCATCTTGCTTTCGGCTTGTGGCAATCGGAAGCGAAACGCCGAGGTGGCGCCTCAGCCTGCTTCGACTCCAACCAACGCAATGTCAGCGCCAAATGCGCCTGCGCCGGCTCCTTTCGTGGGGCAGAAAGGCAGCACGGCTACCGGGATTCGCTACGAGGTCCGCAAGGTGGGCACCGGCGCTCGACCGAAAGCCTTTGACCGGGTCAAGGTTCACTATCACGGCTATTTTCCGGATGGGACGGTTTTTGACAGCAGCATGGATCGGGGAGAACCGATCGTGTTCGGTCTCAACGAAGTCATTCCTGGCTGGACCGAGGGGGTTCAGTTGATGCAGGAAGGATCGACCTATCGCTTTTTCATTCCCTGGCTGCAGGCCTACGGTCTCGCGGGATCGCCTCCCAAAATCGGTCCCAAGCAGGATCTGATGTTCGACATTCAGTTGATCGAAATCGTTCACTGATTCGTCGGACTCCATTTGAATTTCGATCACAAAAAAACGGGCACCGGATTTCTCCGGTGCCCGTTTTTGTTTTGAGTGAATCGACTGATTCGCCGCTTACTTTTGCTTGGCGAGACGCTCGGCCTCGGCCTTGGCGATGATATCGTCGGTGACGTTCTTCGGGCAGGGAGCGTAGCGTGAGAACTCCATGGAGAACTGACCGCGACCCGAGGTCATGGTGCGAAGGTCGCCAATGTAGCCGAACATATCGAACAACGGCGCTTCGGCCTTCACCCGGATACCGGTGGGCGTGGTGTCCTGCGCGGTGATCATGCCACGGCGACGATTCAAGTCACCGATGACGTCACCGACATTGTCTTCGGGAGTGAAGACGTCGATCTTCATGATCGGCTCGAGAATCTGAGGGCCTGCCTTTGGAAGGGTTTGACGATAGGCGGCCTTGGAAGCCACTTCGAAAGCCACGGATGAGGAGTCCACCGCATGGTAGCCACCGTCGACGAGGGTGACTTTCACCTTCAGCATCGGGAATCCAGCGAGCACCCCTTTTTCCATGGAAAGGCGGAAACCTTTCTCAACGGCGGGCCAGTATTCCCGGGGAACGTTGCCTCCGACGACCTGAGATTCGAACACGAAGTTCTCGTCGTTTTCCGGATCGTCGATTGGCTCGATGATGTAGTCCAGTTTCGCGAACTGACCGGAACCACCCGTCTGCTTCTTGTGGGTGTAGGAATCCTCGACGCGTTTGGTGACGGTCTCGCGGTAGGCCACCTGAGGAGCACCGACTTTGACTTCGACACCGTGGGTCCGCTTCAGAATGTCGACCTTGATGTCGAGGTGAAGCTCACCCATGCCCTTGAGAATGGTTTCGCCCGAGTCACGATCGGTTTCGACGTGGAAAGACGGATCTTCTTTCACCATCTTGCCGATGGCGACCGCGAGTTTCTCCGCGTTGGCCTTGTCGATCGGCTCAACCGCGATCGAAATCACCGGAGCCGGGAACACCATGGGTTCCAGAGTGCCGGGGAATTTCGGATCGCAGAGGGTGTGACCCGTTTGGACGTTTTTCAGGCCAACCAGCGCGACGATGTCACCTGCCTGGGCCGTATCGCGGTCTTCACGGGAGTTGGCGTGCATTTCCACCAGACGACCAATACGCTCGGTCTTGCCGGTGAAGGTGTTCAGCAAGGTGTCGCCTTTCTTCAACACGCCAGAGTAGACCCGGGTGAAAGTCAGGGAGCCATATTGGTCATCCATGATCTTGAACGCCAAGCCGCGGAACGGGCCGTCGGTCGACACCGTTGCGACTTCGCCGGTTTCGTTGCCTTCGAGATCGGTGATCGGCTGAGGCACGACTTCCGTGGGGCTGGGGAGGTAATCCACCACGCCATTGAGTACGTTTTGCACTCCTTTGTTTTTGAAAGCAGAGCCGCAGAAAGTCGGGAAGAACTTCAGGTCAATGGTGCCACGGCGGAGGCAGCGCTTGATGGTGGCGATGTCAGGTTCGACGCCTTCGAGATAGGCCTCCATGACTTCGTCGTCCATTTCCACCGCCGTTTCGATCATCTCGTTGCGGTATTCTTCGACCTTGTCGACCATGTCAGCCGGAATGTCGGTAATTTCATAGTTCTCCGGAAGCCCCGTGGAATCCCAGACCCAGGCTTTGCGGGTGAGGAGGTCGACGACGCCGACGAAGTCATCCTCGGTGCCAATGGGCAGCGTCATGATGACCGGCTTGGCGGCCAGCACGTTCTTGATCTGATCGACGACGCGGTAGAAATCAGCACCGAGACGGTCGAGTTTGTTGACGAAGATCACGCGGGCGACCTTCGATTCATTGGCATAACGCCAGTTGGTTTCTGACTGGGGTTCAACGCCTCCAGATCCGCAAAAGACACCCACACCGCCGTCGAGAACCTTCAGCGAGCGATACACTTCGATGGTGAAGTCAACGTGACCGGGAGTATCGATAATATTGAGTCGGTGATCATTCCAAGAACAGCTCGTAGCAGCAGACTGAATGGTAATCCCTCGCTCCCGCTCTTGGTCCATGAAATCGGTAGTAGCTTCACCATCATGTACTTCACCCAGCTTGTGGATCTTCCCCGTAAGATTGAGCACCCGTTCTGTGGTGGTCGTCTTTCCAGCATCTACGTGGGCAAAAATTCCAATATTTCGGTATCGCGACAAATCGTGTGTTAACTGTGACAAAATTCACCTCTGTGACAAATCTAAGCAGTTAGGTTTTCATTCCCAGCAAAAGGCCTACAAGCCCCCCCGCACTCTCTCAGGTCAGTGGCGAAGGCCCAACCAGGAATATTCATTGACAGCGGGTGTAGGGCTTCGCTCGCTTGGTCGGGAGTGTAGCAGATAACTTGCTGAAGTCACACCTAGTTGACCGAGAAATTTTCGCCAAAAGCAACAATTTTTCAATCCCAGAGGAAGAGGGAGGTATTTCAAGGAAGGGCTGTGATTCCAATCCCTTAAGAATTGTCCCAAGGGAAGAGTTGGGCTCGTTCAAAACTTCTATGGCCTCCTCAGGCAACTAAGGCTAAATCTTTATCTATGAAAGAGCAGAGCACCCTTGCCCAGTCCGCTTCTCAAGAGCACTCACGAACAAAACGTGGGAAGAAGACCGGCCTCCCTCCCGGGTCGATCGTCCACGTAGGAGATAGGCGAGTATCAGAATCAAAGCTTGAGCTCATCAGCTATGGTGAATCGCACTTTGATTTGCAGCCCCTCACTTCTCCCGATGATCTTACGTCTTTGACCACCTCCAACAATCGAAACTGGTTGAATGTAGTTGGACTTCATGACACGGCACTGATCGAAGCAATTGGTCGAGAACTTTCCATTCATCCGCTTGTACTGGAAGACATCGTAAATACTCAGCAACGACCAAAAGCGGAAGATTTTGAAAAGTACTTCTACTTGTCTCTTCGGATGGCTTATGTCGTTCCGGAAAGAAACGAACCTTCTCTTGAGCATGTGAGCCTTGTCTTGTTGCCAAATCTAGTTATTTCTTTCCAGGAAGAGGAACAAGATGTATTTGAACCGGTCAGAGAGCGAATCCGACAAGGGAAGGGAAGACTTCGAGGCGAAAAGGCAGACTACCTCTTTTACGCTTTACTTGATGCCATAGTGGATCACTACTTCGTGGTCCTCGAGGAAGTGGGAGAAGACATTGAAGACCTTGACGAGCAAGTGCTCCAACATCCCAATTCCGCCCAGCTTCACCAGATACACCAAAGCAAGAAGATGTTGCAGCGATTGCGGAAAGCTATTTGGCCACTTCGTGATGCGGTGCAAGCCACTCTTCGAAATCGCCCTCACCTCATTTCTGAGAAAAATGTGCTCTTTTTGCGTGATGTAAACGACCATCTCTATCAGATCATAGAGACCATCGACTCTTATAGAGAGCTCCTTGCAAGTCTTTTGGAAATGCACCTCTCGAGCGTGAGTAATCGCATGAACCAGGTAATGCAGGTACTCACCATCATGGCTTCAATATTTGTACCTTTGACTTTCATCGCCGGCCTCTATGGTATGAACTTTCAGTTTATGCCTGAATTGAAATGGAGGTACGGATATCCGATTGTTGTTGCAATTATGACAGTCATTGCCGGTGGTATGTTGGTATATTTTCGAAAGAAAGAATGGATCTAAACCTCGCAAAAGATTGGTGGGGCAAGCATCCCCTTGAGCAGGAGCGTCTCGACTTAGAGGTTGGCGATCTGCATGCCACATGTAGATATCAGCGTGATGAATTTTGGATTCAATATCATTACCAGTCTGCAATAGCCGCTTCGACTCAAGGTATACAAACAGGAAAAGAAGAGTGGTCTCGTCATATCGCTCGAAAACTTCCGCAGTCAATCGAGATTACTCCCTGCTTGCCGGATCGAGGAGTTGTTGTCCGACCTGAACAGGATTTTTTCCTGGATGTTCGTGCGAAAGCGAAAGTTTACGTTCGTGTTCCGATTTGGCTCCGGTTCAGTTACGCCGCCTCGGATCCTCAGAGTAAAGTTGAACTCCCTTCCGTTGTACTCTCCCTTACTTGGTTCGGTGAATTCGACCACGGAGAGCTTTGTTACTGGATATCATCGAGCGCAAAAAGGGAATATCAGCGGGACGAAGACCGACTCTTTCTGGCTGTTTGTCCTATACACATTACGAATGAAGCTGACGAGAAGCTCCTTATCTCTAAACTCCGATTGCGAGTTGAAACCCTCGCGTTGTTTGTTGATAACTTCCAGCTTTGGGGAAATGAAACTCGTGTCACCTATCGAGGCAAAGATAGCGTTAGCAAAGTAGAAATCGTAGGTGGTCCGCCAAAAGAGGCAAAACAAGCAACAAAAATTTCGACGCCAAGAAGAAGCATTACTCGAGCGATGAACCTTCGTACTTTTGGACGAGCATGGAACTGGTCCGGTAGTTACGACATATAATGTCCTTTAGGAAGCATGGAAACTTTGCAAAACATACTCCACACTCTTCTGGTTGACGACAAGATAGCCGTTTGGCTTCGCGCTGGGGCGCTCGTGGTTATTGGGCTTCCCCTCATATTTGCAGGGGCAAAAGCACTCAGCGTCTTTGTTTCTACTCACCATTCGCGTCAGTATGGAATGGTCGCTGGAAAAGTTGTGAAGTATGCAGGTATCGTTCTCGTTGCTTTTACGATCTTGCGTGAGTTTGGATTTAGCCTTGCCCCTCTCTTAGGTGCTGCAGGGATCATCGGTGTGGCTCTCGGTTTTGCGTCGCAGACGAGCGTATCAAACCTGATCAGCGGTCTTTTTCTTATCGCGGAAGCTCCATTTGAGGTAGG
>JAGROX010000333.1:0-1971 GCA_020440025.1 Verrucomicrobiia bacterium
GCATGCCGCCGATGACCGCGTCACCTGCCTGAGCAGCACGGCGTTGTTCAACGCCCTGAAGCTGGCGGGCGTCCCGGCCGAGTTGCACATCTTCGCCACCGGCGGTCATGGCTACGGCATGCGCCCCACCGAATCCCCCATCACCCGTTGGCCCGACTTGGCCGAAAAATGGCTGCGGGAGATGCAACTGCTGGGCGGTGAACCGGATCCGAAATAGGCCGGTCGGGAGCGACGATTAAGAACCTGAGTTTCCTTTCTGCCGTCCCCATCAGTTTCGACAAGAACGCAGAGCGAATCTCCTCCTCATTTCCGCCATTGCCAAACCTTCGTCGTCTTGGCAACGTGGCCGCCATGCGAATGACATCACACGTTTTCACCGCGCTGGCGGTGGCAGGACTTTTTGGCGGCGGAGCCTTTTCTCCCTCGTCGGCGCTGGCTCAGGACGACTACAAGCCCGGTCCCGATGCGGAGCGAAAGGAGGGCGTGCCGCAGGGAAAAGTGACTCAGCACACCTGGGAGAGCACGATTTTTCCGGGTACAGTGCGCGACTACTGGATCTATGTCCCGGCGCAATATGACGGCTCGAAACCGGCGGCCCTGACGGTGTTTTTCGATGGGGGCGGCTTCGTCAATGAAAAGGGCGCGTTCCGAGTGCCCATCGTTTTCGACAATCTCATTCACGCGGGCGAGATGCCGGTGACCATCGGCGTTTTCATCAATCCCGGGGTCGTGCCCGCGGAAAAAGAGGGTGCCGAAGCGCGCAAGAATCGCAGCTACGAATACGACACCCTCAGCGATCAAAACGCGCGCTTTCTGCTGGAGGAAATCCTTCCCGAAGTCAGCAAGTCCTACAATATTTCAGACAACCCCGATGCCCGAGCCACCTGCGGCAACAGTTCGGGCGGCATCGCGGCCTTCACCGTGGCTTGGGAAAAGCCCGATTCGTTCCGCAAGGTGATCAGCCACATCGGTAGCTTCACCAACATCCGCGGCGGTGATGTTTACCCCTTCCTGATTCGCAAGACGGAGCCTCGCAAACCGTTGCGGGTCTTCCTTCAGGACGGCGAAAACGATCTCGACAATCTCCACGGCAACTGGCCACTGGCGAACCAACAGATGGACCTCGCGCTGACTTTCGCCGGCTACGATCACAAGTTGGTGCTCGGCACCGGAGGCCATTCGGGTCGTCACGGCGGGGCGATTTTCCCCGACACCCTTCGCTGGCTCTGGCGCGATTGGAAAGAGCTGAAGCATTGAAGAAGTTTTCAGGGGAGAGTTTTCAGTTTTCAGAATGGTGAAACCGGAAACAATCCCCGCTGATACCTCTCCCTCCGCCCCCCTGAAAACTGAATTCTGAATCCTGAAAACTTTCCCTCCTATGAAACCGATTTTCCTCATTGCTCTCGCTCTCTCTTTCTTCATCGGATCTCCGCAATTACAGGCGCAAGACATGCCTCTCTCCCAAGTCCTCATCGATGGGGAAGACTGGGAAGTGTTTGCCGAAGGCTTCGACTTCACCGACGGACTCTCGACCGATGCGGAAGGGAATCTTTACTTCTCCGATGTGAAGAGCGGCACCGCGGTCTACAAAGGTGACCTCGATGGCAAGGTCACCGAATTCATCAAGGACGCGGCGGGGATCAGTGGCCTCCAGTGGGGTGCCGATGGCAAACTCTACGCCTGCGTGTCACGGGCTCGCATCGTGGTGAGCTTTGACCAGGACGGCAAGATGACCCAACTCGCCGACGAAGTTCGGCCCAACGATCTGGTGGTGACACACGACGGCAATGTCTATTTCACGATGACCCCGACGTCGGAGATTCGACGGATCGACCCCGCAGGAAAAATGTCAGTGGTTAGCACCGGCGACGTCTCAAAGCCGAATGGCATCACCCTTTCTCCCGACCAGGGAACCCTGGCCGTGTCCGATCATGGTGGGAAATACGTGTGGGCGTTCCGGATCAAGAAGGA
>JAGROX010000333.1:2099-2633 GCA_020440025.1 Verrucomicrobiia bacterium
CAGATGTTCGATCCCACCGGTCGCATGGGCGGGGTGATCGCGAAGCCTCAAGATGCGCCGCTGGTCAGCGTCTGTTTCGCGGGACCGAATCACGAATACCTCTACGTCGGCTGTGGTGAGAAAATTTATCGCCGCAAGACGAAGACCCGGGGCGCCCTGTTTTTCCAAGCCCCGCGTCCCATCGAGCCGATGCCAAAGTGAGTGTTCGCCACGATTAAGGTCTTCACCCCGAAGCGCGTTCATGAGATAGTTTCGACGTGAAAACCTGCCTTCGTTTCTTTTTCAATTTCATCATCATCGCTGCGATGGTCGCAGCCCTCTGGTTCGGACCACTGACCAGTCCCGAATCTCGCGCCCTTGGCCGAGCGGCGCTTCGGCTCGACGAGCGTCTGCACTCCGCCCAAGACGGCGAAAAGAGCGACGCGCTTCAAGCCTCGCTCACCTTTCTCGAGGTGGAGGGATTGCCCGATGCCCTGGAAGGTCGACAGCTGAATCTCGCTGCCCAGCTTCCCGATCGACTTCGCCTCGCCGCTG
>JAGROX010000334.1 GCA_020440025.1 Verrucomicrobiia bacterium
CCATCACCGCAGTGAGCGAACTCCCGAGGAAAGTCGATTTCTCCCAGTCAGGCCATGCCATAGCAAGAGAATGCGCCGTCGCAGGGCAATGCGCAAACATTCCGCCCCTGATTCTGCCCATTCCTTTCAGCGCGTCGGGACGCCACGTCCTACCATGCCGATCCCCGATCCCCGATCCCCGATCCCCGATCCTCATTCGATATTCATCTCATCGAAATTATCAATCACCGCCTGCATATAGCCGCTGAGTCGTAGGAGATCTCGGCAAGTGCTTGACCGCAGGGAAAATTTGCGTTCAAATTATCCGAGATGAAGCTCTTTCACACCTTCCTCCCCCCTGCACCCCCTCCAACCCGGGCCGATGCACGGTGACGGGGCGGCGGGGTTGGAAAAGCGATTCCCTGGCATTAATTCTCGTTAGGGCTCGTCGGTTGTGTGGGTATCAGGTGTGGAAGTCTTCGCTTCCAAATTTCCTCTCGCTCGTCATGAAATCGTCCCTCCTGCCACTCGCTTTCGTCCTTTTTTCTCTCGTGGGATTTCCCGACCTTTCACCGGCGGAGGACCTCTCCTCGCTCGGCATCGAACCGGAAATCGCGAAAGCTCGGGCGTCCGGCTTTCGCCTTCAGGTCACGAACACCAATGACGATGGCCCGGGTTCGCTGCGCCAGGCGATCGCCGACGCTGTCCATGGCGGAGGGCCTCATGGAACGGTGATTTCGTTTCATCGTCGCTTGAACGGTGGATCCATCGAGCTGACGTCAGGACAACTGGAGGCGCCGGATGACGCGCCTCCGATTGAGATTTCGGCAGCTGATTTGCCGGATGGGATCACGATCGATGCCGGTGGGTTGAGCCGGGTGTTCTATTTTGGTTGGGCCACGCATATTCGTCTCCAGGGAATCATCGTGAAAGGCGGCCAGGCGCCGGATGGCGATATTAATTCATCAGTGCAGGGCAATCAGAAAGGTGAATCCGGGGGAGGAATTTTCGGGAAGGGAGAAAGCCTGACTATCGTGGATTGCGAGGTGATCGAGAATCGTGCCGGCGATGGACAAAGCGAAGGCCACTCCCAGACCACAGGCGCTTCAGGAGGGGATGGGGGTGGGCTCTACCTTGCCGGGCCGATCGCCCCGGCCAAGTTGAGAATCTATCAGTCCGAGTTCTCGGGAAATCGTGCGGGCATGGGAGCAAAAGGCGGAGGCGTCGGCACCACAATCGATGGGGGAACGGGCGGCAACGGTGGCGGAATCCATGTATCAGGGACGAGTATCAGGCCGCTCGACGTGATCATCGAGGACGTGCTGGTTCGGAATAATCATGCCGGCGATGGGGCCACGGGATTTCGAGGGGGTGACGGTGGTGCTGGTGGGCGTGCCGGTGGGATCTATGTGGACTACGGCTTCGGTTTGATCAGGACAAGCACGGTGGCGGAGAACCAGAGCGGGACCGGGGCGGCCGGGAATCTCTTTTCTACGTTGGAAGGCGATGGCGGTGACGGCGGTAATGGGGCGGGAATCGTGGTTGGAAACAACGGCCACTATGCGTTGGAGAATGTGACGATCGTCTCGAATCGGGCCGGAAACGGCGGAGCGCGGGCTGGATCAACCGCGATCTCGGGGGATGGGGGTACCGGAGGAGGAATTTACGGGGAGGCTCCGATCTCCGTGATGCATGGAACCATCACGGACAATGAAGTGGGCGCGGCCGGTGGCACGGATGCGAGTGACGGTGTTGGCGGCGGCTGGGTTTCGGAACAAGCGGGCAACACCCTGACCAATTCACTCTTGGCGGAGAATACCGGATCATTGAACTACGATGGCCCGACCCTGACGCGGTCGAACAGTCTCTTCAACGGTACTATCGACCTGGCCCCGCTCGGCGACTACGGTGGTCCGACACCGACCATGCCGCCGATGTTGGGCAGTCCCGCGATCGATGTGGCTTCGAGTCGGCTTCGCATACCCGCCGATCAGCGTGGCGTGTCGCGTCGAGGCCGCGAACACGACGCCGGCGCGGTCGAACTGGACGCCTTACTCAAGGCGAGGTTGGCGCTGGATGGCGGAGCGCCCCATTTCGAGGTGACGCGGCCCGAAAATTCGGGGCCGGGCAGCCTGCGGGACGCGCTCGAAAAAGCGGCGGCGGAAACCGCGCTCGGGGCCGAGCACGTGGTGATTACCTTTTCTCCGAAGCTACGAGGACGAACGATCACGCTCCGGTCGGGGGCGCTGGAAGCGACGAACGCCTCGGGAGCGATTCATGTGGTGGCCGCCGCCAAGGCCCGCGAGGGAAATTTCCTGACCGCGATCGATGGGATCGGGCTCACGGCCAACTACCGGAGCCGAATCCTGGAAACGACCGCGGGTGGGACGCTGGCGATCGCCGGATTGAAGATGATGCGGGGCGAGGCGGCGAACGGTGGCGGGATCTTCAACGAGGGGAATCTTTTCCTCGAGGACTGCGTGGTTTCCGACTGTCGGACTTCACCGGGCCGGGGAGCGAACGGCGGCGGTCTCTACAATGCCGGCGGCACGATGACGCTGACCGGGTGCCGGATATCCGGGAACGTGGCCGCCACTCCCGCCAGCGGCGATGCCGGGTCGGGCGGTGGCATCTATAGCGACGGTGACCTGATCGTCACGGAAAGCACGATCTGCGAAAACCGGGCCGGTGGATTGGATGGTGTCACGGACCAGGGTGGGAGTGGCGGGGGCATTTTTTCCGAGACGGGATTAGTGAGTGTCATAGGCTCGACGATTTCCTCGAATCGTGCCGGGTCTGGTGGTTCAGGCGGCAATGGGGGAGGCATCGCGGCGGTGGGTGGATTGGGTAGCGTGGTGATCTACAATTCCACCATCGCCGAAAACACCACCGGCGACGGACGCGCGGTGGCGGGAATCGGGGGAGCCGTGTATGCGGAGTCGGGCAGGACCTGTTCCGCGACGGGATCGACGATTGCGGATAATGTGGCAGTGCGGGGCGGCCTGGCGAACACCAGCAAAGGGGGTGGAATCTACGCCGAGGGCGCCTTTTATCTCACCAACTCGATTCTTGCGCAGAACAAGGCGGCGACAGGGGCGAATTACATCAACGGCGTCGATTCCGAGACTCCGAATCAGAACAACGACAGCATTCTCGGGGGAATCGGCATCGTTCTCCCCCTGGGCGACTACGGTGGCCCGACGCAAACGATGCCGCCAAGGGTGGGCAGTCCCGCGCTCGGGATCGCCGATCCCTTCGAGGGGCCCTCGGTGGACCAGCAGGGCACGTTTCGCGACCAGGGCGAGCCGGCGGATGCGGGTGCGGTCGAGATGGACGAGAGCCTCGACCATTTTATCACCCGGGCGATCGAGAACGGTCCCGACGCGGTCGATGCCTGGACCGATGTGCGTTTCGAGGACTGGGGAGAAGGCGGTGCCTACACGGGATTGATTCGCGATGCTTCCGGTGACGTGATCGGGTCGATCTCGGCGCGGGTTTCATCGAATGGGGTCGTCTCCGGAAACCTGGTGGTGGGGAATCCTTCCATCCGCGGTCGGTTTCGCGGGAGCATGGCAGCCGACGGGAGCTTTTCGGCGACCTTTTTTCATCAGGGCGCGGAATACGAAGTGAACCTCCAGCTCCAGGAAAACGACGACGCTCCCTCCAAGACAGTCGTGCTGCAACTGGGCGGCACGCTGGAGGCGACAGGAGGGGGACCGGTTTACGATCTCTCGATCCAGGGACAACGTTTTCATCCATTCGCCAATCCCTACCTCCATCCCGGTCGGTTCACCTTTGTCATCCCGGCGATCGCGGGCACGGAGACGCCATCGGGAGACGGCTACGGAACAATGTCCATCGATCCCGCTGGTCGAGTTAGACTGATGGGCACGCTGGGAGATGGGACCCGCTTCGCCCAGGCCTCGACGATGTCTGGACTGGAGACCTTCCCGGTGTTTCGCGCTCTCTACCGCAGCAACCCGCGAGGCTCGATCGGAGGACTGGTCCGCTTCCTCTCCGAAGCCCAAGGGGTGAACTACGAGGGAACGCTGAGTTGGACGAAACCAGCGGACGCGCGGGAGTCACTTTACCCGGACGGTTTCGACACGGACTGCGATTTCGTAGCCAGCCACTACGACCAGCCACCGGGCGGGAAGGCCATCCTGCCCGACATCCTCACCCATGTTCCGGCCAACGCGATCTGGAAGCTCGGGGGAGGCGGAAAGGCCATGTTGCCCGAAGATATCTGCCTTGCCTGGGATGAACGGAACCGGGTCACGGCGGAGACTGGGGCGGGCGAGATTCTGCGTATCCGTGCCAATGTGCGCACCGGCCTCGTGTCGGGAATCTACGTAAATCGAAACAACCGCACCCGCATCCCGTTCGGGGGCGCCGTGCTCCAGCCGCAGGGAGTGATCACCGGATGCTTCGCGGGGGAAGGGGAGAGCGGCTTCATGCTCATCTGCGCCAACGGCGTCCCCGAGATCGAGGTCGCGGGACTGGACTCGGGCGATCTCGTCACTTTTGCCGATGCGGGAATTGACCACGGCTTTTCGGAGAAGCGATTCGTGGTGCGCAACATCGGCACGGCCACGCTTTGGTCGCGCGAGGGGATCGCGGTCCTGGGGCAGGCTCCCGGTCCCATGGCTCCCGCCGGGCCTTTCCAGCCGGTCGGCAACGGGCGTTTCGCCCTGGCTCCCGGACAGGTGGCCCTGCTGACGGTGCGGTTCTCACCCCAACAAGTGGGCGGCCACACGGACACGGCCGAGATCCGAACCAACGACCCGGACCTCCCCGTCTTTTCCCTCGACCTGCAAGGGGACGGTGTGGCTGGTGACGAAGAGAACGACGTCACCTACCGGGACTGGGATGGCGCACCGGATGATCTGTTCGATCTACCGACGTTGTTCGACATCGGAGCCGGGACCTTCGATCCGGCGATTCATGGCGCGGCCTACGAAGGCATCGTCACCGAAAACGGAATTCCCGCAGGCAAAGCCGTGATTCGGGTGAATCCGAGGAACGGAGCCTTCAGCGGCTTCGTGCAACTTCCGAGCGGCCGGCACGGACTTCGTGGCCGATTCGATGAGGATGGGCGGGTCAATGACAACACGAATCGGTTCGGCACCTACGAGCTGCAGATTCTGGAATCACCGTCGGACTTCTTCATCGAGGGATTCGCCGTCACCGGCGGCACGGATCCGGCGTCACGAAGAACCTACGACTTTCTGCTGATGCGTCCGGGATTCCATCCGGTCAGAAACCCCGCCAGTGCTCGTGGTCTCAATGGACGCTATACGTTCCTCATGCCGCCCGCCGAGGGCCGGGCGGACAACGCGCCGCTGGGATCCGGATTCGGACAGGCGATCGTCGACAAAGGCGGTCGGGTTCGGGCTCTGGTCACGATGGGAGACGGCACCCGTTTCGCGCACACCGGATTCCTCACCTTCGAGGAACGCTGGCCCATTTTTCAGCCGCTCTACGGCGGACGCTCGGGAGGACACGTGGCGGGCGAGATCCAGTTCCGTGATCTGGCGGGCATCAGCGACTTCGATGGCGAGCTTTCCTGGGTAAAGCCGCCGAATTCCCGTGAGCGGAAGTATCCGGAGGGCTTCACCATTCGCCAAGTCGTGATCGGCTCCACCTACGAACCGCCGGCTCCGGGTGAGAACGCGTTGACGCTGCTCCCTGAGGAACGCGTTCTCGGCTGGGGTTTCCTCGGAGGCGACCTCCTGTTGCTTGATCGAGCGATGAACGTGAAGGTGCAACCCAGCCACCGGATCGACCAGTTGACCTCCGATCCCGATTTCGTTTTCTCTGGTCGAGTCAACCCGAGGACCGGACAAGTGGCGGGAGTCGTTCGGGACCGACAAGGTAGACTGCTTCTGCGCTACGAGGCCATGATCCACCAGAAGCAGGGACTGGTTTTCGGACTCTTCCATGGTCGGAATCTGGTTGGCGGGATCGAAACCGGACCGGCCCTTTGACTGGGGGGCTGCCGTCGCGACCATGGGCAGGGATGTTTGGGGAAGCAGGCCGATTCCCACTTCATGAAACTTGCCTATGTGCCCCTTCTCGGTGCCTTGATCACGGCCGTTCTTCCCGGGCGCGGTCAATCCGATGTCGGCCCCACTCTCGCCGAGTCGAAAGCCGCTTTTTCCCATGCCGATTTGAACCGGGCCTACCAGGGTCCCCCTGGCCGCCGCTGTCAGAGTAGGTAGCGAACACCGTCCTCGGCAGATCCCTGACCCCTATCGGCAGATCACGAGGACTGGTGGCGGGGCGAGCACAACAGTGAATGGCATGCGCCCGAACTCCCGCTCGACGATGGGCGAGTCCTGGTTCTCGACGGTAACGACCCGTTTCCCGACGACGATTGGCCCATCTACCGCGCTGACTGAATCGCAGGCTAACTGACATGAGGAAAATCACCCGCCGATTTAACAAACGCAATCCGGCCGGGGCCGCATCGTTGTGCCCGCGTCTCACGAAGTCAAGGCGGGACCTGCCGCTGAGTCGTAGGAGAACTCGGCAAATGCTTGACCGCAGGGAAAATTTGCGTTCAAATTCTCCGAGATGAAGCTCTTTCACTCCTTTCTCCCCCTGCGCCCCCTCCAACCCGGGCCGATGCACGGTGATGGAACGACGGGGTTGAAAAAGCAAATCCCTAATAGTAATTCCACCCAATTGATTACTGATTTTTACGATAACGCCGAGAAAGTTGGAATCGTCTTTTTAATGGATGTACCCATCGCCGGGCGCTCAGTGATTTCTCTTCCATATTGGGTAACGGCTACGGTCAACGGAACGGAGTAATTGATGGAGCAGTATGTTGTTTTTCAAAAACAGAATAGTTCCCTAAAGATTACAGGGGAATTCGATGAATCGGCAATCTCCGTGCCCGCCACCTCTTTGAACGTCGCTTTCGGATCTGCAGATGTTCCCATGACCAGAAACGACTATGAAGGTTTCATGACTTACCGCGACAATCTCAGTTCATTTTTCAAAAATATCTTGGCACCGATGATTCGCAGCGGATTAGGAATCCCTGGATCCGGCTCTTCAACTTCATATAGCTCCTCAAGTAAAGATGAATGAAGCAAAGCTTATTTTGCTGATTGTTGCCACTATTGCTTGTCCGATTTCAAGCATTTACGGTCAGATTCCCGATATCCCAGATGTTTTTCCAGGTGAAGAGCCGGGATGGGAAGTGGTTCCCGCAAAATTGCCGCGGGCGGTAGGTGCTCATTCCAAAGAGGGCTTTCCGGCAATATTAAAAGAATTCGTCACTGAAGCGGGAACTGTTGACCTCGACCGTCTGGAAAAACAGATCCTGAGAAACGGTCTTGAGTTTCATAGCCTTACCAGAAGTCCGCTGTTTTCAATGGAAAAAAACAGGAATCAATATCAAGCGCTTCGCAAAGCTCACGCTGTGATTCTGGTCACCGCCGACTATGTCGAGAAAGACGGAGCCTTTTGTGGTCCAGTCTGGCTGGTCGAATTGGATGAGCAAAGTCGACTCGTCAGATATTCGGCTCTTCACCAACGTTTTGTCCTCTATGTCGAGACACAAAAAAACAGAGCTCCACAGTTTTTCCCGTGGCAAATTAAAAAAGAAGACCTTTCGCTAAGAACGGCAATTCTCCGGGGAGATCTGATAACGAAGGTATCCCAATTCAATGAGTATTGCTACGATCCACCAATCGGACGAGATGTTTATTGGAAAAAGGATGGATTTCCTGAGATCGGTCCTGAATTTCAGATAAGCGAAACCAGCAAAAAGATTCTCAGTTTGCTCAAAAAACCGACCGACAAAGGATTCTCCGAATCCCGTCGCTTTATTTCCGAAATTTCATTCGATGATTGGGCGAGTCTGCCGGGCTTCAAACCTCATTGTCGCTTGCTGTCCCTTGAACAACAAGCGAATAAAACGGAAGAATGGTATGAAAGCAAGTTGAGAGAAGGTGTCCTCAATTATACTTCGGGGAAGAACAGTGATTACGCTCGAATTATGCATGGTAAAGGTCGACATAGAGCCTATTTGATTTTTGAAAATTCTGTGGAGGTCGAAAAAGCGTCTCATCACTTTTTCCTGTTATGGCTCTACACGTCATTCGATAAGGACAGTAAAAGGAAACCACTCCTGACGGAATTTGCGGTTGAACTTCGTCATGATGCAAACGGAACAGTTGAAATCGTAAATGATCCACATATTCCAATGAAGAACCCTCGGGCAATGCTTGCTCCGTTTCTAAAGCTTCCAAATAGGGAATTTACTATAAGTGATCTTGACTCGCTGCGAGAAATATGTGAGGAACGGGTCGAAAAGAGCGAAATCTTTCGAACCCAAGTCTGGCCCAAGGCGAAAGAAATTGTAGAGAAGTTTACTCAGAAGTGAGTAAATTACGTAAGGTGTTAAATTGGTATATTACGTCTAAGAAAGAACTTCTCGCCTGAATGATAAATTGTTTTGGTCATGTTCCCCCGGAACAGGTCAGTCGGTGATTGTTGACTTTCTTTTCCTGTTGGCTTGGTGGAAATTCGAAAAGCTTTCAAAGATCACCTGAAAAAATGACAATCACCGACTGACCCGTATCGGCAGATCCCGCGTTCCGGGTAAGCCTCGGAGGGAAAGTAGATGAAACGGTCGAAGTTGATGCCGCCGGAAGGAATGGAAACCCAGAGCATCCAGGTTCCCGCACCCTGGCGGTGCGCATAGTCCTTGGCGTCGAAGAGGTAAGTCGGGTAGGCTTCAATGCCGGTGGCGGGAACTGCCGAGAGAAAGCGATGACTTTCCTAGTGAGAGAGCTCTCGGTTGAGTTAGGTAGGCGTGGGGCTTGAGCCTTCGTTTTGTCGCTCTCGGATACTGCCTGAAGGGGCGCAAACCAATGACTCGCTCAGAGCACAGCTCCATGAATTGGTGATACCGTTTTCGGTGTTTCCGTGGACATCCCGTCAAGCCTCGCAGGCTTCCCGCATCTGCCAACAGTGATGAAGGACTCCTTGGGTCCTCTGGAACAGGTCAGTCGGTGGTTGTTTACTTTCTTTTCCTTTTGGCTTGCTGGAACTACGAAAAGCTTTCAAAGATCACCTGAAAAAATGACAATCCCCGTCAGATCGACGGCTTCTCCGATCTCTGCCGCCTCTGCATTCAGGGAGCGCACCTCCAGCGCCGTGGTCA
>JAGROX010000335.1:0-2701 GCA_020440025.1 Verrucomicrobiia bacterium
GGCAGATTCGGCGCATTTTCCGGTCAGGGCTTTGTCGCGGGGGAAGGCTCCAAGCACCTGCTGCGTTTGATGTTGGAAGAAGTCGACGGCGTTTGGCAGGGCGCGGTCACCGATTTTGCGGCGATCGAATCGCCAGAGCCGGGGCTCGATTTCCTCAATTTTACTCCTACCGGAGACGAACTTCTGGCAGGTCAAGGCGGGCAACTCCTGAGTATCCAACCTGCCGGAGGCAGCATATTTGCGATCCGCTCGGTGAGTTTGGCTTCGGATGGTTTCGAGGTCGATTTCACCCGTCCCGTGGATCGATCAGTGGCGATTGATCCCTCCACTTGGAAGATTCAAATCTGGCAACCTGGCACTCCCGAAGCCTCCGCGATCCCATTTGTCCCGGATTCCGAGGCGCGCTCCGTGATTGACTCGGATGGACTCACCGTCACCCTGCAAACCAGCGGCATCACTGAAGGAAAGGTCTACGTCTTCGACCTCTCTGGCATTCCCTCAGAATCCGGTGAAAAACTCACTCATGGTCTGGTCTATTACACGCTGAACCAACTCAGGCCCAAAGTCCTCCCGCCCGCCCTGGAGCCGACGAGCTTGACGGAATCGCCCGAGCCAGCGGAACCACCGGTGGCTGAATCTGACACCATCAGTGAGGCATCGATGTCGAAAGCTCCCCCGACAACCGAGGACGCAAAGGCCACTCCTGAGCCGACTTTGTTCAAGTCTGATCCAAAACCGCCCGAGCCGATCGAGCCGCTCATCCTGAAAGACCACTCCTCGCCGCCTCAGTCTGCCGAGAAAAAGGAGTCTCCCAAGGAGGATTGAGGATTGTTTATCTTTCTCCGCTGAGCGGGCAGAAAGAAACCGCGCCCCACTCGGGACGCGGTTTTGGTGAATTTGATCGTTGATCGATCTGGAATCGATAACTCAGTCGACGAGACCTTCGGGAAGTTTGCCCCCGTTCTCGGCGATCTTCGACATCACGGTCTTGTGCAGCCAGATGTTCATCTCGGCGGAACCTTTGCTGTCGATGTCTTCCTGGCTGTAGCCCAGCTCCAGCGCCATTTCCTTGCGTGCTCCGTAGCTGCTGTCGAGGTCGAGCAACTTCAGCAGATCGACGATGGAGAGTTTCCAGTCGAGATCTTCGGGATGCTTCGCTTCCATCTCATTGAGCATGGACTCGACATCGACCTGAGACATCGGCTCTGGTTCTGGCTCGGGAGCTGCTGCCGCTTCGGCAACGGCTTCGCCGGCTGTTTCCACAGCGTCTGCGACCGCTTCGCCCGCGGTTTCCGCTCCTTCGGCCACCGCTTCCGAGGCGATTTCTGCGGTTTCGGCAGCCGCTTCTGCAGCTTCCGTGACTTCACTCTTCGCTTCGTCTTTCGAACCGAAGACCTTACCCATTAGTTTGGAGAATAGACTCATACAAGTTCGAGACTAGTCGCGCGAAAATCCAAGGCAAGGGACAAATCAGTCACCGCGATCAATCGAGCGCCTTTTTGAGGGCGTAGCGCCGACAAATCTCGAAGTAAGCCAACATGGATTCGATCTCGATCCATTCATCGCGCCCATGCAAGTTGCCAACTCGGGGCCGGGAGAGCATCACGGGAATCCCCCGGGCACAAAAAAATCGAGCATCACTCCCTCCGCAGGCTTTGACCAATCGAGGTTGTTCCCCAGTCACGGATTCCGTTGCGGCCACAAACTCGCGGTCGGGGGCCAAGTGCGTAGGCTCTGCTGAAACGATGGGCTCGGCCACGACCGATGGCCCCAACAGACCTCTGATCGCGCTCAGCATGGAATCCACCGAATGCGGCGGCGGAAAACGGATGTCCAAGGTGGCCTCGGCCTCTTCGGGAATCCGGTTCGGGCTGTCATTGGGGGAATTCCACATCGTCACCGCACAGGTGGGAAACCAGTGGGTATCGAGATCGTCGGGATCGACCCGTGCCGGTATTTCCGGATCAAAGAGTGAAGTCTTGATCGCCCGCACCGACGCCATCAGATGTTCCAAGGCATTTTCACCGAGCCACGGGCGCGCCGCATGAGCCGCTAGACCAGTGGCTCGGAGTTGCAGGTGCAGGATTCCTTTTTCCTCGATGATGACATCGTTGAGAGATCCTCCGTCGGGAATCACGGCCACCTCGGCATCGATCCCGGCCTCCTCCACCAAAAACTTCACCCCGCTCTCACCACCTCGCTCTTCGTCCGAAGTGATCGCCAAGCCCACTGGCAATCCCGGGTGCTCCTGCCAGAGATGGCGTATGAGTTGGACCAGGATGGCAAGCTGCCCTTTCATGTCTCCCGCCCCGGGCCCGTAGATGCGACCTTCCCGGATTTCCGATCGATAGCTTTCCGGGTCCGGATGCTCCACCACATCCAGATGACCGCAGAAGAGCACCTTCGGTTTTTCGCACCTCTGTGGCGTCACCACCAGTGATTCGTAACCGTTTTTCTCCAATCGCTTCAACTCGAGCCCGGGAATGGTCTCCAGATGATTCCGAATTAATTGAAAGCAACGCCGGCGTTCCTCGGGGCGCTCGTCAGTGCTCTCGATCAAGACCATGTCGCGAGTCAGTTGAACCAATCGGTCTCTCAGTCTGTTGGTATCCATCATGGGAACTGAAAAAGGAATCACTCAATCGCGGTCCGGCACGCAGGGCAAATCCAGTTCCGCCAACTGCAAGAGAACGTGATTTCC
>JAGROX010000335.1:2829-8840 GCA_020440025.1 Verrucomicrobiia bacterium
CAGTCCGAGAAGTTCCTCGCCGGATAATGGTTTTTCGAAGCGCAGATTGCGCAACAACCACGCCCCTTCGGGCAGGAAATGGCGCGCCAGAATTGACGGATAGGTCGCTCCCGTGACCCGGGCGTTGATCTCGCAGACGAACACCTCGGTACGACCGTCATCGTAGTCCACCACCAGAAAGTCCACACTTCCGGTCCCGCGGTAGCCCTGTCGATGCAACCACCGTCCCGCCTCGCCCGCCTGACGAAGCATCTCGCGGCGCAGCTCAGGTCGCCCCATCAGATAGGGCGGCGGTGATTCGTTGCCCTCATGGACGCTGGCCTGACTCAGGATCTGTTCCGTCAGGTCATAGATCGCCACCGAGGACGAATCGAGAAACAGTTGAGCGCTGGGACTGCGAATTTCCAGCACCCCCTGCTCCCCCGGTTTCAACCATGCCTGCACCAGACAGGGGCCTTCAAAAAAGAAGCTGTCGGGGATCGATTCCACCACCGAGCGCCGCGCCGAGAGATCCTCCACTTTGATCAATCCGATGCCGGAAGCTCCGATGGCCGATTTCACCACGCCAGAACTGAAGCCCGCTGCCGCGAGTCGGGCCAAACAAGGCTCCAGTTCCGCGGTCGACTCCGCCAGTTCGGTCATGACGACCGGAAAGCCGTTCGCCTCCAAATGCCGATGCAGTTCGCGCTTGTTGTTACCCATCCGACTACCCGCTGCCGAGGAGATCGTCTGCTTCCCGATCTGCTCGGCCAAGCCTGCAAGTATGTCGTCGGTGACATAGCCATCCATCCACTCCGCCGGATGGGATGACAGGCGATCCACCACATCATGCTCGATTCGACGCCCCGCAGCCAGATGCTGCCCGATGCCCAGGTAGTCCCGATGCGGCAGGATCACTCTTTCAGGGAGCGACAGGCCCGCCGTTTCTTCAAAATAGCGACAAAGCGCCGGGTCAGGTTCCCGCTCCAACACCAGCAGATTCGAACCGGCTCCACCAAAAAGGAGATCCACAATCGGAATCAATCGACCGCCGTAGGAATCCACCTCACCGACCTCTTCGGCCAGCCTACGAGTTTCTTCCTCGTTTCCAAAAAACAACCCCAGCAGATTTGCCACAAACACCGCCCGATGATTCCAAAACGTCGGGAGTTGACCCGGAGCCTCGATGATCTCGATGTCTTTCCGTTCAATTGCTTCAGGCCTCATGCTGTCTTGACCATCCGCGTGTCTCCCGGACGAATCAAGCGCATCCACTCGACATCCCCGCAGAACGGAAAAGAACTGGAAAGCGTAAGGCTTCGTTCGAAGCTGAGTCCAATTCTTCAGACTTTAGCCACTTTTCTCTCTTTTCTTCATGTCTGACACTTCTCTAGATCAATTGCAGGGGGCGCTCTTTGGCAGCCTGATTGGCGATGCCCTTGCGCTCGGGGTTCACTGGATCTACAACCCGGTCAAAATTCAGCGGCTGCATGATCGGGTGACCAACTATATAGACCCGACATCGAATCAGTATCATGCCCATCGCAAAACCGGCGATCAGAGCCACTACGGAGATCAGACGCTGATCCTGATGCGCAGTTTGGAGGGTGGCACCGGATTTTCGCTTCCGGATTTTGCCAATCGATGGCAGAAACTATGGCCGAACTACGCCGGTTATGTCGATGGCGCGACTCGGGAAACCCTCTCAAATCTGGAAGCGGGAAAAGCGATCGAGTCAGCCGGCTCGGCTTCCAATGACTTGTCCGGAGCCGCCCGGATCGCCCCCCTGATGGTGGCGCTGTCTAAACGATCGGAGGAAGAAGTGATCGCGGCGGCAAGAGCTCAGACCGCCTTTACCCATGCCGATCCCGGAGTGGTCGATGCGGCCGAGTTCTTTGCCCGACTCACCCGAGCCGTCTTGGCAGGAGATTCTCTGGACGACGCCACGAACTCCGCGGCGGAAGCGATGACCACACAAGCCCTCGACGCTACGGGTTACCTTGAAACGGTGCGATCAAAGCTGGAACTCACGGCGGCGGAAGCGCTCCCTGACTTTGGCCTGACCTGTCACCTGCCGGATGCCTTTCCGGCGACACTTTTTCTGATTCTGAAGCATGGCAACGATCTCGAGACTGCCTTGATCGAAAATGCCATGGCCGGAGGCGATTCGGCCGCCCGCGGCTTGCTGGTTGGCATGGTGCTTGGAGCGATGCAGGGATTTCAAAAAATCCCCACTCGATGGGTCATCGGACTCAACGCGACCGATGAAGTCCGTGCCAGGCTCGCGTCCCAGGATTGCCAATGCGGAGCTGACGCCGTGCCAGATCCCGAACCCGGAACCAACAAGATCGAGTTCACCAATCGAGAGGGCCAACAACTCGCGGCTCGTCTGGAGTGGCCTCCCCACGGAGTCAAACCCAAGGCAGTCGCCATCTTTGCACACTGCTTCACCTGCTCCAAAGACCTCCCCGCCACCACCCGCATTGCCCGGGCATTGGCAAATCGCGGTTTTGCCGTGCTGCGGTTCGATTTCACCGGACTCGGAAGCAGCGACGGCGACTTCGCGAACACGAATTTCTCTTCCAATGTCGAAGACTTGGTTTCGGCTGCCGAGCATCTGAAACAAACCGTGGGAACCCCGACCCTGCTCATCGGTCACAGCCTCGGCGGTGCCGCCGTCATCGCCGCTGCCAGTCGGATCGAGGGCATTCAAGGAATCGTGACCATTGCAGCCCCGTCGGAACCCAGCCACATCGGCCATATTCTGGAAGATCAGTTGGAAAAAATGGAACGCGATGGCGAGGTCGAAGTCGAGATCGGCGGACGTCATTTCACCCTCAAAAAGCATTTTCTCGAGGACATCCGACGACAGAACGTGCTGACGAGTTTGAAGGAATTCCGTGGTTCCATTCTCATTCTCCACAGCCCGCTCGACCGCATCGTCACCATCAGCCACGCCGGCGAGATCTTCACCGCAGCGCATCATCCCAAGAGTTTCGTGTCTTTGGCCGATGCCGATCATCTGCTGACGCGACCGAGAGATTCCGCTTTTGCGGCGGAAATGATCGCGGCGTGGTCGAATCACCTTTTCCCGGATTAAACGGCACCAATCATGGTCACGATTTCGTCGACAAGAAGATTCGACAAAGTCGGGGGAAAGGTGCTGTATTAGCGCCCGAAACACACCCCAGACAGACCATCCTGAAACATCACCCTGAGAGATCTCGATCGCCCCGGTCCCGACTGGCGAGGCTGGCGCTGTTCTCGCTGGCACTCCTGCCGGTGGGCTGCGTCACAAATGACACGGGAGACGGGAACCATCTGGACGCCGCGCTCACCGGGCAGTTGCCCGCGCACTGGACCTCCGCACGCATTCACGTTCCGGATTCGGCCGCCACGGGCTGGCTCGATGATTTTGACAGCCCTGCCCTGGCAAAGCTGGTTCGTTCGGCGGTCGATCAAAACTACGATCTCTCCGCCGCCGCCGCCCGAGTGCGACAAGCCTACTCGCGACTGCGCATCGCCGGAGCGGATGCCCTGCCCCAGGTCGATACCTCGCTTGATGTTGCCCGATCTCAGAATCTGCGCGGAGCCGCCTTCCAGACGGTTCGCGCCAACACCTTCAACTTCGGGCTCGATGTCAGTTGGGAAGCGGATCTCTGGGGGCGGGTCGCCAACTTGAAACGCGCTGCGGCCGCCGATTTCGACGCGTCCTCAGCCGACTATCGAGCCGCTCGATTTTCACTCGCCGCCAACACCGCCAAGACCGCACTCGAACTGGTGGAGTCGGAGAGGCAGATCGCCCTGTCCCGGGAAAATCTCACCAGTCTCAAGACCAACCTCGATATTCTTGACCGCAAGCTAGAGGCTGGTGATGCCGACGATCGCACCGCGCTCGAAATCAGCCTGAGCCGGGCCGACATCGCTCGCGGACAGGCCAACATCGCCCAACAGCAGCGCGAGGCCGACGGAGCCCGTCGATTGCTGGAAACCCTGATGGGTGGCTATCCCAAAGGAACGCTGGAGGCACTTGGCGATCTTCCCAAGGTCCGTCGATCCATTCCCGCCGGTCTGCCGAGCGAACTGCTGCTTCGTCGTCCTGACCTCGTCGCTGCCGAACGCCGGGTCGACGCCCGCGTCAATGAGGTCGATGCCGCCCGCAAGGCGCTCCTGCCTGCCATTCGACTCACCAGTGGCGCCGGCACCAGCACGACCCGGGAATTCACCGACCTTTTCAACATCCAGAATCTCGTCTGGAATATCGGCAGCAACTTCGCCCAGCCCATTTTTGAAGGCGGTCGTCTCCGTGCTCAGATCGCGCTTTCCGAAGCCGAACGCGACGAGATCGTGGCCAACTACGCCGAGACCGCGCTGGATGCATTCCGGGAAGTGGAAACGACGCTGGCGGCCGAGGGACATTTTCTCAATCAGCAATCCGCGCTCGAAGAAGCCGTGACCGAAGCCGACCGGGCGGAGCAACTCAGCCTGAGCCAGTATGAAAAAGGGCTTGTCGACATCATCACACTTCTGGAAAGCCAGCGTCGCGCCTTCGATGCCCGCAGCGCCCTGCTGTCGATTCGCCGGCAGCGCCTCGCCAATCGGATCGATCTCTACCTCGCCCTGGGCGGCGATTTTGATGCCGAACCCTCCATGATAGAGATCGATGCTCCTCCCGTCGCAAAAGCCAAACCTCAGCCGAGTTCCGTAACCACCCGGGCAAGACGACGCTGATCAAGAATCGCGACCCGCAAATTGCCTCGCGACTGATCCCCTGTTTCGCTGTTTCATACCTTCTTCCGTCCGCCCTCATCTCATGAAACTCGCCGCCCGCATCATCCTGCCACTCCTCGTCCTCGGCGCGGCGGGCTGGCAGACTTGGTGGCTCATCTCGACCAAACCCGAGCCTCCGCAGCGAAAAAAACCGCCCGTCTTCACCCGGGTCGAGGCCACCCGGCTGGTGCCAACGCACTACGATGTCATTCTGGAAACCAGGGGCGTCGTCCAACCGCGAACCGAAACCACGCTGATTCCAGAGATCAGTGGGCGCATCGTCGAGATCGGAAAAAACTTTCGCGATGGCAGCTTTTTTGAAGCCGACGAGCTGCTTCTGAAAATTGATCCACTCAACTACGAGACCGCCATCGTAATTGCCGAAAGCAACGTCGCCCAGGCCCGCACCGCTTTGGAGGAAGAAAAAGCTCGCAGCGGACAAGCCTTGGAAAACTGGAAACGCCTCGGCAAGTCCGGTGATCCCGGCGACCTCGTCCTTCGCCGCCCCCAACTCGCCGAGATGGAAGCCCGTTTGGCCGCCGCTCAGGCTGAGTTGGTGCGGGCAAAACGCGATTTGGAACGCACCGAGATTCGTGCGCCTTACGCCGGCCGCGTTAGAACTCAGAATGTCGACATCGGCCAGTACGTGTCCACCGGCACCCAACTGGCCCAGCTCTATGCGATCGACTTTGTCGAGGTGCGCCTGCCGCTCACCAATCGCCAGCTTGCCTTCGTCGACCTGCCCGAACTCTACCGGGGGAACATCGCGGAGGGCATCAATCCCGCGGTCGGCAAAGCCCCCGAGGTAATGCTGAAAGCCGATCTCGGGGGTGAATCCGCCTCTTGGAAAGGATCTCTCATTCGGGTGGAAGGCGCGATCGATGAACGCACCCGTCAGCTCTTCGTCGTGGCTCAGGTCAACGATCCCTACAAATGGAAGGACGATGGCACCCCACCGCTGAAAATCGGGCTTTTCACCGATGCCTTCATTCAGGGCCGCACGCTCGAAGATGTCTTTGTGCTGCCGAGAGCGGCAGTTCGCGCCGGTGACGAAGTCATCATCATCGGGGACGACAATCGGATCAAACGCCGCGCCGTCAATTCGCTCTGGAGTGATGCCGAACACGTCGTCGTGCCGATCAAGGACGCCGGTCTGAAACCCGGCGAAACCGTCTGCCTGACGCCACTCGCCTTCCCCGCCGATGGCGCATTGGTCCTGCCAACGATCGATGGCGTCGCGCCCCCGCTGGAAACGCCGGGTG
>JAGROX010000336.1 GCA_020440025.1 Verrucomicrobiia bacterium
GAATCTCGCGCGCCATGCGATCCCAGGGACGGTTTTCCGCGACGGCCCCCGCCAGATAAGCCCGCCATGAGGCTGGCGGCACATCCACACTGCTGCCGCCCGAAGGCGTGCGGCGCTCCAGCAGCATGATGTCGAAAACGCGCGCCAGATGGATGGCGTGCCCGGGGCTGGCCAGCAGCGCGTCGATCAGCCGGGCGCGTTTATCCGGAGCGGGATCATCGATGAAAGTGCGGGCTTCCGCGGCGGTTGGAATGATCCCGATCAGGTCGAGATGAAGGCGGCGGACGAACTCTGCATCCGTGCAGCGTTCCGCTGCGGGAATTTTCCGCTCAGCCAGTTTGGCCGCAATCAGTTCATCGATCTCTTGATGCAGCGCTCCAAAAGCGGGAGCCGCGGAGACCGTCACCAAAAAGGCCAATGCCGCTCTGCCCAGGAAGGGGAGGAGTCGGCAACTGATGCCCAATGCGGGGACAACGAACATTCCCGATTAGATCCCGATTGGTCTCCGCGCCCAAGTCCGTGTTCGCGGCCTTCCGTCTTCCATTCCGCCATGATCGATAAAGTATGGCTTCCGTCTCCAAGCGACGTCGAGAGGGGAGGGCTGCAGGCTCTCGCTTCAGTGTCATTGGAAACGATCGCGGGGAAGCCTTTAGAGAAACGAAAAGGAAGAAATCATCCCATGATCGGTGAATTCGATTGAGATTCCTCGTTGAAACGGCGCTATTTATTCCAATCTCTGTCTCCTTTGGTAGAATTCTTCCCCTAAATCGTGGCGCTGGAAAAAGACATCGAGGAAGTCGTGAATGAATGGCTGCGCGACTTTCATGCTGAGGTGACCTCTGTTTCCGATGAGGCATCGCCCTCTGGTGAGGCACCCGGTGACACGATCGAGAATTACACCCTGATCGAACTGGTTGGCGAAGGTGGATTCGGCTCGGTGTGGCGGGCGAGGCAAAATCAGCCGGTCCAGCGGATGGTTGCCTTGAAGATTCTCAAGATGGGCATGGACACTCGCGAGGTCCTGGCTCGTTTTGAGCAGGAACGGCAGGCGCTGGCGCTGATGGATCACCCCGGGATTGCTCAAGTCCTGGATGCCGGTGCGACTCCCTCGGGGCGTCCGTTTTTTGTGATGGAACTGGTCAATGGCCTGCCGATTACGCAGTTTTTCGAGGAACAGAACTTGTCGACCAAAGTCCGACTCGCGGTCTTCTCCGATGTCTGTCACGCCGTCCAGCATGCCCATCAAAAAGGCATCATTCACCGCGACCTGAAGCCGTCGAACATTCTGGTGTCGGCGCGGGAAAACGAGCCACCGCAGGTGAAGGTCATCGACTTCGGCATCGCCAAGGCGACCGGCGAACATCACCTCAGCGACGCCACCCTGCTGACCCAGGCGAATCAAATGATGGGCACGCCGGCCTACATGAGCCCGGAGCAGTTGTCCGGCAGTCTCGATGTCGACACGCGTTCGGACGTCTACAGTCTCGGCGTTCTGCTCTACGAGTTGCTCACCGGAACACCGCCGTTTTCGAAGGATGAACTGACCTCGTATTCCCACGACGAGATGATTCGAATGGTGCGCGAACGGATTCCGCCCAAGCCGTCGACACGAATCAAGGCGAGGCCGCAGACCGGCCGGTCGATGGATGCTCCCCAACAAGCGCACTTGCTACGCGGCGATCTCGACTGCATCGCGATGATGGCATTGGAAAAAGATCCCGACCGTCGCTACGAATCCGCGAGCGCACTCGCCGCCGACATCGGGCGCTTCCTGACCCACGACCCCATCGTCGCCCGCCCGGCGAGCACGGCTTACCTGTTGCGCCAGTTCGCGCGGCGCAACAGGGTTGCGGTGATCGGCACCCTGAGCGTCTTCGCGGCTTTGGCGGCGGGACTGGCGGTGGCGTCGGTGTTGTTCCTGCGGGAAAGGGATTCACGCCAACTGGCGAATACGGAGGCGGAGAAAAGCCGGCAGATTTCCCAGTTCCTCAGCGAAGCCCTCCAGGGAGCGGGACCGTCAGCGGCCCTGGGACACGACACCGCGATGATGCGCAGCATCCTCGACCGCACCGCCACCCGGGTCGGGGCGGAACTCGAGGGTCAGCCGGAGGTCGAGCTGGCCATTCGGTCGGCGATCGGCGCCACCTACGGCGACATTCACGACTACCCGAATGCGCTCGAGCAGTACCGCCGTATTCTCGATCTACAGCGCCGGGCCCATCCGGAGAATTCCCCGGAGGTCGCCGGCGCCCTCCTCGATCTGGCCAACACCCTGGAGGCGCAGGGCGAGATGCGATCGGCGGAAACCCACGTCCTCGAAGCCATCGGGATCTACGAGCAGCTCGACGGCGACCATCGCATGGAGATCCTGTTCGCGAAAACCCTGGTGGCCTGGATCTACATGAAAACCGGTCGCACCGCGGAAGCGGAGGCGCCCGCGGAGGAGGGCTACCGGGCCTGGCTGCAAACCCCCGCCGAAGAACGGCTCGGCGAAGCGCCGAAGGTCTACGCGATCATCCTGCACGATCTCGGTCGCAAAGAGGAGGCCGAGGCGATCTATCGAAAGGAACTGGAAGTCTGGCGGGAGATCCATGGCGACATCGATCATCCGATGATCGCCAATTGTCTCGACAACCTCGGCATGGTCCTGCTGGGCAACGGCAAGGTCCAGGAAGCCGAAACCATTTTGACCGAAGCGCTCGACCAGGGCCGCCGCCTCTACGGTGACAAGTGTCCGCACGAAGATCACGTCCTGTCACGGCTCGCGGTGATCGCGGCCCAGCGCGGCGAATGGGAGCGCGAACTGGAACTGCTGCGCGATGCCGTGGCGGTTTCGGCCCGGGTCTATTCCCCGGGGCATCGCTACCGGAAAGAACCGCTCAATCATCTGATCAAGGCTCTCTTCAGGCAGGCCGAGGCGGATACCGGCGGCGAGGCGAGGCAGCGAATCGCCGAACTGGAAGCCTTGTCGCGGTCGCAGGACGAAGTGAAGATCGATGAGAAAAGGCTGGCCGCGCTGAAGGCCGGGTTGCGGTGACCGGTGATCTGCTCCGGCTAACTCTCCCCATACAAAGTCGACTTCAGCCAGGCCAACTCGCTTTCGATGTCTTCGGGGCGGATCACGGTGCGGGCGACCTCCTTTTCAAAAAGCTCGCGGTAGGTCGTGCGCATGCGATGCACCAGCAAGCGCACCGCGCCTTCGGTCGAGTCGAGCTTGACCGCCAATTCCGCGTAAGGCGGTTTCGATTCCTCCTCGAACAGGAACGGCTCCAGGGTTTGGTAAAGCTCGGCCTTGCCCTTTTTCTCGAAAGTCTCTTTCAGGATCGCCGCGGCGGTTTCGGTGACATTCCTGGCCCAGGCACGCAGGTAAATCTTTTCGGGATCGTCGGTATCGGCCGGCTCGTTGCGGTAGCGGTCTTCGGCATTCAGCGCTTCAAAAGAGAGGATTTCGACCCCGCCGCCCCGCTTCCCTGCCGATTGATGACGCTTGGCATCAATGAGTAATCGAACCAGGATCGTCAGCAGAAATGTCCGCAACTTGCCGCGCTCTTTGCGCACGTCCTGAAGGATGTCATTCGCGATCAAGCGTTCAAAAAAGATCTGCGTCAGGTCCTCGGCATCCGAAGGTTGGCGACCAGATCGCCGCAGGTAGGCGTAGATCGGATACCAGTAGTCGTGGCAGATCGCCTCGAAGGCGCTGGCCGCCGCCTCCGGGGAGCCTTCCTGGATCGATTGGATCAGCGTCCAGTGGGTGGTGGGAAATTGCCCTGGTCCTTGGTGGTTCATGCCCCGCGAAAAAAATCGGAAGTTTTTCTGAAACAAAACTCCCGCCGATACGCAAGCACACGGTGGAGAGACGCGCACTTGCCATTTTCGGTCAGTCTGTCAACCTCCCTCCACCAAACCAGGAAGCTCTGCCAATGCGGATTTCCCGGAAATCCGCCGATCTTTCCCGCTTTCTCTCTACCCGCCATGCCATCTCCCAACGCTCTCCCGGCCTTCCGCTACCCTTTCCTCGCCCGCGCCCGCCGCCTCGCCGCGTCGGTGATGCTGCCCTTTTTCTGCCTGATCGCCGCCAGCGCGACCCAGGCCGCCACCATCGTCGTCACCACCACCAGCGACGAACTCGACGCCACGTCCGCGGACGGCACCGGCGTCTCCCTGCGCGAAGCGATCCGCGATGCCAACGCCACCCCGGAGGACGACACCATCCTGCTGCCTGCGGGAACCTACCGACTGACCCG
>JAGROX010000337.1 GCA_020440025.1 Verrucomicrobiia bacterium
TACGGAAGCGACATCTTCAACCGCCGCGACCTCATCGACTCATCAGGAGACTCGCGATCGCATTCTCGATGCGGCGGAATCCCTGTTTGCCGAGGACGGATTTCAGGCCGTATCGCTCCGGCAGATCACGGGCGCCGCGGGAGTGAATGTTGCAGCGGTGAACTACCACTTCGGCTCGCGCGAGGCACTGATCGCCGAAGTGATGGGGCGGGTGTTGGAGCCGATCAACCGGGAGCGGATTCGTCTTCTCGACGCTGCGGAAGCTGAGGCGGGGGAAGCTCCGGTTGCGGTGGAAAAGATTTTTGAAGCTGCCTTCCGTCCCGTAGTGGTGGAGATGCCGGGATCCCATGAGGAAAAGCACCGGTTTCTTCGTCTTGCCGGTCAGTGCTTGAATGAACGTTCCGAGCAGTTTCCCGAGACCATGCAACGGGTGTTTCGCGAGGTAACGGATCGATTCATCAGCGCGTTTCAGCGTTCGTTGCCGCATCTGAGCGAGGCTGACATCTACTGGAGAATGCATTTCGCCATCGGCACCTTGCTCTACACCATCACTCAGGATCAACAGCTGGTGGTGATCTCGAAAGGGAAGATCAAGGCCATTCATCCCGACGAAACGATGGCCCAATTGCTGGCGTTTTCCGTGGCGGGAATGAAGGCCCCGGCACCGACCGTTTATCAGAGTCAGAAAGCAGGTTCATCGAAGGTGTTGGCGATTGGCCTGTTGGCCCTCGTTGGATTGTTTGGGGCCAGTTGTGCGGCGACTCCGCCACCGGATGCGAAGCCGTTGGCAGAGGTCGGAGAGGTTCCTTCCAAGTGGAAGGCGGGGGGGCATGGACAAAGTGATGCCAAGAATCCGATCGTTCTGGCTGACCGAAATTGGGTGAGCAGTTTTGGCGACAAGAAACTCGAAGAGTTGGTCGACTCGGCTCTGGTTCACAACAAGGACCTGGCGGCGGCGGCGGCTCGGTTGGAGATCTCCGAAGCCAATGCTCGGATCGCGGGCGCGAACCTTCAGCCGATGGCGAAGGGCTCGTTTCGCGGCAGTCGGCAAAAGCGCAATTTCATCGGATTTCCCTTTGGCGGCGATTCGGCCAGCGGTGGTGGTAGTGACAGCAGTTCGGTGTTCTCGAATTTGAACAACGAGTTTGGGCTGTCGCTGGATCTGAGTTGGGAGATTGATCTCTGGGGGCGGATTCGTGCTGGTCAATCGGCAGCTATCTCGGAATCTCAGGCGGTCGGAGCCGACAAGGCGGCTGCGGAACTTTCCATCGCGGGACAGGTGGCCAAGGCCTGGTTCTTGATGCAGGAGGCTCAGGCGCAGGTTGCGTTGGCCGAGTCCACGGTGGGAGGATTCCAAGATACTGAGAAAGCGATTCGCGATCGGTTTGAGGCCGGTATCAACGATGGTGCTCAGAATCTTTCGTCTCAGTTGCGACTGGCGATGGTGGACGTCGAGACGGGGAAAGAGGCACTGGAGCAGCGCCGGGAATTGGTGGAAAAAACCGCCCGACAGATCGAGCTTTTGCTTGGGCGATATCCGTCGGGAGAGTTGAAAGGCAGCGGCAGGCTTCCCGGTATTCCGAGTGCGCCTCCGGCAGGAATGCCCGCCGACATCTTGGACCGTCGGCCGGATCTTCACGCTTCCGAGCGTCGATTGGCCGCGGCGGACCGTCGGATGCTGGAAGCCAAGCGGGCCCTGCTTCCCACGATTTCGCTGACAGGCAGTCCGGGAACTTCATCGGAGCAGGTCGAGGATTTACTGGATCGAAATTTCAGTATCTGGAGTCTCGCCGGAAGTGCCGTTCAGCCCATTCTCAATGGGGGCGTATTGCGTCAGGGAGTGAAACTCAAGAAAGCGGAGATCAAGCAAGCGGCTGCCGAGTTTGAAAAGACTGCCCTCACTGCTTTTGGCGAAGTCGAGAACGCCCTCGCGGCTGAAGGGTTCCTTGCGAAGCGACAATCATCTCTCGAGAAAGCCGCGAAGTTGGCCGAGGAAGCCTACCAAAGCGCGAGTGAAGAATTCACCGACGGAACCGGAGATGTGCTGACCATGCTCACCGCCCAACAACGCCTCTTTTTGCAACGAGGACAGTTAATCACCATCAAGCGTCTGCGTCTGGAGAACCGGGTGGACCTGCACCTGGCACTGGGGGGCGGTTTTGTGAAACCCACCGCCGCTACTGAATCTCCCGACGAGGCGTAACCTGTTTTCGATTTGCTTTCTCCCATCGATCATGAAATCAACTTTTCGTATTCTCATTGGCCTTGCCCTCCTCGCAGGTGGCGTCGCCTTGACCGTTCTACTCGTGGCGACGAAGCCAGAAGCTGAGAGGAAGGTCACGGAACGAGCCGCTCCCGTGGTGGAGGTGATGCCCGTCAAATTTGAAACCCTGACGCTGAGTTTGCCCTCACAGGGGATGATCGATGCTCGTCGACGGACGCGGCTTTCGGCTGAGGTGAGTGGACGCGTGATCGAGGTTTCTCCGAAGTTTGATGCCGGTCAGGCGTTCGATGAAGGCGAGGTTCTCATCAAGATCGATCCTTCCGACTACGAAGCCGCGTTGGCCGGGGCGGAGTCGAATCTGGCTGATGCCCGATTGGGCTTGGCCACCGAAGAGGCACGTGCGGATCAGGCGCTGAAAGATTGGAAAGCGCTCGGTCGGAGTGGGGAACCGAGTGAACTCACCCTGAGAAAACCTCATGTTGAAAGTGCCAAAGCCATGATTTTGGCAGCGGAGCAGTCCGTCGAAAAGGCAAAGCGTGATCTTCAGCGGACCGAGGTCACCGCTCCTTTTGCCGGGCAACTCTCGAAGACCGAAGTCGAGCTCGGTGCCTACGTGGGCCCCGGGACTCCGGTGGCAGAAATTTTCACGACCGCGCCGTGGGAGATTCGACTTCCGCTCTCGATCGATGACTGGGCGTTTCTCAATCGGGATGGTAGCGACAAGGTGACGGGTATCGTGGGCCTGACCGCTCGGTCCGGAAACTCGGTGGAAGAGTGGAAAGGGGCCGTATTGAGGACTGAAGGCGAGGTGGAACGGGAGAGCCGTTCGATTTATCTGGTGGCCGAGGTCCCCGGTGAGAGTGCTGGGCCGCTGCTCCAGCCGGGGCTTTTTGTACAGGCCAAGATCGAAGGACAACAACTCAAGAATGTGGCACGGATTCCGTTCAAGGCTTTTGTGGGACTAGATGAAGTTTCGGTGGTGGATGACAAGAATACGATTCAGACACGAAAGGTCGAGATCGTCCGCCGGGCCGGAGATGAAGTCATTGTCTCGGGTGGCTTAAAGCAGGGGGAACGCCTCTGTCTGACGCAACTCTCGGACATGGTGGAGGGCATGACCGTCATTCCTCAGGTCGTGGATGCCGCTGCCGTGTTGACCGGTGAACCGGGAGTGGAGACGACGAAGCCCTGAGTTTTCACGATCATACTCGGCAACTGAGGAATTTCTCTTCGCCTCACAAGAAAGCATTCTAGCGATGGAAAAAGCGATTTACTGGTTCACCCGCAATCACGTTGCGGCAAATTTCCTCATGGTCATTGTCTTGATCTGGGGGGCAACGACATGGCCGAAGCTCAAGAAAGAAATCTTTCCCGAGACCTCGCTCGACACCATCGCGGTGAAGGTTCCGTATCCGAACGCGACGCCGGATGAGGTGGAGAAAGGGATCGTGGTGCCGATCGAAGAAGCGATTCAGGATGTCGATGGGGTCGATAAGATACGGTCAACAGCAGCGCTGGGGATGGGAGTGGTGACCGTGGAGGTGGCCAACGGCTACGATGTGCGCGAAGTGATGGACGATGTAAAAACCCGTGTCGACGCGATTCCGAATCTGGCCGAGGACGCCGAAGAACCGACCCTGGAAGAGATCGTTCTCAAGTCGCAGGTCATGAGTATTGCGGTCGCCGCAGACACTGATGAGATGACCTTGCGCGGAATCGCCGAAAAAGTCCGTGATGGTCTGTTGGCTTGGGGCGATGGCGCGACCAAGATCACGCAGGCACAGTTGGCCGGGGTTCGAAACTACGAGATTTCGATCGAGGTTTCCGAGGACACGCTGCGTCAATATGGTCTCAGTTTTGATGACGTGGCAGCAGCGGTGCGGAAATCGTCACTCGATCTTCCAGGAGGTTCCGTGCGAACCGGGGGAGGGGAAGTGCTCATTCGGACCGAGGCACGACGTTATACCGCGAAGGAGTTTTCGCCGATCACGGTCGTGTCCCGAGTCGATGGTTCCGTGGTGAAGCTTTCTGACATCGCGGTGATTCGTGACGCCTTCGAAGAAACGGACATCGAAAGCCGTTTCGACGGTCGTCGATCCATGTTGATCAATGTGTTTCGGGTCGGCAATGAGGACACTCTCAAGGTCGCCGAGACGGTCAAAGCCTACGTCACCGACGTCGCTCCCAATCTGGTGCCTCCCGGAGTGTCGCTGGAAGTTTGGAAAGACGACTCCCTGTTTCTGAAGGGACGTATGAATCTGCTGGGAAAAAATGGTCTCGCAGGACTCATCCTGGTCACGATTGTCCTGGCCTTGTTCTTGAGGCCGAGCCTCGCTCTACTGGTGGCCATCGGCATCCCGGTATCCTTTGCCGGAGCCGTGGGGATGATGCCTTACCTGGGTGTTTCCATCAACATGATCTCTCTGTTCGCCTTCATCCTCGTGCTGGGGATCGTGGTCGATGATGCCATTGTGGTCGGCGAGAATGTCTATCGAAGAATCCGTCATGGCGAAGATCCTCATACGGCCGCTCCCGAGGGAACTCATGAGGTGGGAGTGGTGGTGACCTTTGGCGTACTGACGACGATGGTGGCGTTTACGCCCATGTTGGGATTGACGGGTGTCAGTGGTAAAATCTGGCCGAACATTCCCCTGATCGTTATCCCGGTGCTTTTGTTCTCTTTGCTGCAATCGAAGCTCATTCTTCCATCTCATCTCGCGATGCTGAAGCCTTACGATCCCAATGCGAAGATCGGACCGATCCTCAAGTTTCAGCGATTCTTCTCCCGTGGTCTCGAAGAGTTTGTCGACAAAGCCTATCGTCCCACCTTGCGCTTCGCCTTGGAGTATCGATACCTGATGCTCTGCGGGTTCATCTCTCTCCTGGTGACGGTGATGGCGTCGGTGGTGACCGGTCATGTGAAATTTCAGTTTTTCCCCGAAGTGGAAGCCGATGTGGCCACGGCGAAATTGACGCTTCCGAAAGGGGTGCCATTCGAAGAAACCATGCGAGGCGTGGATCAGATCGAAGCCGCGGCGTTCAAGTTGAACGAGATTTTTAAAGACAACGACGGCAATCCTATCATTCGCCACATGTTGACCAGTGCGGGCACTCAACCTTTCCAGATCGGCTTTGAAGCGGTGGCTGGCGTTCCTCAGTCAACGAATCTGGGAGAGGTGACGTTGGAATTGCAATCATCGTCCAATCGCGATGTCACCGGGCAGCAGATTGTGTCCAAATGGCGTGAACTGACGGGCGACATTCCAGGCGCGGTTGAGTTGAGTTTCCGGACCGAAGCGGCTGGCGGAGGAAATGCGATCGATCTCGATGTCTCCGGGCCGAATTTGGCCGACCTCGAAGCGGCGACGGATGAAATCAAAGCGACCCTGCAGGACTACGACGGAGTCATCGACATCACCGACAGCAATCTGGAGGGAAAACGAGAGCTCAAACTAAAGATTCTTCCGAGTGCCGAGGCCTTGGGGTTACGATTGGAAGATGTGGCCCGCCAAGTCCGTCAAGGATTCTACGGCGACGAGATTCAGCGACTGCAACGGGGGAGGAACGAAGTCAAAGTCTTCGTCCGCTATCCTCGGGATGAGCGGAAGTCGCTGGCGGATCTGACCAACATGCGCATCCGGATGCCGAACGGTGCCGAGGTACCTTTCAGCGAAGTGGCCGAAGCCGAGTATGGGCGTAGCTACGCGACGATTGAGCGATCGGATCGTCAAAGGACGATCAAGATTTCAGCGGACGTGGACAAGGCGAAAGGCATCAATGCCAATGAGGTGGTCGGAGCGCTGACTCTCGAAGCTCCCGAAATCTCGTTGGGGGCTCAGTGGTGGGAGAACATCAAGAAGAAGCTGGGCTTGCCTGCGGCCGAGGCAGCCGAACCTGTTGAAGAAGGGCCTTTGGCAAAAATTCGGGATCAATTTCCCTCCGTGCAATACAGCTTTGAAGGCGAGCAGAAAGATCAGCGAGAGTCCATTCAGCAGATGGGGGCCAAGTTCTTGATCGCTTTGCTGGCGATGTACGTGCTCATGGCAGTGCCGCTGAAATCGTACATTCAACCCATCATCGTGATGTCGGTGATTCCCTTTGGACTGGTGGGAGCGGTGATCGGTCACGTCATCATGGGCATCGTGCTCGATCCCGGTTTGGCGGTGCTGAGCATCATGAGCATGTGCGGCATTGTCGCTCTCGCCGGAGTGGTGGTGAACGATAGCCTGGTGCTGGTCGATTATGTGAATCGACATCGCGACGATGGACTCGGTCTCATGCACGCGGTTCGCGAGGCGGGAGCGCGTCGGTTCCGGCCGATTTTGTTGACCTCATTGACCACCTTTGCCGGGTTGACCCCAATGTTGCTGGAGACGGATATTCAAGCCCGTTTCCTGATTCCCATGGCCGTGTCGCTGAGCTTCGGTATTCTCTTTGCTACCGCCATCACCTTGCTCTTGGTGCCCTGCGTCTATCTGATGCTCGAAGATGTGAAGCGACTCTTTACGGGAAGGGCTCCGGTGAAATCTGATCGTTCCGAAGATACGGCCAGCGGTTCCGCAGCGGCGTCGCGACCGGTCGCATCCTGAGATTTCCGTTGTCAGTATCAGAGCGAGACCGGATAGTGAGTTTTCGTTTGCTCGCCTGATGAGGAAAGTTCGCCTGGTTTTTAAAAAGTCGTTCGAGAGACTGGCAGGGTTTCTCACGGACAACGGACTGCGACCGTTCCCGATCCGGGGAAGCTTCAAAGGCTACGACAGAAAGTCACTGGCCGCCGACACTAGGTCTGGCCTCAACGTGGCGCTCCTTACCTTTCCGCAGGGGATGGCCTATGCGGCGATTGCGGAACTCCCAATTCAATATGGGATCGTATCAGGAGCCGTGGCATCTGTCATCGCTCCCTTCTTCGCGGGTTCGCGCCACACGATTCTCGGACCGACGAATGCCACCGCTTTCATGGTTTTCAGCGCGATGGCGGCATTTTCGGAACCCGAAAAACTGCGGCTGTTGCCTCTGGTCGTGTTGCTCATTGGGCTCATGTTGGCATTTGGGGCGTTGCTGAGAATTGCCGATCTCATTCAATACATCAGTCGCAGCGTGGTGGTGGGATACATCACGGGAGCAGGAGTGCTCATCGTGGCGAATCAGCTCCGGCATGCCTTTGGGATTACCATCCCGCCTGATACATCGAGTCATGGAATCTCAGGAACGTTGATCACGATCCTGGAAAAGACCTTTTCCAATGCGCAATCAACGGAATGGCAGGCGGTGGCGCTGAGCGGAGCGACTTTGAGCATTTGGATACTGCTGTCGTGGCGAGTCCGCAGGCTACCGGTGTTCGCGACGGCTCTGGTGGTGATGGCGGGGGCATACGCATTACTTCACCACTATGCTGGTTGGGAGGTCGCAACCTTCCTTCCATTCGAACTGGGTGATCTGAAGCCTCGATGGCCAGAGATCGGACCACGTGGGCTCTACTACGACATTACCCGGATCTTCGGCTTGGCCTTCTCGGTTGCGTTTCTCGCATCCTTGGAGAACTCCGTGATGTCGAAGACGCTCGCCAGTCGCAGTGGAGATCGGCCAGACATGAATCAGGACATGCTGAGTCTGGGGCTTGCCAATGTTGCGGTGGCCTTTTCCGGAGGAATGCCGGCTTCGGGTTCCCTGACGCGCTCGGCGCTCAATTTCACCAGTGGTGCGGTCAGTCGCCTGTCCAGTATCATCGGCGGCAGCCTCTGCTGTATCGGTCTGGTGTTGCTTGGAAAATACATGGGCCTGGTGCCGAAATGCGTGTTGGCCGTTCTCGTGATGTGCATTGCCGTTTCCGTGGTGAACTTCCGTCACATCCGTATCGCCCTTTATGCCACGCCGTCTGATGCTGCGGTATTGTTGACGACCTTTATCTCGGCCTTGTTGATGCCGTTGAATGTGGCGATTTTCCTCGGGGTGGGAGTTTCCATCATGCTCTATCTCCGCAAGGCCAGTCGTCCCTATCTCACCGAGTACGAGTTTTCCGAGGGCGGAGAGTTGCGAGAAGCCGGGGAGAAGCGCAAGCGCCCCATTCCCGCGATTTCTATCGTTCACGTGGAAGGCGAACTTTTCTTCGGCGCGGCGGAACTATTTCGCACTCAAATCCAGAAGACCTTTCTCGATCCCGATCTCAAGGTCATCATTCTGCGTCTAAAGAACGCGCGGCATCTCGATGCCACCAGCGTGATGGCTTTGGAGGAACTCGTGAGACATGTTCGCGCTGCCGGGCGGGAGCTCATTATCAGCGGGGCGTCGAGAGACGTCTATCGTGTCCTCAAAAATGCGGACATGGTGGAGGTCATCGGGAGGAAAAACATCTACCTGAACTCTCCTCGAAATCCGAACCTCTCCACGCGCAATGCCCTGAAACGGGCTCAAGAGGTTCTGGGAACCACCGAAGCCGACATTCGGATCTATTACGATCCCAATCAGAGCGGCGGTGGCAAAGCTTGAGCCGATTGAGCGGGCTCTCTGGGAAGAGGGGAGTTGTGAGGTGGCTGCAGCGACTTCAGAATTCCGCGGTCTAAGAATATCAAAATTATAAAAAATATTGAAAACCTAATTAAAATAGGCTAATATGGTTGTGTGAAGACTTCCCTTCCAAAGAATGAGTGGGATTTTTTCCTCCAATCACCCATGCGATTGGCGGAAGGGGTCGATTTACGATTTGATCTCAAGGGAGGACGTTGCCTACATGATCGTCGCAGCATGGGAACCTGGTGCCTGGATCCTTGGCAGAGCCTTTTTCTTCGCGAATTGGAGAGAGGTGCTTCGTTTGGTGACGCGGTTCAGGATACCATTAGCCGGTTCCCGGAAGAGGCGACGCGTCAGGCGATCACCGAACTGGTGAACGGATTGCGGCATCGGGGATTTCTTCATTTGGACCGTCCGCATCGATCGCCGTCAAAGCGCTTGAGAACCGCACCAGAAGATTCGGGAGATCTACTGTTTTCCTTTCCGTTGACTTGGGCTTGCCAGTTGGCGTTTGGCGCCGTTCTGGCCATTGCCGGCAGTT
Organism: Verrucomicrobiia bacterium; assembly: GCA_020440025.1. GTDB lineage: Bacteria > Verrucomicrobiota > Verrucomicrobiia > Verrucomicrobiales > DEV007 > JAEUHH01. Next base: position 9,273 of record JAGROX010000337.1, read on the forward strand.
GGGGCGTGAGTTCTGCGATTTCTTCGGACGATCAACACTGTGACAAAGATTTTTTTCCGCCATTGGCCTCCGAAGAGTTGGCTTGGGCAAACGAGACTGACGCAGACGTCGCGGTTCGCATCTGGTGTCATGGTATCATCACCGAGATCCTTGTCACGGACGGTGATGAGGTGAAACCAGGTGATGTGCTCGCGTTGGTGGTCGATCCTATGGCTCAATCCACTCGCGATGATTTGCGACGGATGCTGGGTGAATGCCGCATGCGGCGTGATCGTTTCTATGCTTCGGGGGATCCTGTTGCCTACCTGCGGGAATCGAAGGCGCTGGCTCGTCTCACCCGTGAATTGAGCGAATGGGAACAGCAAAGCGGCGCCATTTCTCTGCGGGCTCCCATCGAAGGTCGCGTCCGACTGGGAGAGATCCGTGAGAATGTGGGAGATCGGGTCAGCCCGGGTGAAGTGCTCATGACCATCCAGACTCCCGATCCAGTTGCGTCTGAAAAAGAGGAGCTTCTGGTTACTGCACGCTGAACGCATTCAGTGTTCCGGGATGGGAAAGTCTTCTCGGATACTGTGTGGCAAACTCCGGAATAAAGAGAGGCTGGTGGATACCTGTGCTGAAAAAGAGTGAATCAGGAGCAGGTGAGGGTCGTATTGCCTCCTCATTTGATAGAGCTCCCTCGATGTACTAGTCCTTGGATCTGGTAACTCTTCAGAAGATCAGAGCGTGAGCGTGAGCGTGAGCGTGAGCGTGAGCGTGAGCGTGAGCGTGAGCGTGAACGTGAACGTGAACGTGAAC
>JAGROX010000338.1 GCA_020440025.1 Verrucomicrobiia bacterium
GAAGATTGTTGATGAGGCGGCTGAGCCTTGCGGCTTCTCGGGAGATGATGCCTGAGTATTCGAGCCGCTTTTCGTCCGCCATGTCCCTTCGGTTTCCGAGGAGGTCGGAGAACATGCGAATCGATGTCAGGGGCGTCTTCAGTTCGTGGCTGACGTTGCTGACGAAGTCTGTCTTCTGCCGGGCCAGATGCATTTCACGACCGATATCACGGATGATGAGAACCCCGCCGATTCCGATGGCGGCGAGTAGGATCGGCACCAGCATCCAGATCGTCAGACGGGCTGAGCGCGCGGTTCGTGCCACTGCCCGGGGATCGAGCAGATAGGCAGCGACTTCCCAGTGAGGGAGGATTTCTCCGACTTCGGTCGCCACAAAAGGTTGTCGCCAATCGGTGGTGAAACCCTCACTGGTCTGGGCGACGACTTGACCGTTGGCGTCGAGCAAGGCAAGACTGACTTCGGCCTTTCCCATCCGTTGAGCAGTTTCTCGAATGAGGCCGGTGAGGTCGCGTTTGAGTTCGTCGATATTCAGTTCCACCCAGAAAACCTTGCCGGGGGCGGCAGGATCGCGTCGCCAGAGCAGAATCTGAAGTCCGCCCGACACGAAACGACTGATGGCTCCCTCGGGATCATCCGCCATCAACTCCCGGAGTTGCCCGGTGTTCACATCGAGCGCGGACCAACTCTGGCGGTTGGGGTTGTCCGCCAGAGCATTGTTGGCGGCTTCGGTGAGACGAAAATATTGGCCGCCTTCCTTCAGTTGCTCGAGTTGCCCCAGCGGAGTGACATTGCGGGTGCGATTGTCCCGCCCCAGCGAGCTGTCCGAGGCATCAAGGCTGTCGGCCATTTGGAGCAGCCCGGCTCCTTGTGAAATTTCCGCTTCTTCCGCCTGAAGTGGCTCCTGAGTTTGAGCCACCGGCGCCCGTTGCTGATAGCTGGATCGATTGCGATACCGATCCTCAGTGACGGCGACTTTCTGCTGGAGCACGACTCCTTGATTCAGTTCGGACAGAGATTTTTCGGAAGCCTCTTTGGCAAGGGAGGGAGCCGCGGAGGCTGTCGCTGGGGGCGGGAGACTCAAGGCGGGAGGTGCCGATACTGGCGCCGGCATGGCCTCGACCTTGGCTTCCAACCTGGGTTTGGACTCGGCAGCTTCGACTGGCTTTTCGAGGGCTCCGGATGCTTTCACTTCACGAATCCCCGGAGAACTCTCGTTCATTGGCTCTCGCTTGTCCGAGAATCGCGAGAACCAGTCCGCTGCCGGCATTTCCTGCACGGTCACTACATTTCCCGTGGTGGCCGGAGCGAGATAGACTTCCGAGGGCGCGCCATTGAGGAGAAAAGGCTGGGTGTCCCTGAGGAAGCGACGGATTTCGGGATCGGTGGAAGTCACCGACGGATTCAGCCAATCTCCGCTTTCCGTTACCGCGGCGCCAATGGCGGCCTGACTCCATCGGCTGCGCAAAATTTCGTCAAAGTTGGTTGAGAGTTCCTCAGGGCCCACTTCGGAAATGAGGTCTTCGAGCAATCTTCCGTAAAAAACGCGGACATCGTCGAGGAAAACGTTGAGGTCGTTGCTCAGCGCGTCCGTGGCACCTTGTTGAAGCAGAGCCCGCTGGCTGTGAACCACGATCTCCTGATCCCGCAGTGATCGCGTCGCCAGCCAGGCCAGGGCCACGGAGGGACCCAGCACGGCGATGACGAAAACAGCGGCGAGTTTTTTCATGGAAACGATGAATCGAACGTGGGCTCTGGGTCGGCGCCCTTCCTGTCGGGAGAAATTACGACAGGAAAGACAACCTGACCAGCCGGCAAGTCAGCGGGTTCCGGTCGAGCCTTTTTCGACCGGGGTGATCTCCTTGGAGTTTCGGCGTTGATAGGCATTCCACTGAAGTGTTTTGCGAGCTTCTTTGGAGAGTCCCTCGGCCCCGAGTTGGGACTGGCTTTTTTCGAGGACATTGATCTCGCGTTCGAGGGCGTCCGCTTGGGCGGCAGGAGCGGCAATCTGCGCGCTGCGCAGGCGCGAGATTTGCGAAGAAAAACTCTGATTGGCTTCTTCGGCCTTGCCTGCGTCGGCCAGTTCGATGGCCCGCTCGGTGGCGGCAGCATTTCGATAGATTTCGGCTTGGGCGACGATTTCAGCGACTTGTGATTTCTCGACCAACTTGGCATCGTCCACCGTTTTAACGGATGCTTCGCCCGACAGATTCACCAGAGAGTCGTCGGCAGCAGCGTAGGTCAGTTTGGCCCGAGCAATCGGGATGGCCGTGTCGAGGGCGAGCGTGGGGTCCACTTGGCAGGTCACGAAAATTTCGCGGGTCTGCTCGGCGGCGAGGGTGCCGAAATCAATCCGGCCGCGACGATTCTCCAGAGTTTCCCGTCGACCGAGAAATCCCATCGGTTCGATGCCTTCTGGGAAGGTGATTTCCAGTACTAGACGGCGGGCGACGACATTCTCCAATTCGCCGAGCTCTTTTTCAAACACCTCGGGCAAGCCTTCCACATCCGCGACATAGTAGTAGTTGGCATCGCTGGCTTCGGCGAGCGCGGTCATCAGGTCTTC
>JAGROX010000339.1 GCA_020440025.1 Verrucomicrobiia bacterium
CCCTACGCGACGAAGAAGGCGAGGTGAGTGGAAAAGCCGGGGGACAGAATCTTCCGATCTGACTCTCGCCACCGGGACACCGATGTCGTAGTCTCACCTCCATCATGCCCGCAAAAAATCCGCTCCTCGACGCCTGGCGATCCGGCCGATCAACCCTGAACGGCTGGCTCGTGATTCCGCACCACGTTGCTACCGAGGCGATGGCCCACCAAGGTTGGGACTCGCTGACGATCGACATGCAGCACGGGATGAGCGATTATTCCTCAGCTCTCGGCATGTTGACGGCCATTTCGACGACAAAGACGGTGGCGATGGCCCGCGTGCCCTGGCTCGACGAGGGCATCATCATGCGAATGCTGGACGCGGGGTGTTACGGGATCATCTGTCCGATGATCAACACCGCGGACGAGGCCCGCCGTTTCGCCCGCGCCTGTCTCTACGTGCCGGAGGGCAATCGCAGTTTTGGACCCATTCGGGTGGGCCACTATGCGGGGTCGGATTATTACCAGAACGCCAATGAGGAGGTGCTGTCCATCGCCATGATTGAAAGCCGCGAGGCCCTCGACAATCTCGACGCCATTCTCGATGTCGAGGAGTTGAAGGCCATCTACATCGGGCCCGCCGATCTCTCGCTGGCGCTGGGCTGTGTCCCGAAGTTTGATCAGGAAGATCCCGTCGTTGTCGCGGCGATCGAGCGTATCGTGACCTCTGCGAAGGCCAAGGGAAAGTGGGTCGGGATTCACAACGCCACGGTGGCTTATGCGAGAAGAATGACCGACCTCGGGGCGGATTTTGTCAGCGTGGGTTCGGATTTCAGTCTGATGACGAGAGGTGCGGCGGCGATCGTCTCGGAATTTCGGGGCCACGAATCTGATCGCAGCGTCCCCTATTAGCGTTCCTTCAGCGCGGTCAGAATAGAGTCGTCCAACTCTGTTTGGCCAACTCGCCAACTCCTATCAACGAGGATCTTTCCCCAATTGGCGTTTCACCTCGGCCAAGTCATCCTCGATTCGGGTAAGCAGAGCCAAGGTTTCCGCTTTTTCGGCGTTCGGGTCGGGCAGGACGGAGAGTTCCTGCATGGTGGAAACGATGATGCCGATGAAAAGGTTGAGGATCGTAAAGGTGGCGATCATGATGAACGGCACAAAAAAGGTCCAAGCCCAAGGGTGTGACTCCATGATCGGTCGGACGATGCCCATGGACCAGCTCTCCAGCGTCATGATTTGAAAGAGGGAATAGAGGCTCTTCCCGAGAGTGCCGAACCACTGAGGATGAGTCTCACCAAAGAGGGCGGTGGTGAGAACGCCGGTGGTATAGAAGAAGATCGCCATCACGGCGACCACCGCTCCCAGACCGGGAATGGAATGGAGAAAGGCGGCCACCACCTTACGCAGGCTCGGCACCACCGTGAGGAGCCTCAGCACCCGGAGGACGCGCAGGGAACGGAGGACGGCTAGTGGGCCGGCTCCGGGGACCAGGGCGATGGCCACCACGAAGAAGTCGAAACCGTTCCATCCGCTTCGCCAGAATTGGCGTCCGAATGCCAGCATCTTGAGTCCAAGTTCGACGATGAAAATCGCGAGGCAGATGTGGTCGATGGCATCGAGCCAGGAACCGGCCAGTTCCCTCGCCCCGGCGTCGGTCCCGAGTCCGAGGATGACGGCATTGATCAGGATGACCGCGATGACAAATTGCTGGACCCGGGGCGACTCGACCCAATGGCCGAGGCGCAATCGCCAGGCGGGAACGCCGGAGGTTTTCAAATCATGGAGAAGTTGTTGCTCTGGTGGCATGATCTGGTCGAATGGTGGTGGTGAGGAACCTCATTCGGCCAGACTTTGGTCGTTTTCTCGCCGGACTCAAGCCTTCGCTGCCGGCGGTGGAAGCGGCGGATCTGTTTCTGGATGGGAAGGGAATGGGATCATCGCTTGGAACGGGTAAGTATTTATGCGAAAGCGGTTTCAGGATTTAGATGACGTATTTTCTGCCGAAACTCTTCAATTCTGGTTTCGTTTTTTCTGATCTCCTTCGGGGTTCCGCCAACAAGGGTCGAAGAGTCGAGCCGACAATGTCCGTTGCGGCGCCAAGGAGAAGGACTCGCTGGATGACGCCGCATTTCCACTGAAACTGGGAAACTGCGGTCGGGAAGGATAATTCGATTGGCTTGCCAGTGGGGAGGATTCCGGGTATTTCTCAGCCACCATGAGCCTTCACTATGAATCTCTCGTCGGCCATCGCGATGGCGCGCGGAAGTTGCACCTTCATCGCACGGTGATTCCCGATACGGCGGCTCACCCGCCCTATCAGCACGACCACGCGGCCGAGGAAGCCTTTTACCTTCTCGAGGGCCGGGCGATCTATCGCTTTGGTGGAAAAACGATCGAGGCGGGACCCGGCGACACCGTTTTCATTCCATCGGGCGTGTGGCATGCCGAGATCGACTACCTGACACCCTCGATGACCTACCTCACCATCCGCACCGTAGAACCCGGTGACGAGCCCTGTTGTTGCGGCGGCGATCGGGAGGAGAAGGCGCCGATCGAACAGGGTTGAGTCGCGGACTCAACAGGGTTAGGTCGAGAGTATTTTCCACGTCAGCAGAATCTCATGAATCACGCCCCCGATCTTTCCCTACGTCCGCCTGGGTCGCGGAACACGCGACCCACCCGCGTCGCGTGGTGGAGGTGAAAGATGCAGATTACTATGCCGGGGAGGAATGAAAGGCGGGCCTGACTTTGTTGGTGCCCTATTATTTCGCCGCCGCCTTGCGGATGGCCTGAATGGAGATGGTCACTGACACCGAGCCGCGGAATTCGTTGCGATCAATGGTGTAGGCGATGTCCCACGGCGGGCGGGGGAGCTCTTCGGTGGCTCCGTTGAAATACATGGCATCGCGGACAACCCCACTCTGGGAGAGTCGCAGTTTCAGATGCTTTTCCTTGAGCACTCGCGGCTCGGCGAGAAGTTGGATCTGGCGGCTGATGAATACGGGTTGAGGATTTCCGTTTCCGAAGGGACGCAGCATTTCGTAGCTCTCGAGCAGTTCGAGTGTCAGTTCGCCAAACTTGGCCTCGGTGTCGATGCGGAGCTGAGGTTGCAGTTCGCCGTTGGCTGCTGCCGCCAGCATGTGTTCCGAAAAACGCTGGCGAAAGAGCGCGAAGTTTTCTTCCTTGATGCTCAGTCCGGCGGCCATGTCGTGACCGCCACCGGCTTCGAGCAGATCGCGACAGGCATTGATGGCTCCGATGAGCGACAGGCCGGGAATGCTGCGTCCGCTGCCCTTGCCGATGCCGTTTTCATCGAAGCCGATGACGAAGGTGGGGCGGTGATATTGTTTCATCACTCGGGAAGCCACGATGCCGACGACACCGGGATGCCAACCGCGGGCGCCGACGACGATGCCGGCCGAGCGTTCATCGCTGGTCAGTTCGTGGACCTGGGCATCGGCTTCTTCGCGGGTCCGCTGCTCCAGGGTTTGGCGTTCCTTGTTCCGGCGATCGAGTTCCGCAGCGAGAGTGCGGGCGCGGTTGGGATCTTCGGTGAGGAGCAGTTCCAGCGAGGCTTCGGCGGTGTCGAGCCGACCGGAGGCATTCAATCGTGGTCCTAGTTTGAATCCGATGTCGTGAGCGCGGGTGGGATTGCCGGTGCTGGCGACGGCTTTCAGTTCGCGGAGGCCGGGAATGAGCGTGCGGTCGATTTCAGTCAGGCCTTTACGAACAAAGATGCGGTTTTCGTCCACCATGGGAACGATGTCCGCCACGGTGGCCAGGGCGACGAGGTCGAGATGGCGACGAAGATCGAACTTGGAATTCGGCCGGTACTTGAGCAGGGCATGGGCGACTTTGAAGACGACGCCACCGGTGCAGAGATAGTGAAAATCATCCCCCAGTTTCGGGTTCACCACGGCGACGCAATCCGCGATCCCTTCGGTGGCTGGCTCGTGGTGATCGAGGATGATGAGATCGATGCCTCGCTCGCGCAGCATGTCGGCCTCGGCGCGGGAATTGGTGCCGCAGTCGGCGGCGATGACGAGGGAGGGAACGTCCTCCTGAAGGCATTTCTCCAAGCCCTCGAGACTGAGGCCGTAGCCTTCTTCGGTGCGCTGGGGGAGAAAGGTGCGGGCTTCGAGACCGTAGGCGCGGAGGAGTTTTTTCAGGAGTGCCAGTGAGCTGACTCCGTCGACGTCGTAGTCGCCATAGAGCAGGACCGACTCTCCTAGAGACGTGGCGTCCGCGATCCGGGTGACCGCGTCGAGCATGTTGGGCAGTAAAAAAGGATCGCTGAGATCTTTCAGACGCGGATAGAAATAGCGCGCCAGCTGTTCCCGATCTGTAAAGCCGCGCTGCATGGCGAGCGACACGATGGTCGAGGCCACGCCAAACTCGGCGACCATGTCGGCCACCTCAGATTCGTTTGGAGGGTCGGCGATCACCCATTTGGCCCGTGCAGGCATGGGGCCACTGTAGAGAGATGACCGGGAGTGTAAAGGGATCGCGGTGGAGAACTCGAAACGCGGGGCGGGAAATGCGAAGATATCTCCGCATTTCCCCCCAGGTTAATTCGTCAGGCGTGCGCGAGATTCCAGGCACTGACCAAGGCTTTGAGCCCGGCCATTTCAATGGAGGGATCCACGCCACAACCCCAGACCAGTCGCTGCCCATCGGCGCTCTGGAGCTGGATGTAGGCGGCTGAGTCGGCGTCGGAACCACCGCGAATGGCGTGGGATCGGTAGTCGGTCACCGAGAAATCCTTGAGCCCGCCGCTTTCGAGCGCGTGGACAAAGGCGTTGATCGGTCCGTTGCCGAGCCCGCTGAAACTTTTCTCCTCTCCATCGACAGAGACTTTGGCATGACAGGCGACTTCGCCGCGCTCTCCGGCGTGGTGATCGAGCTCGTAGTCGACCAAGGTCAGAGGCGAGGACACGTTGACGAAGTCACGATAGAAAAAATCGCGCACCTCATCCGGAGTCAGCTCCCGGCCCAATTCATCGGCGAGGTGATAGATCCGTCCCCCGACCTGTGGGTGCATGGTTTTCGGCAGGTCGAACCCGTGTTCGCGATCGAGCACGTAGGCGACGCCGCCTTTGCCGCTCTGGCTGTTGATGCGGATGATGGCCTCGTAGCTGCGACCGATGTCCTGCGGATCGATGGTGAGATAGGGGACTCCCCACGGCACGATGGCCTCGGGACCGGCTTCGGCGATATCGCGGGCGCGACGGTCGAAGCCTTTCTTGATCGCATCCTGGTGACTGCCGGAAAAAGCGGTGAAGACCAATTCGCCGGCGTAGGGCTGCCGCTCCGACACCGACATCCGGGTGGTGCGTTCGTAGATGGATCGGATCGCGGAGAGATCGGAAAGATCGAGTCCGGTTTCGATGCCGTGGCTGTTCATGTTCAAGGCCACGATGACGATGTCGAGATTGCCGGTGCGCTC
>JAGROX010000340.1:0-1683 GCA_020440025.1 Verrucomicrobiia bacterium
GTCAAAGGAGAATATTTCGAAAAACCTGAATATTCTGTTTGATATTGTTATTATGGTATTTATATTATCATCAATTCGACCCTAATCCTTGATGAACCGAATCCAGAAATTCCTCATTCCGATCTGCTTCGCAGGTCTCACCACCGTGCCGGCGCTATCGCAGGTCCCGACTCAGTTGGCGGTGCCCAACTCGCCCGCCTATGAGCAGGCAGCGGATCAATTGCGGATGTCGCCGCCGAGACAGTATGACTTCTCGAAGGCGATGATGGCAGACGTGATGCGCTTGATGGCCGAAGACGCCGGGATCTCCTTTTTCGGTTTGCCGGAAGGGGCCTCGGGTTCCGAGCGACTGGTGACATTTTCCATCAATGCCAGCCCATTCGTGGCATTGGAAACCCTTGCGAAGGCCAACGGAATCTCGTTGATCTTTGAAAATGGGATCTGGTACATCCGCCCGGCAGATGATTCCGAACTGGTGGGTCGCATCTACCAGATCAATTACAACGCCCAGGAACTGGTTACCAAGAACGATCAGGCGGGATCTTCAGGCGGGTCCTCAGGAGGAAGCTCGGGGGGCAGCAGTGGAGGCAGCGCAGGGATCGGGTTGAATATCCAAGGCTCTCCCGATTTCTTCGTGACAGAGCCAAGCCGCTTGTTGGAAGACATTCGTGGGATTCTCGATCTCCAGACTACGGGTAGAAATGCGACCTTCGCGCCCACCGGTTCCGTCGATACCCTCGGCCAACTTTCCCTGGGTGGTTTGCAGGGCCAGCCTGATGTCTTTGTCCGCACCGGACAGAACGAGGCGGCGCCCAGTGATTCAGGAAATCAAGCCAAGGTGATCTGGAACTCCGATGCCAACTCCCTCTATGTGGTGGCGACTCGCCAGCAACATCAGTGGATCGAAGGTTACCTCGCAGCCGCTGACCAGCCGCAACCGCTGGTTGCCATCGAAGTGAAGTTCCTCGAGATCAACAAGGATCCGCAATCCGAGCTCGGAATCGATTGGACAGGCACCCTTGGTGGTGGCTGGGGTGCGACTCTGGAAGGTGTTGATGGTTCGATCGCCTCTCCGGTTAACCTTGATCGCTTGGGGGACTACACTCTGCCGACCGCGATTCTCAGTTACGACGACGTGAATCTTCGTTTGCGGGCGCTGTTCAGTGATCGCCGAAACCGCACCGTCTCTTATCCGAGGATGCTCACACTCGACAATCGCGAGGTCAGCTTCCGCAGTGTCATCAACCAGCCTGTTCTCGGGTCCAGTGCCTCAGCCAGTCTTGGCGCCGGGGCCACCCAGACGAGTTCGGTCGAGTATGTGCCCATCGGAACTGTCATCAACATTCTCCCCAAGCGGATGAATGACGGCAAAGTCCTGCTGAACGTTTCCATCACCGTGTCCGACATCATCGGCACCGAGATCATCAACGGTAACCCGTTCCCGATTGCATCGTCACGCGTCTATACGGCTCCCATCAATGTGGAAAGTGGTTACACGGTCGCCATTAGCGGGCTCGATTCCGCCGAGGATGACGAGGTCGATCAAGGCGTGCCGCTGCTCGGCAAGATTCCGATCCTGGGTTTTGCGTTCAAGAATCGCAGCAATCAGCGGTCTCGTCAGCATCTCATGATGTTGATCACACCGACCCTCATGGACTCGAAGGCCCCTGGTGTCAGCGAGCG
>JAGROX010000340.1:1763-2045 GCA_020440025.1 Verrucomicrobiia bacterium
GGCCTACGATCCGGCTTCGGAAGATTTCGACGTGAAGTTTGCCGAGCATGACTATGCGGCGCCCGACGCACCATCCAGCCGTATGTTTGAGCCAAATGACAGCGAAGATGTTTTGGTTCAGGGCGAAGAGCGCAATGGTCCCTTTTCCAAGCTCTTTGGAAAGCGGAAGTCAAAATCCATCGAGACTGGTCCAGTGAATGGAGAGCGGGCCGTCGTCTCTCCACAATCACCCGGAATTCCCGCCTGGGAGGATTCGGTGCCGCCGATGGGCATCGCTCAGAC
>JAGROX010000048.1 GCA_020440025.1 Verrucomicrobiia bacterium
ACCATCGCCGCCTTCGCCGGGACGCTGCGCGAGAGCCCGACGGCGCTGGCGGAGATGCTGCTCGCCGTCGACCACCGCCTCGCGGCGCCGAAGGAGGTGGTGCTGGTGGCGGCGGCGTCACGCGCCGAGCTCGCGCCCTTCGTGGCGGAGCTGCGTGGCCACTTCGTGCCCGGTAATCACCTCGTGATGGCGGTCGAGGGCGCCGACCTCGACGCGCAGGCGGCGCTCGTGCCCTTCGCCCGCGAGCGTCGCGCCCTCGACGGGAAAGCCACGGCCTACGTGTGCGAGAACCGCGTGTGCGAGCTGCCGACGCACGACGCGAAGGCCTTCGCCGTCCAGCTCTCCCGTCGCTAGACCCGTTGCGCAGCGGCGAGGGCGAAGCCCGATTCGGGAAGGCAAGCAGCGGGGGCGACGCTTGCGTCGCCCGGCCGGGTCGCAGGGCGAGATGAACCCCGGGGCGAGATCAATCTCGCCCCTACGACATCCCGCGACCGGGAGGCCGACCTTCTCATCCCGGCTACGGGACGCGCCTCATCCAACCTCACCCCCCATGCGGGACGAGTCCAGCGGCGGAAGATCGAGGCGCGCCGAGCGACGTGTACTCCAGTACACGAGCGAGAAGCAACGCAGAGATTCCGTCGCTGGGCTCGTCCCGCTAGCCGTAGGGGGCGAGGTAGGCGGGATGCGGCCCCGCGGCCATGCCCGGCGGGGCCTCGACGCGCCTGTGCACGCGGAAGCGCACACGGTTCAACACGGTGGCACGCGCGAGATAGCCGGCGTGCGCGGCGGCGCGCAGGAACCAGCGCGGGTTCTTGCGCGCCACGTGCAGGAAGTTGCCGAGCAGCCAGCGCGGCGAGCCGTACACGCTCCGGTAGGCGCGGTTCACCTCGCGGTCCAGCACCTCGGGCGAGAGCTCGGTGACCGGGCCGTCGGGGTGCGTGCGCCCGAGCTCGGATTCCTCGAGCACGGTCAACGGGAAGAACACCGTGTAGTTCGGTCGCGTCGCGCGCGCCCACTCGATGGCTCCGGCCATGTTCTCGAGGGTCTCGCCGGGCAACCCGAAGATGAAGTGGACCGCGGTCGTGATGCCGAGCTGGCGCGCCACGCGCACGTTCTCGGCGAGCTCGCGCGGTTCCTCGGTGCTGCGTCGGATGCCCTTCAGGATCTTCGGGTCGACCGCCTGCAGGCCGAAGCTCAGCAGATCGCAGCCCGCGTCCCGGAAGCGCCTGAGCTTCTCCTCGCGGTTGCGCCTGAAGTTGTACGGGTGCACCAGGCAGGACCACTTGATGTCCAGCTGCCGCTCCGTGAGCTGGGCGAGGAAGGGCTCCTGCCAGTCCGGCTTGACCGCGAACTGATCGTCCTTGAAACCGACGTAGCGGACCCCGTAGCGCTCGTGCAGGTCGACGAGCTCGGCGACGACGTTCTCGGGGGACCGGGTGCGCACCTTGTTGCCCCAGATCGCGGGCGAGTCGCAGAAGGTGCAGCGATACGGACAGCCCCTCGACGCCATCGCCGTCGTGTACGGCAGCCGCATGCCGAAGACGTGATGGTCGTAGTAGGCGTCCACCGGGACCGCGTCGCGATCCGGAAAGGGCAACGCGTCGAGATCCTGGATCGGCGCGCGGGCACCGGTCGACCGCCCCGCCGCGGACTCGGCCCCCTCGACCGGCAACAGCAACCCGGGGATCGCCTCGAGCGCGTCCGCGATGCCGACGTCCCCGCCGGCGGCGCGCCCGGCGAGTGCGCGCGCGATCTCGACGACGAGCTCCTCGCCCTCACCCACCGCCACCGCATGCGCGCCGGCGCCCAGGTAGAGGTCCGAGCGCACGCGGTCCGGGCCGCCGACGATCACGGGCACCTCGGGGTGCGTGGCGCGGAGGGCGCGCACCGCGCCGCACACGACGCCGCGCTGCGTGACCGTCGAGTACAGGCCGACGAAGGGCGGGCGCACCTCGCCGACCTCGCGCACGAGGCCTTCCAGGTCGTAGCCGTGGACGCTCTGGTCGAGGATGCGCGCCGGGATCCCGACCCGCTTGAGCGACGCCGACAGCATGCCCATGCCCAGATGCGGGAGCCGCTTCATGCGGTACTCCCAGCGTCCGCTCGGCATGTAGGCGCCGTCCTCCGCCGCCAGGCAGACGAGCAGGGCCGGTCGCGTCGAGGTGCGCGTCACGCGTCGTCCTGGTTGTGGGAGGACCGATCGGTACGAGACAAGGGTCGCTGGGCGGAGTCGCGGGAAGCTGGGGCGAGCCTACCACGCCACGATTTTGCGGGACAAACGCATGCACCCTGGCGACGCCCTACCGACGGGTTGTGCCCTGCTGATAGCCTCCTCGGCCCCGATGATCTCCGTCCGTGGCCTCATCAAGCACTACCAGGTCCACTCCCGCGCCCCGGGCGTCGCCTCGGCCCTGCGCTCGCTCTTCCGGCGGCGCTACGACACGGTGCGCGCCGTCGACGGCATCGACTTCGAGATCGGTGCGGGCGAAAGCGTCGGGCTCGTCGGCGAATCGGGCTGTGGCAAGTCGACCCTGGCCAAGACGGCGACGCGCCTGCTCATGCCCACTGGCGGGCGGATCGAGTTCGAGGGGAACGACATCAGTCATCTGAGCCAGCGTCAGTTGAAACCCTTGCGACGGAATTTGCAGATGATCTTTCAGGATCCGGCGGAATCCCTGAACCCGAGACATTCGGTGCGGGACATTGTCGAGGAGCCTCTGGTGATTCAGAAGATGGGTACCCGTGGCGAGCGGAGAAACCGGGTGGCTGAGTTGTTGGAACGCGTCGGATTGGAAGAGGCGATGGGCAGTCGTTTTCCCTTCGAATTTTCCGGCGGTCAACGGCAGCGAATCGGGATCGCGAGGGCGCTGGCATTGAATCCCAAACTGATCCTCTGCGACGAACCGGTTTCCGCCCTCGATGTCTCGGTGCAAAGCCAGGTGCTGAATCTGTTGATGGAGTTGCAGGAGGATTTTGGGCTCGCCTATCTTTTCATCGCTCACGATCTCGCGGTGGTGAAACACGTTTCGGACCGGGTTGCCATTATGTATCTCGGAAAGATCGTGGAGCTGGCCGATGCCGATGCGATCTATGAAAACCCGAGCCATGCCTACACCAAGGCGTTGATCTCAGCGATTCCGGTGGCCGATCCGACGGTGAAAAGGGATCGTACCCTGCTGGAGGGAGATGTTCCCTCACCGATCGATCCGCCGGAAGGATGTGCCTTTGGCCATCGGATGAGGCATCCTCGCTGGCGGGAAAGTATCGGTATGGACCTCACGCTGCGCGAAGTCGCACCCGGACATTGGGTGCAGCCCTGTCCGTGTTGTACGGATCTGGCGGGTTAGTTGATGGAAGAACCGGGATGACAGAGGATTCCGACAACGCTTCTCGGGTGCCTCCGGGCCAACATCTGGCTAAGGAGAAATTTCCGGTGCTGGATCTTGGCATTCGTCCCGAGATTCCGCTCGCAGACTGGCGGTTGTCGATTTCGGGCTCGGTGGAGAATCCCCAGACGCTGACTTGGACCGACTTTCAGGCATTGCCTCGGGTGCAGACGGTGAGTGATTTTCACTGCGTTACCACCTGGACCGTGCTCGATGCCGGTTGGGATGGCGTGCGGTTCAGCGAGCTGCTGGATCGGGTGAGACCTCGACCCGAAGCGCGTTTCGCTTTTTTCACCAGCTACGATGGCTACACGACGAATGTGCCCTTCGCTTCGCTGCTGGGAGAAGATGTCCTCCTCGCGGATACGCTCAATGGAGAATCCATGCCGGTCAGACATGGTGGACCGGTACGGGTGGTGATTCCCCAGCTCTACGCGTGGAAAAGCGCCAAGTTCATCAAGACCATCGAGTTTCTGGCCGAGGATCAGCCGGGCTATTGGGAAAAGCGGGGCTACAGCGATTCGGCGGACCCATGGAAAGAGGAGCGGTTCCGGGAATCTTGATCGAGAAAGATCGTCGCCCGTTCAGGCATTTATCAGTTTCGAGGCCAGAGGGGAATCGACCAATCCGTCGGCCAGGAACAACTTGCCGGTGAAGGCATCGCAACGGATCGCTGTTCCGCAGACGGCAACGAGTTCGCCGAGGTGTTCCCGCCAGTGTTGAACGCTCATGCCTTCCTCCTCCTCGCTCGGCAACTGAACCATGGCGGTCACCTGATGCAGCCCGGCGGCGGGGTTTTCCAGTTGCCAGATCTCCACCTCCGCGATGAGTCCGGGGCCTCGGCCGAACACACGGTCGTTTGAGAAGCGGTCCACGCGGCGGAGGATGCCCGAGCCTTCCAATGTCCGTCCTTGGAACTCGGCAGAAAAGTGGCGCCCGGTCTCGAAGCGATTTCGTCCCGTATCGAACAGATCGCGGGCCGCCACGGCAAGCGCCGAAGCTGGCGGTGCCAGAGGGAGCGCCTTTTCTGGCTCTGGCTCGACTTCCGGAGTGGGCTCTTCCGTTTCGACGGTGGGCTCAGAAACGACCTCCGCCTCCGGATGATTCTCGACCGGAACTTCCGGTTTTTCGCGGAGAGGCAAAGGCGGTGGCGACGGGTCGGGAGTCGCCGGGGCTTTCGGAGCGGGAAGCTCCACGGTCGCCACCGAAGGAGGAGGCTGGGGATGGTCGACGGTGACGACGGGTTGCTGCAACTCTTTCGCTGCGCTGAGGAGATACTCCACGTCGGCCACGATCCGGGAAGAATCTTCTGCCAGGGCCGAGCGAGTACAAAAGATGCCGTCCGCCTCGATCTCGCTCTCAGTGAAGCGTTTCGACAGTCGAATGATGACACGGCGTCGGTTGTCGTCGTTTCCCGAGATATGGAGATCGATGGGCTCGGGGAAGGTGAGTCGATATCCGGTCCAGGTGCTGCGTGCGCCATCCTTGGTTCGCAGATAGGGCCGCACATCGACCCGGATTTCGTCGAGAATTCCATAGATCCAAGGCCGCTGCATCGCCGTGCCATCGCTCGACACCTGAAGTCCCAATCGGACCGCTGCGTTGGTGAAATGATTGGCGATCTCTTTGCGGCGGGAGTTCCAGATGGACACCCCGATGATCAGGGCCGCGGCGATAAGAAAAAGGAAGAACATGACGCTTGAGGTTAGGTTACGCGGTTTCAATCACCCGAAGCAAGCGTGTTCGCACTTACAATGGTGGAGTCGCTTTGTAATTCGTCGCGAGCCTTTCCTCTTGACCCGAACGCCTGTCCGCCGAGAATCGTCACCCATGAGTGACGAATTCTTTCCCGAAATCCCCAAGATCCAGTACGAAGGTCCTGGTTCAAAAAACCCGCTTTCTTTCAAACACTACAACGCCGAGGAGATCGTCGGCGGGAAGTCGATGAAGGACCACTTCCGCTTTGGCAGCGCCTACTGGCACACCATGCGGAATGGCCTCGCCGATCCCTTTGGCGGCCCCACGGCCGAGCGTCCCTGGGACGATGGCAGTGATTCGGTTGAAAATGCCCAGAAACGGGTGTGGGCGATGTTCGAGTTCATGCAGAAATGCGGCATCGAATACTACTGCTTCCACGACCGGGATGTGGCTCCCGAGTGCGCCACCTTGGAGGAATCCAATGCCGCTCTTGATGCTGTCGCTGACGAACTGGAGAAAGCGCAGCAGAAAACCGGGATCAAGCTCCTCTGGGGCACGGCCTGTCTGTTTGCTCACAAACGCTACAACCAGGGTGCCGCCACCTCGCCGTATGCCGATGTGTTTGCCTATGCCGCCGCGCAGGTGAAAAAGGCCATGGACGTGACCCATCGCCTCGGTGGCGAGGGCTACACTTTCTGGGGAGGTCGCGAGGGCTACTCGACGCTGCTGAACACCGATCTCGGTCGCGAACTGAATCATCTCGGTCGCTTCCTTCACATGGCGGTCGATTACAAAAAGAAGATCGGTTTCACTGGTCCGTTCTACATCGAACCCAAGCCGCGCGAACCTTCTACCCATCAGTACGATTCCGATGCGGCTGCCTGTTTGAATTTCCTTCGCGAGCACGGTCTCATGGAGCATTTCAAACTCAACCTCGAGACCAATCACGCCACCCTCGCCGGTCACAGCATGTGGCACGAGATGGAAGTCGCTGCGGCCGCAGGGGCGCTCGGTTCGGTCGATGCCAACACCGGTGATGAACTCATCGGCTGGGATACTGATCAGTTCCCCACGGACATCTATCTGACCACCCAGATGATGCTGGTCATTCTGAAAACGGGCGGCTTCACCACCGGTGGCCTGAATTTCGACGCCAAGGTGCGACGCGAAAGCTTCGAGCCGGTCGACCTGTTCCACGCTCACATCGGTGGCATGGATGCCTTTGCCCGCGGCCTGAAAATCGCCCACGCCATCCTCGAGGACGGTCGCTGGGAAGCTTTCCGCAAGGAGCGCTACAGCAGCTTCGATTCGGGGATCGGTGCCCAGATCGAGGCCGGCACGGTCGGTTTCGAGGAATTGGAGGCCTATTCCCTCGAGAACGGCCAGGCCAACACCGGCAGTGGTCGTCAGGAGATGCTGGAGAACTTGATCAACGAGTTCATCTGAGCTGTGAAATGATTGTGTCGTCCTTCGCCTCATCCGATGAGGTGAAGGGCGGCTTCATTTCCGCTTCCTCGCGCAGTTCATCGACTAGGATTTCGCCAGATCATGCTGCGTTTTACTCTTTTAGGCTATCCGGTCCGGGTGGACTGGACTTTTTGGCTGGTTTCCGCGCTGCTCAGTGGCGCCCTCTCCATGGCAGGGCGCGACATGTTCGTCTACCTGGCGGCCTGGGTGGGGGTCGTTTTTGTCTCCATCCTCTGGCATGAACTGGGTCATGCTCAGGCCTTTCGCAAATTTGGCGGTCATGCCGAAATTCAACTCTATAGCATGGGCGGACTCTGCAGCAGCAGCGGTCGCTACACCCGCGAGCAGCACATGTGGATCAGCGCGGCTGGCCCCGGTGCCAGTATCTGCCTGTTCGCGGTGGCCCTGATCCTAGCCTGGTTCACTCCAATCGGTCGGAATTCAGAGATTGGACGAATCGTGATTCAGGATCTCCTCTGGGTGAATGGATTCTGGACCCTGATCAATCTGCTGCCGGTGCTCCCTCTGGATGGTGGCCAGATTTTTGGGGCTTTCATGAGCAACAAAAAGCCGGGTATCGTGCCCATCGTTGGCGCGGCAACGGCCGGCCTTATTGCCATCTTGGCCGTGATCGCCGGGATGTTCTATCTCGGCATCTTCTTTGGCTACCTCGCATACACCAATTGGCAGCGCAGCCAGGGTAAGCACGGCGGCTTCTGGTAGGGGCTCGTCAGGGGAGTCGCAGTGTCTGGCCGATCCGAATCACATCAGATGTCAGCCCGTTGGTCGACTTGAGCTGTGGCACTGTCGCTCCGTAGCGGCGACTGATGGAGTAGAGTGTGTCTCCCTTTGCCACGGTATGGTAGCGAGCGGCGGGTTTCGGGGCCGCAGCTGGCGGCGGAGAAGGTCTCGGAGCCTGAGGAGGAGTGATCGATGGCGGCGGCGGGGCGTAGGTGGGCTGTCGCGGCGGGGGGGGAAGTTGCTGCTGACTCGAAGCCACCATCGGTGCCTGAGGAGGCGTGGAAGGCTGAGGGGGCGGCGGGCTGGTGGTGGCGGGCCGCCAGCGTTTGCCCCGCGTGGCGTTCTTGTTGGTCACCCAATCTTTTCGATAGGTGCCGTCGTCGTCGAACGGGTAGTCGTAGGCAGAGAGATTGTGAGGCGGCGTCGCCAGCTTGGCGGCATTCGCGTTGAGCTTGTCGTAGTCCGGCTTGCCGGCGCAACTGGCTGCAGCCATCGCGAGCAGACAGAGTGAAACGGGCGCAAGAAACCGTCGCGCGGAGATCAGGGAGATCATGTTTGGTGACAAAGGGTTGATCGGATACTTGGTGCGACCCGCCGAAAAACCCATCGCTCGACTTTCCCCCCGGGAAAATCGACGATTCTGGTGAAAGATAGCGCGTATCTCAGCGCGGCGAAAGCTCTTCCTCCAACTTCTGAGCCCTCAATTTTGCCAGCGCGCCTTGGGCTCTTTGGCCCAAGGGAGATTTTTCATCGATTGCCGCGATTTCGAGCAACCCGCGCACCACTTCCGGGAGGTTTCCCTGCTTCTGGAGGACGCCGACTTTGTTGAAAAGCGCCTGTTGACGTTCCTGACCCTGAAGCCCGTTCTCACGGATGTAGGCGTCGGTCAGGTCGAGCATTTTGCTCCACTCGATCTCCTGCTCCAGTTTCTGCATCTGGTCCGAATAGTCGACATCAGCGATGAGGCGTTTGCATTTCGCCACCTTGCCCGTTTCGTCTTTGGGGTCATTGGCGATGATGGTTTCCAGTTGCTGGCGATAGTAGCGGGCCGAGAGGTTGCCTGGCAAGTTGGGAACACCTTTAACCAAGAGTTTCGCCTTTTCCACGCCGTCCGCCGCGGCGGCTTTTTCGAAATACTGATCTCGCAGAGTCGCCATCTGGCGCATCGCAGTGATGATCTTGGCGTAGTTCGCCGGAGTCATCGCCTGATAGCCGTTGATGCCGTAGGGGCGTCCATCGGTATCAGTGAGGAAGACCGTGGGGAAGGCGGTGATCCGATAAGCCCGCATGAAAAGCTGATTCTGAGCGGTCACGGATGGTGACAGCTGACGGGATTTCGGAAAATCGAAGCGGACCGGAACGAAGGTCTCGGAAATCGAATCAACGAAGTCGGGTTGATTGAGAACGTCTCGATCAAAAATACTGCAGAGCGGAATCCAGTCCGAACCAGTGAAAAGCAACAGCAGGTGTTTTCCCTCGGCGATGGCTTTTTGCCGGGCGGCCTGATAGTCGACAAACCAAGCGGCATGCGGAGTTTGCACCTCGATGGGTTGAGCGTTGGGGTCGACCAATGGCGCTGGTGGCGCTGGTGGCGCGTTGGGACCGGGAGCAGCTGGAGGTGTGGCGGGCGATTCCTGGGATTGGAGCGACGAACTCATGGCCAAGAAAAGGCCGATCAAAAAGGTAAGGCGGGGATGCATGAGAAGTGAGGGGCTTTTGAGAAAAGAGAGGGGCAGCTCTGTTTGAACTTGTCGCGCAAGGCGATGCGGTGACTGAAAAATATCATCGAATCGACCCCAGTGAAACTCTCGTGACGTTTTTCAAGCGGCGATCACGGGACGAGGGCGGGTGCGTTGGTTGATGTTTCCTTGACCGCCCAATCGGGGACTTCCGAAGGATCGATGTGAAAGGCCCAGAAGCCAACCGTGTAGAAGAGAACCGTGATTACCAGTATCCCGATCAGGTTGATCAAAAACCCGATCTTGACCATGTCGAGGATTTTGAGGCGTCCGCTGCCGAAGACGATGGCGTTGGGCGGCGTGGCCACCGGCATCATGAAGGCACAGGAAGCGGACAAGGTGGCGGGAATCATCAGGAGATAGGGATGTGTCTTCATCGCCACCGCGACCGAGGCGAGGATGGGCATGGCCATCTCTGTGGTCGCCGTATTTGAGGTGAGCTCCGTCATGAAAGTGAGAACTCCGCAAATCGACGCCACCACCACTATGGGAGGCGCTCCTGCGAGCGAGCTGAACTGACCTCCGATGAAATCCGACAGGCCACTGGCTTTGAATCCGTTGGCCAAGGCAAAGCCGCCTCCGAAAAGCAATACGATGTGCCAGGGAATGCGGCGAAACACATCGATGTCGAGAATCCGGGACGGTGCCTGGGAATCCGAGCTGCGGGAGGGAATCAGAAACAGCAGCAGCGCCATCGCCATGGCCACCGTTCCGTCATCGAGCAACGTGCGCCCATCGGCATCAAAGGCGGTCGCTGGCAGAAGTCGAGACCAGCCGGGTAGGGTGAATCCCCCCAGATTCAGGTCGCTGCGAAACACCCACAGTGCAGCGGTGGCAGCAAATACGATGAGCACCGCCACTTCGCAGAAGCGAATCGATCCCAGCGCTCGGTATTCATCACGGATGACATCTGAGGAAAGTCGCAAGTCGGCGGGCGATCGGAAGAACACCTGCGTCAACAACGCCCAGATGATCACGAGCATCACCAGCATGATGGGCACTCCGAGTAACATCCATTGGGCGAAACTGATGCGGGCCTCCGGAGGCGAATTGGGAAAAGCGATGGCAAACAGGCGAACGAACGAGAGATTGGGTGGCGTTCCCACCAGAGTTGCCATGCCGCCCACGCTGCATCCATAGGCAATGCCCAGAAGTAGGGCGATGGTGAGCTTGTGGGTGCGTTCCTTGCCGAATCGCGCTTCCTCCTCTGCAATGATCGCCATGCCGATGGCCAGCATCATGATGGCGGTGGCGGTGTTCGAAATCCACATCGAGAGAAAGGCCGAGGCCACCATGAAACTGAGGACCAGTCGGGCAGGACTGCTGCCGATCAGTTGGATGATTCTCAGGGCAATCCGGCGATGCAATTGCCAGCGCTCCATCGCAAGGGCGATCATGAAGCCTCCAACGAAAAGAAAAATCGTGTCATTGATGTAGACGGGGGCCGTCTCCTTCCCGCTCATAATCCCGAGAATCGGAAAAGCCACCAAGGGAACCAGAGCCGTGGCGGCCAGGGGAATCGCGTCAGTGATCCACCAGATTGCCATCAACGCCGCTACTGCGCCCATGCGTGTGACCGCAGGTCTGTCGGGATCGAGATTGCCCCACAGGAGGATGCCCACAAAGGCCGCCAGACCGAGCCAGAATCCCAAACGACTGGCGATGCCTTTCGAGCCCCCAGCGCCTTCGATTTCGTGTTGGGTAGCAGATGATGATTCAGCAGACATGATCAGAAAAAAGGAGGACAACAGGAATCGGCTGAAATGACAAGGTTGCAGCGAAAAAAGGAATCGGAGTCAATTCGCCTTTTTCACCGGTCGAAACGCACGCCACTTTCCGGCGGTGACGTCTTTCAGATCGAAAGACAAGCGGCTGACCTTGCGCGTCCGATTGTAGTTCTGATGGGCGATCTCCACGACTGATCCCGCCGCCGACAGCACGATCGCAGTGTGGGACGGAAATCCCAGCAGGATCGTGCCGTATCGACCCTCGCGTTTCCATTCTATCTTGACTGATTCAAACTGAAGGATATCGCCGGGTTGCAGCGCCGACGTCTTCGGGTCGATCAGCTGCCCGAATGCGAAAGGCCGATTCCAGTCGCAGTTCGTTCGATCCAGCAACTCGGCGGCGAAATCCCAACATTCACCTCTTCCAAACACCTTGCCCTCGCTGGCTCTGGCGAGCGCGGCGATTTCCGCCCCGACATTGACGGAGGGCAGTTTATTTTCCTCGGCTGAGACAGATAGGCTCAAGACCAAGATCAAACCGATAGCAAAGTGGTAATTCATCACGAGAGACAGCGAGGAGAGGTTCTAATCATGGAGAGAAATCACGGCAGAATCGAGCCCCGATTTCCATCGAATCGGTTCATTCAAGAGGGTTCAGTCCGCCACTTGACCCGCTTTGGTCCCTTTTTTGATTCGGAGCCTCCAGAAAAAATGCCGAATCAGAAAAAATTTACCTTGTAAACACATGGCCTGGCGCGCTAAAACCGCATCAGACAGATTTTATTCTTGTATTGGCTTTGTATTTGCATGACTTTACAAAGTAAATCAGGGCGAAAAGCCCTCGATTCGACAAAACCTCTTAAAACTACCCGTTCGAAGACATGAAGACCCACTCGAACCCCACAACCGGCCAGCCAAAATCCGGAGATCGCCAACGCCGGAAAGGTGTCGCGCTGCTGACCGTGCTGACCATCATCTCGCTGGCCACCATCCTGATCCTGACCTTCTTCCAACTTGCCCAGAACGAGATGGTGTCGTCGGACAGTTACAACAACGGTCTTGAGGCCCAAGCGATCGCTGAAGAAGCAGTGAACTTGGTCATTCGCCAGATTCGGATGGCGACGACTGATGATCCAAATTCTGGAACGAGAGCAGGAGAGATCGGCTGGGCCTCACAACCTGGGGCTATCCGTACTTGGGACAAGAGTGGCAAATTTTACAAGGGATACAAGCTCTATTCAGATGATGTGATGGTTGAGCAGTTGAGTGAGAAGAATTTGGCCGATGATGATTTTGCCGAATTAAATAACTGGGATAGCAAGCCTTGGCAGTTTGTGGATCTTAACGAACCCGTCATTCGTGGTGACAAAGTTTATTACCCGATCGTGGATCCCACTGCTCGTGATTTTCCGAAATGGCCCAGCAAACTCGGGAATGATGAATCGGGAATTGAAGGATTTGACTATGATATGTCCGGTGTAGCGAAAGGCCCGATGAGTAGGGCTGTTGAGGCTGTCAAGGCAGGTCAAGAGTTTCCTGAGCCTGAGACACTTCCGATGCCTGTAAAGTGGATGTATCAACTCAAAGATGGCACTTTAGGGTATTTGGACAATTCTCAAAATTTTGTAGCTGCTGGCGGAGGCGTGGTACCTTCTGTGGAGAATCCAATTGTGGCCCGTTTCGGCTTTTGGGCGGATGATGAGACCTGTAAACTAAATCCCAATATCCACGCTGGTGGTGCCGCTTGGGGGACGCCGATGGCGAGTGGTGATATTGATCGAAATTTGGGTCGCTTCCAGCCAGCTCAACATGAGTGGCAGCGTTACCCAGGGCATCCCGCATCTACCCACCTAGCGCCGGTTTTGGCACCGGGGATTACTGATATCACTTACAATCGGGATCACATGGAGCAAATCTTCGAATTGGTCCCCAGAATCGTTGGTGGCGGTTCTCTTTCGGGGACTCGCAAGGTAGACCCGAACAACCCTAAGGAGAGGGATGGTCTGATTCCTGATAAGGATCGTCTCTATGCCTCGCTCGACGAGTTTTTGCTGGAGCCGGGATCGAAAGGGCAGCGCGATGATTTTAGGGAGCCAAATATTTTTCCGGATCCCAATAGTCGCACAGGGAGGGGGCGCAACGTTAAGTTCATTCAGGATCAACTGGAGCGTTCGAAGTTCTTTCTTTCGGTCGTGAGTCGAGCGCCTGAAACCACGATGTTTAACACGCCACGTGTCAGTATCTGGCCGACGCAAGATCCAGATGCGCCTGGATTCAAGGAGGAGCTTAACCACTCGCCTTTCGATACTTTGATAAGATACTGTGCTCAAGCCGGGGCGAGTACGGGCGGAGAGCCTTTCATCTATCACTTTCAGAGGGCAAAAGCTGATAGTTCCACTTGGGACTATGCAGAAATCGATCGAAACGAAGAGTTGATGGACTATTTGGATAAGCTGACGTCATCACCAATTCCCGGGTTGGGAGAAAGTTTTGACAAAAAATATTCAAATCAAGAGAGGCGCCAAATTCTTACGGAGATTTTTGATTACATTAGGTCAACTAATCTCCATGACGACAGTCTCTACGGAGATGATTGGGAAGACGCCTTCACGACTAATAATACTGACAATAATCGCACATTCACTAATCCAAGGAAGAAAGACCTAAACCCGCAAACCAATAAGGTCCAGCGGGCCACTCATAAAGGGCACGGTCAAGTCACTCCCATTGATATCGATTGGCATGGGGCAAACGAGACGAAAGGATTCGGCCGGTTTACAACATTGTATGAGATCGGGGTGCATGTCATCTGCTCTGCCGATGGGGGGAGGACTTCTACAGATGGAGATGATACTGGCGGTACAAAAGGTGGCCCGGAGCCTGGGCGGGAGTTCGTGGGAGGAAAAGGGCAATCTTATCCCGGAATTAGAAAATATCCTAGCGGGTATTACATTGATCCGAATCGACAAAGGGTGCCGGGCGAAGAAGATGTCCATTTGAGCAACTTTCCTCCCATGCCAGACTCGGTAAATGTCGATCAGGAAAAATATGTCCTAGCGAATGGACAGCCAGACTACAACACGCCCTATAATGTAAAAAGCATTGCTTGGAGTCAATGGCCCGATTGGATGCGGAAAATGGTGGAGCCTCAGTACAAGCGAGACCCTGCTGTATTTGGAACCGGGGTGGACAACATTAATGGTGAACATGATCCTCGGCAGTATGCGCCGGAGTATATCTTCAAAGCTTTTGATCAAAAACGCTGGAACTGGCAGCTTGCGTGGCTGGATCAGGACTATGCGAATGCGATGCCTCTAAGGAAATTTGATCGGGGTGCTTTAAGCGATGGGGCTTGGAAGGGTGGAGAGACCCGACTCGCAACCAACGAGCAAGTGGTGCAAGCTCAGTTACTGTTTATGGGGTTCTGTCCTTCATTGGGTTGGGTGCCGATTAATCCTGACATGGAAATGGATATCGGGATGACTGGATTCACTTTTGCTGGCGGCGGGGTTCTGCCGGATGAGTTGGCAAAAGAAGAGCCTCCTGGTCCTGCGCCACTTCCGCCCAATTTTTACCGATGGTCTTCGAATAACATTGATCGCGCTTCTCATATCGACCGTCACTATGGTGGCACCCGGGCTTGGAATTTTTATATGCGGTCTACCCAAGACAGAAATAAGGAGAGAAGGTTCTTTGATACTGGGTTGGGGGATGTTGATACATTTCGCGGAATCGGGCGGAATGGCAGACGCTCTCCCATAGATTTTGACTACAAGGAGGTCGAGAACTTCAATCACTATCAATTCATGTCGCGACCGTGGAAAATCAATAATCGCCAGATCGAGTTTGAAGGGGGGGATCTGGAAGTTCAGATTTTCTCCGCTGGCACGGACAGTTCAACGCAAGGAACCGCGACCAGTGTCACTCGGCAAAAAGTTCAAACCATTGAAGTGGAGTTCCCGTCTTTCGTTGCTCCCTCGCCGATTCTTTCGCTGGGGTACGAAGGATACCGCAATGAATTCAATGCGATTCAGCACGGACCGATCACTCCTGTCAACCTTTGGAGCCTGTCTGGAGATGGAATCAATCCCGAGTTGAACGCCGGGCGCTTGGCGCTCGCGGATTCTGATGGGTTTTCAATAGCGACTGACCAAGATGTCCTAAAGTCAATGGTGGTGGGTCATGGTGATGCCCGACTTGTTGCGGCATTGAAGAATGTCCCCAAGGAAGTCTTCCAGCCTAGCTTCAATTATGATAATCACAATCAACGCGCCGCTCATTCCTTTCGAACGACTGCAGGAGGTGCTCTTCGAGGTAATGACACTGGCAATGAGCGGCAATTGGTGCCAGGGGTGAGTTATAATCCTCGGCCTTTGGGGACCGGTTCATCAAAATCGAGTGAGGTGCAACTATTCGGAGATTTTGACAATGGCTTTGGGCTTACCGTCGATGGTCCTTATATTAACAAGCCTGATGAGGGGAATACTCACTCATTGTTTGAAGAGACCGCAGCCGCTGCTGCGGCGGCTGGTGCTTGGGATATGTCACGCAAATATGGTGACTTCCCCTACTTTGTTCGTGACTATATTCATGAAGCGGCCACCCCGGCTTTTTTCTCACCGAATCGCATCATTTGTTCACCGGTGCAGTTTGGGTCGCTCTCGGTGGGGGTCTATATGGATGCTGATGGGACCGTGAATAGACCTTGGAGGACCCTTCTTTTCAGGCCGGATTTGAAGTCGGGTAAGGGATCCGGCCATCCAGGCGCAATTACACCTCCTGACCACTATCTATTGGATCTGTTTTGGATGCCTGCCGTAGAACCGTATGCCATTAGTGAACCTCTTAGTACGGGCGGCAAAGTGAATCTGAATTACCAGATTCTGCCCTTCAAGCACATCACGCGTAGCACCGCTTTACGAGGCGTTTTTAAATCCGAGTATATGCTCTGTGTTCCTGATAATTTGGGTCAAGATTACAAGTATCAATGGGGAGTCGGTCGTGGGCGAGGTTATCACTGGCGTGACAGTCCATTCGGGGGTAAACTTCAGCAGAAGAGTTTGCGTGCCGTTATTTTGGAGGATCATACTCTGTATCAGTTTGAGGAGAAATTTAAGGATGGAGAGATTTTTAGAACTGCTTCTGAGATTTGTGATGTGCATCTTGTTCCTCAGGAGATTGCTGTGCGAGTAGGGAACGTGCTTAATATTGCGTCTCTTGGTATCGAGGATTATGGTAGAAAGACTCCGAGGGAGGCTGTGGATAAGATGGCCAATGGGGAGTATTGGAGGGAACAGGCTTTAGTCGGTGATAATTCAAGGGAACGTCCTTATGCGGACATTTATCCTAGGATCACGACGAAATCGAATACCTTCAAGGTTCACTATCGAGCGCAGGTCCTGAAGAAGGCCAAAGGCACATCGCCAGGAAAGTGGGATCCCCGCGTGGATCAAGTGGTGGCAGAATATCGTGGCTCCTCTATTGTTGAGCGTTTTGTGGATCCAAATGACCCAGATCTCCCAGATTACGGTAAAGAATTTGCTGCTGGTCGCGACATGGATACTATTGATAAGTTCTACAAATTCCGAGCAATTAACCCGACGCGTTTTGCTCCCTGAGGTAGGAAAGCGGTCGGGAATTATCTAGCTATCTATTTACCATGTACCTAATTCGAACAAAAAGAGAATCTTCTAATAGGGGGTTCAGCTTGGTGGAGGTGACGCTCGCGCTTGGAATCACTGCGGTGGCCCTGGTTTCACTGATGGGAATGTTGCCCAAAGGATTGCAGACCCTTCAGCAAGCAAACGACAAGGCCGTGATGGGTCGAATTCACCAACAGATTCTTGGTGAGCTGCAATTGACTTCGTGGGAGCCAAAATCAACAGGATCTAAGTCGCCGCTTGAATCTTTCGACAAGCAGGTGCGTTTCTATGACGACCAAGGAATCGAGTTGCCAGATTCTGATAAGGGAGAGTTTAATCATGTTTACACAGCTAGGATTTCCCTCCCGAAAACTGGTTCTCAATTACCCGAAAGTGTGGGTGGTGGTTCCTTCCGGGGAATTGTTCTACCTGGTGAGGATAGCCCTTCCGATGACTTTCTGAGGCTTGTGCTCGTTGAGGTCACTAGCAATGTGGATAAGAGTTTCTTAGATTCTCCGGAATCGGGATTTGATCTTTTAGATTACCCGAATGCTGTCTATACCTACCGAACCATGGTAGCAAAAATGGGTCGGACTTACGACACTGTTCCCTGAAGTTAAGGCCAATTCTCCATCGATCCTTTTCTTTGATAGACTGGTTCCCTTAAAAAAAAATCATCATGACGCCAACTTTCAGTTTCTCCGTTCCGAAGATGGCAAAAGCTAAATGTAATGCTTTTACATTGGTAGAGCTCTTAGTGTCGATGTCGATTCTATCGGTTCTGCTACTGTTGCTTTCTCAGCTGTTGAGCCAAGTGCAGCAAACTTGGAACTTTGCGGAAGGCCGGGTGTCTCAATTTAGGGAGGCGAGGGTTGCTTTTGATATCATCACTAAGAATCTTTCCCAAGCCTCTTTAAATACCTACTTGGATTATGACTATGATAGTAATAATAAAGTAAAGAATTATAAGAGGCAAAGTGAGCTTCACTTTCTGACAATTGAGGGAAAAGATTTGGGTAGAACAAGTGCGGGGGAAATTACCGGGCATGCCATTTTCTTTCAGGCGCCTTTGGGATTCTCCGATGCTTATCGGAATCTTAATAATTTGTTCAATGCGCGGGGTTACTACCTTTCGTACGGAGATGATGAGAGATTCAAGCCCAGTATCGTGAAATCGGATCCGAAGTACCGATTTCGTCTGATGGAATACCGTCCGCCATCGGAAGAGAATTTTATCTACATAGACGGCGATGATGAGAGGAAATTGGATCGTCCTGTGAAATACACTGAGTGGTTCCGACACGATATTGACAAGTTTAGTATTCCGCTAGCTGAGAATGTCATTGCATTGGTGATATCTCCTCGCGACACCTTGGAAGAAGCCGGGGAAAATAAGAGGGATACCTACAGTCGTATCGCGAGAGATTATCTTTTCGATTCGAATGAACACACTGATCCCAACTTCCGGCAGCAGATACCTCCTTTGGTCCGGGTCACGATGGTGGTGATTGATGACCCTGCCGCGATCAGGTTGGAGGCGCAGGAGAGTGGAAGTGGGCAGATGCCTGACTTGGTTTCAAGTTCGCTTTTTCGGGAAACTTCCCGGTTCGATGAGGACGTTGAAACTTTGAAGGAAGACCTATCGGAGAAAAGCATCAATCACAAAGTCTTTAGTACTATGGTCGCCCTTCGAGGATCAAAATGGGGAGCTAATGTTCCGAATAATTAATTTTTGCATGAACCAATCGTTCTTTGAATTCAACCCTGTCGAGAAATGAGACTTCCTAAATTTTCTAGTGGTAAGGGGTTCTCCCTGATCGAAATGTTGATCGTTTTAACGGTACTGGGAATTCTCTTTGCGCTCGCTGCACCAAATTTGTTTACTCTGATGCAGGCAAGCACGCTTTCATCAGAGGGCAATCTCGTTCGTAACAAGTTGACTCAGGCGCAGCAGCTGGCGCTGTCGAAGAACACGGACGTGGAAGTCCGTTTTTTTAAGATGGCTGATCCCAGTGCTGCGGAGTTGGAGGAGGAGTTTAGGGGGTTTCAGTTTTTTCTGTTCAACGAAGAGGGCGATTTGTTGCCTGCTTCGAAATTCTTCCGAATCAAGCCTCCTGTGGTCATCAGTGAGAATTTCAGTACTTTGTTAAATCCAGGGAGCAACTCTGACAGCGAGGGAAAAGAGTATGGATTCCTCTCACCTTCAGAAGGAACGGCGGAAATACCCGTTGGCGACACGCTGGAGCCTGTGGATTACGTTTCCTTCCGATTCCGTCCAGATGGTTCAACGGATCTGCCGGGGCGGACGAGCAAAGATGACACTTGGTATCTTTCCCTGTTGCAGGGAACCAATACATCTGATGGGTTACCCGCAAATCATTACATTGTTCAGGTGGATTCGTACAATGGGAAGATAGGTGTGTTTCGGCCTTAAGATGAGGATTCGAAAAGATCTGCAGGTCTATGCTTGCCAACAATTGGAAGTTTGTGCTATGACGATGTGGTGAAAACTCTTCGGCGATTTGATTTTTCTTCCGGAGCGCTCGGCCTCCTTTTTGCCCTTTTGGTGAGTGGTGTTCCGGTCCCCGCATTGGCGCTGCCGATTGCTGGAGCGAACGGTAAGTCGGTCGATTTTGCAGGTGTGAAAAGTGCTGGTCCCGGAGGTCTCACGGTTCAGATACAGGCCGATGGTGCGTCGGTGGAAGTGAGTTGGGAAAAATTGGATCTCGTAAAATTGGAAGCCGATCATCCCGATATTTTTGCCGCTTATCAGAAGGCTCTTACTGGCTCTACCACGTCGCTAGATCTCGGTTCATTTGCGCCAGCTAAGGCTCCAGTCGAGATGGCGAAGGTGACTGGGGGAGCGAAGAGTGTGGGGTGGTATGAGACGAAAGTGGGACAAGGAAGGTTTGTGATTCAACTGCCCAACGGAGAACCGAGGGGTGTGCTCTTGATTGCGCAGGGACAAGATGGCGAATCACTTAGATTTCTAGGGCCGGGACGAAGTCGTTGGTCTGATTTCGCCGGGAAGTTTCAGTTTGCCGTCATGGCCTATGAATTCCTAGGTGTTGAAAAAAGCAAGGGAGAGGGAGTGTTGAAAGAAGCAGAATTCGTTCAAGCTGAGAAGGGGAGCGGCGAGGCGGTGCTGAAAGCGTTGGAAGTGTTTGCCAAGGACTCCGGAAAAGCAATCTTGGCGACGGCTCCCATCACTGTTTTTGGTTCGGATGTCCTTGGATCGGCGTTTGCCTACAACTTTACTCAGTCATTTCCTGATCGGGTGCTAGCGACTGTGGTATCAAAAGGAGCGTTCTACGTGGCGGCGCCGACTGAGGCTTCTGCCAAAGTCCCGCTGTTGATCATCTGGGGGGAGTATAATCAGGATATTGAGGTTTGGGAGCCAATTGGGACCCATGAGGAGATTTACCCCAACTCGCTAGGGTTGAGACCGAATTGGGCATACGCCATGGAGCCGAGAGGAACGGGGGGGGAAACCCCCTTTAGCTTCAAGTTAGCAATGACCTTTCTGGACCGATTGACCTTGGCGCGTTTGTCGAAGGAGGGGGAAATCCAGGAACTAGACCGCTCAAGAGCGTGGGTGGGAAATCTTGAGACCTTTGAGATCAGTCGGATGGAGGAACCTGACAAAGCCCTGGAGCCCACTCAGACCTGGCTTCCGGATGGAGAAATTGCCAAACTCTGGGAAGATTTCTTGAACGGCAGAATGCAGTTGGATACTCCGAAATGATCCTGGAAGTATGGAGGAACCTTTTTTCTCAGCGAAATCCATGCCGGGCCATGTAGTCGGACATGGCTTCGCGTTGAAACCACTCCAGGGTCCAAGGCTCGGAAGTCAGGGCGCTGGTGTAGTCTGTTGAGACGACGTAGGCTTGCGACTGAAGAGGGTCACCTGTGGTACTCAAAAGGGTTACCTTTATCCGATCGTAGAATTTGTCCTCGTAGGCGTCGAGTCGCGCCAAGACTTCGGCATTCAGTTCGGAAAAGATCCGGCCGGGGACGAAATCATCGGAATCGCCTGGGATGATTCCGGGAAAGTCAGCGTTGCGAACTCGATAGATGGCATAGCCAGGAAGGCTGGCCGATTCGCTCGGGCACTCATGGCCTGTGACCGCCCGCCAGATTTCGGGCACGAGCAGGGTTCCGTAGGCAAAGAGCGTCATCCTTGAAGAATCGTCCGGAGCTCAACCGAGGAGTGGTTTGATGATTCCGGGGCTGTCTTGGAAGTCGGCACCTACTGGTACCTGCAAGCGATCCAGCATGGTGTGCCAGACGGAAGACAGGGGCGTTTCATCTTTCAATCGTAGATGACCCTGATGGTCGATTCCCATGGCTCGACCACCAAACATGGCGGAGGGGAGCCGGTTCTTGGAGTGACCGATTCCCATGCCACTGGAGTAGGCGAGGGCACAGTGATCGAGGAGGGGGCGTCCGTCGGCTTCGGTGATCGATGTCATCCGATCCAGGAAGTAGGCCCAGTGGTCCTGATAATAGGTGTCGACTTTGGCGAGCTCGTCGAGGTTCTTGGGGTCGTTCCCGTGGTGACTGAGCTCGTGGTAGCCCTTCGAGACGCCAAACTCGGGGAAGACGCCACCCGAGCTTTCCTGCCGCACCACGTAGGTGATGATGCGGGTCGAGTCGGTCTGGAAAGCCAGAGCAACGAGGTCATACATCAATCTCGCATATTTCTCGTAGACGAATTGCCCGGCGGGCATCTGGATCGAGTAGGGCTCGCTGTAACGTTCGGCGAATTTGGGATCGATCTCGGGTTTGGGTTTTACGCTCCAATCCTCATCGCGTTCGAGTTGTTTCTCGACTTCGCGAATCGAGTTGAAATACTCATCGAGTTTCTCCCGGTCGCGTTTGCCGACCTGTTTCTCAAGCCGATGGGCGTCGTCCTGAACTACGTCGAGAATGCTGCCACGCCGACGGAAGCCGCGCTCCCGGGCGTCTCGTTCCTCGGGGCTGTCGACTTTGAAGAGACGATTGAAAATCACGTGAGGATCATTCTCGGAAGCGAGTGGCACGCCGTTCCGATTCCACGAGAGCGTCCGCAGGTTGCCGCCGAATCCGGTGCCGCGCTGAATGCAGAACTGGAGTGAAGGGTAGCGGGTGTCCCGCCCGATCATTTCCGCCGCGAGCTGATCACAAGAGATGGCATTCTGGATGGAGCCGCCCTTTTTCGCTTCGACGCCAGTGAGAAAGGTGTAGTCGCCCTCGTGCCCACCTCCATGTTCCAGATAGGTGCCGGAAAAAACGGTGAGATCTTCGCGGTATTTTTCCAGCGGCTTGAGGATGCGGGGGAACGTGAAGTTCTTGCCTTCGTCAGCGGGTTCAAACTCCCGCATGTTCATCCCGGTGCCGAAATAAAACCAGGCCCCGCGTCGCGGAATGGCGGCCGTGGCGGCTTCGGCGGA
>JAGROX010000049.1 GCA_020440025.1 Verrucomicrobiia bacterium
GAGCTGTCAGGGGCTCCATCGATCCAAGGCATTCCCATCAGGCAATAGGTCAAAGAATCTCGCCACCAATCGGGGACCACTCCCTGTTGAAAGGTGCCGTTTGTTTCCAAAGCCAACCTCAACGGCGGAAGGATCGGGGCAACTGCCAAAAAGAAAAAGGCGGCCGAAAGCAGATTGGCGACGATCCAACAGGGTAAGGTCGCGGACTGAAGAGGGTTTAGTCGAGTCTCCCCGCTGTCGATGCGGCGAGGCCAGAGGAAAAACGCGCCAGCGATCAGGTTGATGGCGAGAATGAGATGCAATCCCCCGAGGCAAGACCAGAGGGCAGCAGCTTGGCTGGCACCGAATCCCAGCCACCATCGCCATTGTCCGCGTTGAACTGCGATGGCGAGACAGAGCACGGTGAGCGCCCCGAATCCAAAGAGGAGGGCATAGCCGCGCGCCTCCGTCGAAAATCGCAGGTGCCAGGGATGAACGGCCAGAAAAAAGGCGGCAAAGAATCCCGCGCGGGCGCTACCTGTGGCCAATTTCGCCAGTACGGCGATGACGGCGATGGAGAGGAGACCACCGAACAGCGAAGGCAGGCGGAGCGGCCATTCTTTGATGGTGGAGTCTGGAGCGCCACTCATCCAGTGCCAGATTTCATATCCGGTTCGAGCAAGAATGCTCTGAAGGGCGTGATTGTTGCCGATTCGATTGCCCCACACGGCCTCGATCCAAGGAACGTGACGATATTTTGGAAGGCCGTCATTGGCGGGGTCTTGAAGCGCTTTTCCGTCAAAACTTCCCTCGATGGCGGTGCGAAAGACATCGATCTCGTCGTTGTAGAGTCCGAGATCCATTCGCGGCCACCGGATTCCGATGGCCAACAGCAAAATGAGTCCGATGCCGATGGCAAACTGGCGGTCAATGATGGGGCGCTCATGGATGCTCTGCGAGGTGGGCCTCTTTTTCCACCACCACGAACGCGAAAGCCAGAGGACGACCGAAACACTGAGCCAGATCCAAGACGTCAGCATCAGACCGCCGCGGGCGTAGGTCAGAGTTTTCAATTTCAGGGACGTCTCGCCACCCATCACCGCAAACCATTGGCTGAGTGCCTCGCGATCTTCAGCCCCTCCATGGCTCACGAGCCAAAAAACCGACCAGCACAGCATGAGGCCGAGCACCGCGGTGAATCCCCACTCGATGCGGGTTCGCGGACGGTGCCAGAGGACCTGGGGCAAAGGGAGTCTCAAAAAAACAGGGGGGCGGATTGTCTTCGGGGCGGTGCCAAAACTAACACAGGAACCATCGAGGAGCGACGGGACACAATCCTGAGGGGCACGTCGAGTAATTTTTCCTGTTCAAAGCCGTCGAACGGTTCGATTCATGGGCCGTTCCGCCTCTTTCATTTTTCTCCATGCCCGAACTGTCCCCATCCGATCAGGATTCCCGAATCGCGGCGAATCCTTCGCGCTTCATCTGGTTCCGCATCTTTTTCAACTGCCGGTTCTACTATCCGGTCTATGCGATCATGTTTCTCGACTTCGGGCTGAACGAGGAGCAGTTCGCCTATTTGAATGTTGCCTGGGCCTTGGCCATCGTGATTCTGGAGGTGCCCTCGGGAGCGTTGGCCGATCAGTTTGGGCGACGCACCCTGGTAGTGGCGGCGGCGATTCTGATGGTGGTGGAGATGTCCGTCCTCATGCTCATGCCGGTGGTGGATCTCGCGACCGGTAGCGGGGATGCTGAGACGGTGAAAAATGCGGTGTGGTGGCTTTTCGTGATTTTCTGCATCAATCGAGTTGTCTCGGGCGCTGCGGAAGCGGCAGCATCGGGCGCGGACGAAGCATTGGCATATGATTCACTACCCGAGACGGAGCGTGAGTCGATCTGGTCGCGTCTGACGGTCAAGCTTCTCAAATGGCAATCACTTGGATTCATCGCGGTTACCTTGATTGGCGCGGCCGTCTACGATCCGGACGTCGTCAACCGAGTCGCGGACTGGATTGGTGTTGATCGCCATTTCACCCAGGCTGAAACGCTGAAGAATCCGATCTATCTGACCTTTGGAATGGCGCTGGGTGCCTTGGTGATGGCGTGGCGGCTTCACGAACCCAAAACGCTGCTTCCCGACTGCGAGTTGCCGCTGGGGGAATCGATTCGGAAAAGCTTTCGCCGGACCTTTGCGGCCGGTGGATGGATTCTGCGGACGCCGGTGGTGCTGATGTTGATGCTGGTCGGATTATTTTATGACAGTATCATTCGACTCTACTACACGGTGGGTTCCATCTGGATGGAGGTAATCGGCTACGAACCGCGCTGGTTCGGTCTGATCGCAGTGGCGGGTTCCGTAGTCGGGATTCTTGCGGCATCGCTTGGTGGGCGGTTGGTCGAGCGCCGATCCCCGAGCTTCAACTTTGGACTGGTCACGATACTGGTGCTGATCGGTTTGCTCAGTCTGGCGTTTCCGATCCGCTATTGGTCCGTCGCCTTTTTGCCGGCGCTCTGGCTTTCGATGCGACTGCTGCATCTGTTTTTGTCGAACTTTCTCAATCGGGTCATTCCCTCCGAAAGTCGCGCCACGATGCTGAGCTTTCGCGGGCTGACCATGAACCTGTCATACGGGCTGGTCACCTGGTTCTACGGCATGCAAACGGCCTTTCTCAGGAATCGTGCGGGGACGGAAAATCTTGAGACGCTTTCTCCGGCGGAGCGGGAAGCCGCGCGGCAGGCGGTATTCACCGAAGCGATCAGTTGGTGGTGGGTGTACTTTCTGGTCGTGGTCGTGGGATTGTAT
This sequence comes from Verrucomicrobiia bacterium, assembly GCA_020440025.1. GTDB lineage: Bacteria > Verrucomicrobiota > Verrucomicrobiia > Verrucomicrobiales > DEV007 > JAEUHH01. The sequence goes on from JAGROX010000049.1 coordinate 2,783, forward strand.
TTCTTCCGGCGATTGAAACTGGGGAAATCCTGGAACGAGTTGCTCGCGAAGCCGACAGTTTCGGACGACGTTGCCCGAGTCCGCTGATATCTCATGATTCCCATCGATCCCAACGCCTGGTTCTGGTTCATCT
>JAGROX010000050.1:0-1134 GCA_020440025.1 Verrucomicrobiia bacterium
GAAAGTCCCGAACTCACCGACGGCGAACACCTCATCCTGGCTCGACGCTCCGATGCGGCGGGCAATCTCGGCGAGCAATCCAGCACCCTGAGCATCACCATCGATACCGATGGCCCGGAGCTGTCCCTCACCCGAGCCATCGACCAGAGTGATCCCACCGTGACTGAGCCGATCCGATTCGCGCTTGCCTTCACCCAGCCCGTCTATGGCTTTGGCAGCGGAGACGTGACCGTGAGCGGCCCCGCCGGCACAGGGTCATCGGTCACCGTCATCGGGAACGAGGGAGACACCGACTACCTCATCGAGATCAGCGACACGACCGGCGAAGGACTCGTGGAAGTCACCGTCGCCGCCGGTGCCGTGACCGACCTCGCCGGTAATCTCAATCCCCTCGGTAATGGGCCGGAGAATACCGTGCTCAAAAAATTGCTGCCAGGTGCCGTGTCTGGAGTCACCGCCACCCAGGAAGACTTCCCCGACAAAGTCGTCGTCTCGTGGCAGACCCTTGCCGGAGCCAGCGGCTATCGCATTTTCCGACATCCCTTTGCCAACCCCGGAGCGGCCACCGAGATCGGGCAGGTCGCCGATGACATCACCGAATTCGAAGACACCACCGTGTTGCCCGGCATCTGGCATTCCTACTGGGTGCGGGCCGAAGACGAGGACGGTGTCGGCGACTTTGGGACACCTGCCTCGGGTCGCACTCAGCCCGTCGAGGACAAACGCGCCGAATCCCCCATCGCCGAAGCCTCCGCCCCGGCGGCCGTCAGCATTGCCTGGGAAGATGACCATGCCGGCCTCTTCGAAGGACTGATCCGGGACGCTGAAGATGGTCGTACCCTCGCCGGAGTGATGGAAAGAGTCATCGTCGGTCGCCCTCGGGCCGGCAGCGGACTGGGCGGAGCGATCACCGCCACCCTGCGAATGAATGGGCGCACCGCCGTGCTTCGCGGGGCGTTTGACACCAACGGACATCTCACCACCGATCTCAAACAACGAGACGGCAGTCGCATCGTCGCCGACCTCCAACTCATGCGCGCCGGAGCCGTTGTCGGGCGAGAACTCATCCAGGGAACCGTGACATGGAATGGCGCCACAGTTCTCGCCGAACTGCCCCGCGCCCCCTACCACGCC
>JAGROX010000050.1:1229-18689 GCA_020440025.1 Verrucomicrobiia bacterium
TGGGCCACCGTCAATATCAGCACCTCAGGACAAATCAAAATCCTGGGAATCCTCGGCGACGGTACCCGGTTCGCCGAGAGCGCCCTGTTGTCCGGCGAAGCCGAGCCCAGCTTCAGCCTCTTCGCCCAACTCTATCGCTCCGTTCCAGTGCGAGGACATTTCGGAGGGAAAATGACCCTCCGGGACCTGCCCGAGAGCGACTTCGACGGCGTCATGCAGTGGCGAAAACTCGCCCACACCAGAGAGACCCGATACGCGAGCGGTTTCGACATCGAAGTGTGGGCCCTGGGCAGTCGCTACCTCGCTCCAGCCCGAGGCGAACGCGTTCTGACCCAACTCGTCGATCAGGAACACAATGCCGAACTTTCCCTCATCGGCCCCACCGCTCCCGAAGGCGGCATCATCGATCGAGTCATGAGTTGGCAGGCCAGCAACCAACTCATCCACTACGGCCCTGAAAAACTAAGCGCCAGAGCCATCACCAAAAGCGGAAACCTCACCGGCAGCTTCCTTGATCCCGCCACCCGGACCCGCATCGCCTTCACCGGTGTCGCCTTCCAGAAACAAGGCCTCGCCGCAGGCGTGTTTCTCAACGGCCCCTCCAGCGGCGCGGTGCGCATCCAGCCCGGCACCAGCTTCCCCTATCCCGGGAGCGAAGACCCCGGAGCCCTGACTCGAATCTCCACCCCCGGAACTCCCGCCGACGAGCCCACCGAAGAAGCCGTGCCCTTCGATGCCGCCACCGCAGGAAACTACGGCGGCATCCTCATCGAAGACGGCAGCAGCGACACCACCGGGGCGATCGAGTCCGTCAAACTCACCAACAAAGGCGCCATCAGTGGCACCCTCTGGATCGAAGGCGTTCGCTACCGATTCAAAGGAGCCTTGGGGACCAACCCCATCCTCATTCCTCGGAAAAACCTTCCGCCCATCGAATTGAGCCTCGCCCTCAGTCGCATCGTCGGCACCACCGACGGCTTCGGATTGAGCGGAGACATCCAGATCGACGGCACCCCCGTCGGCACCATCGATGCCCAACGTCGCCCCATCTTCACCAAAAACGACCGCGCCCCCCAAGAAGGCCCCTACACCATGGCCATGCGAGCCCCTGATGCGATCGATCCCCTGACCGAGCCCGGCGGCGACGCCTATGGAACCCTCAAAGTCAGTTTCCTCGGCACCTGTGCCGGATTGGTCATCCTGCCCGATGGCACCAAAACCTCACTCGGCGGCCACCTGGCCCGCCAGTATGGGAGTTCCCCCGATGAGACCGCCGAATGGTCTTTCCATCGCGGGCTCTACGGCAGAGTTCCGCGCGGATACTTCGCCGGGAAACTCTACTTCCGCGAAATCGTCAATATCAGCGACCTCGATGGCCAGTGCCATTGGGTCAAACAAGCCGGAGCCAAACCCACGACCCTCTACCCCAACGGCATCGACCTGACCCGTGGCGTAGTCGGCAACCGCTACACCGCGCCCGTGCGCGGTGACCGGGCCATGGCAGGCCTGACCGATGATTGGTGGAACCTGTGGCTGCGTTTTGACGGTCCCGACCTGTCACCCCTACCAGAGATCGACCTCCCCGAACTCGACCGAGCCATCACCTGGACCAGCGCCAACACCTTCATCTATTTTGGACCCGAGAAAGTGAAAGTCGTCCTCAACTCCAAAACAGGACAGATCACCGGCAACCACCTCGACAAAGCCCGCGGCGTGAACGTGAAATTCGGTGGCGTCATCCTCCAGAAACAATCCCTGGTAACCGGAAGCTACCTCGCCCCCATCCCCGGAGGCTCCGCCTCCGGACTCTTCAGTGCCGAAAGCAGATGAGCCCTGACCCAACCCTGTCAGGTCAGCGACTTGACCCTGTTGAGTCCCGTTTTCAAACACCCACACGACACGCCAGAGAACGCAGGCGAAAGGCACGCCTTTGGCCGAAAGAGTCACGTGTTTGCGCTGGCTGGATTGTGAGGCGATGAGACAACTCTCAGCGTATTCTCTTTCAGCGGAGGCTTTCTCGCCAAATCCGCGATCTCCCCTCTCCTCTCATGCAATCCGATACCATTCATCCGTTCCGCGGCATCTCCGTTTTCGGAGCAGTGACGGCCGGTTTTCTTGCCGTCGGGGGAAACCTTGTGGCCCAGAGCGAACATCCGGGCCCCGATCATCCGGGTGCCAAAATCTACCAGAAACTTTGCGTGGAGTGCCACGCAGAGAATGGAGAAGGCGTCAAAGACAAGGCGGATGATCCCCTTCGCGGGAATCGCGATATTGCAGAACTTAGCCGCCGGATCGAGAAGACGATGCCGGAGGACGAGGAAGACAAATGCGTCGGCCCCGATGCGAAAGCGGTCGCGGAATACATCTACCACGCCTTTTACTCCGTTGAGGCCCGTGCTCGCAACACGCCGGCCCGAATCGATCTCACCCGCCTCACGGTGCCCCAATACCAGCAATCGGTGGCGGACCTCGTCCTCAGTTTCCGTGGCAACATCGGCTTCGCCAATGAGCGGGGACTGAAAGCCAACTACTTTGGTGATCGCAACTTCAACGAGCGGAAGGAGTTCAAAGATCAAAAGAAGCCAGATCGCTTTGAGCGGATCGATCCCAACATCCGATTCGACTATGGTGAAGGCGTGCCCAGCTTTGAGGAATCGAAAGAATTTTCCAAGGAAGGATTTTCAATTCGTTGGGAAGGTACCCTGCTCGCGGAAGAAACGGGTACCTACGAGTTCGTCATCCGCACCCGCAACGGTGCCACTCTCTGGGTGAACGAGCAGGACCACGGCGACGATGGCAAAAAGACGATCGATGCCTGGGTCTCTGCTGGAAATGACGTTCGTGAAGAAACGGGGAGCGAGTTTCTCATCGGCGGGCGCCCGTATCCCATCCGGCTCGAGTTTTTCAAATACAAGGGAAAGGCTGCCTCGATCGAACTCCTCTGGAAAACACCGCACGGCGTCTTGGAGCCCATCCCCGAACGCAACCTGACTCCCTTCTGGGTCAACGAGTCCCTAGTTGTGGACACGCCCTTCCCCGCCGACGATCGCAGCGTTGGCTATGAGCGCGGCACCTCAGTGTCGAAAACGTGGTTCGATGCGATCACTGCCGGAGCCATCACCACCGCCGACTATGTCGTGGATCATCTCGATGCCTTGGCCCGCACCAAGTCGGATCAACCGGACCGAGCCAAGAAGATTGGCGACTTTGGCGTTCAATTCGTGGAGCGCGCCTTCCGGCGCCCGCTCTCGGAAGAAGAACGCATTCATTTCGTCGATCACCACTATCAGACTTCCGACACCCTGGAACTGGCCGTGAAGCGACTGGTCCTGATGACGCTGACTTCGCCGCGATTTCTCTATCCCAATCTGCCCCATGGCGAAGAACCCGATCAATGGGATACCGCGTCCCGATTGGCCCTGACGCTGTGGGATTCGATCCCCGACGACCGGCTGCGGGATCTCGCCAAGAAAGGAAAGCTCGCAACCCGGGAACAGATCGAAGCCGAAGCGAATCGCATGACCTGGGACTGGCGCACGCGCACCAAACTGCGGGGATTTTTCCATCACTGGCTGGAACTCGAACGGGCCGAAGATCTCGCCAAGGACAAGGAGGTCTTCCCCGAGTTCAACGACGCCGTACTCGCGGATCTGCGAACCTCGCTGAACCTGTTTATCGAGGCGGCGGTCTGGGGCGAAGGAGGCAACTATCGGCAGTTGATGCAGGCGGATTACCTCTACCTCAACGAGCGGCTGGGAAAACTCTACGGCGCCGACCAGGTGAAGGGCGATTTCCAGAAGGTTTCGCTCGATCCCAATCAACGCGCGGGACTGGTGACCCACCCCTTTCTGCTCACCTCACTGGCTTATCACAACAATACCTCACCCATTCACCGCGGAGTTTTCCTGACTCGAAACATCGTGGGCATGACCCTGAAATCCCCGCCCATGGCCAATGTGTTCAAGGATTCGAAGTTCGATCCCTCGCTGACGATGCGGGAAAAAGTCACCGAAATGACGCGTTCCCAGGCGTGCATGGGCTGCCACGTGACCATCAATCCCCTCGGCTTCAGTCTCGAACACTACGACGGCATCGGTCGCTGGCGAATGACGGATCGGGAGAAGCCGGTCAACTCGACGAGCGATTTCAAAACTGACACCGGCCAGACAATCAAGTTGACCGGTGCCCGCGACGTCGCCGAGTACGCGGCCAATTCTCAATCCGCCCATCGCGCCTTCGTTCAGCAACTCTTTCACCATCTGGTGAAACAACCGGTGTTGGCGTATGGTGACGATAAGATGGAGACGCTGCGAACCGGTTTCGAACAATCCAATTACTACATCCCGGAGCTGATCAAACGCATCTCGATCATCGCTGCCACCGAAGGCACGGTCGCCACGGTTCCCACCAAAGTCAGCGTCGCCGGTCACTAATCCCCACACTCCTCCCCACATGAACGCCTCACACATCAATCGCCGCCATTTCCTCCGGGATCTCGGCGTATCTGCCGCTGCGCTGCCTTTCCTCTCCGGTCTGCCCGGACTCATGGCCGCCGCTGCCGATGGAAAGAAGAAGCAGCGCCTCATCATCATGTTCTCTCCCAACGGCACCATTCCGTGGGAATTCTGGCCGGAGGGCGAGGGCAAGGAGTTTCAGCTCAAACGCATTCTCAAGCCGCTGGAGCCGTTCAAGAAACAGATGCTGACCCTGCAAGGGATCAACAACAAGGTCGGCGGCGACGGTGATCGACACATGCGCGGGATGAGTTGTCTGCTGACGGGAACCGAGTTGTTTCCCGGAAACATTCAGGGCGGGTCCGACACTCCCGCCGGCTGGGCCAGTGGCATTTCCATCGATCAGGAGCTTAAAAATTTCCTCCAAAGCCGGGACGAAACCCGCACCCGATTCGGCTCGCTCGAATTCGGCGTCGCTGTGCCCAATCGCGCCGATCCGTGGACCCGGATGAGCTATTCCGGCCCCAACAAACCGGTCGCGCCCATCGATGATCCCGAGCAGATGCTGGCCCGTCTCTACGGCCAGATGAAAGACAAGGAGAGCCTCACCAGCATCCTGGACGATGTTAGAGATGATCTGGCCCGCGTGTCCAAGAATTTGGGTGCCGATGATCGCACTCGACTCGAAGAACACCTGACCCTGGTTCGCGAGATGGAGGCCGAACTTCAGCGCGATGACAGCAACGCCGAGTTGAGTCACCCCATCCCGGACATCGATCCCGATATCGAGTTGGTCAACGACAACACGCCCAAGATCAGCCGGATGCAGATCGATCTACTGGTCAATTCCATGGCCAACGACATGACTCGCATCGCGACCCTGCAGTTCATGCGCTCGGTTGGCCAGGCCCGGATGAACTGGCTCGGCATCAAGGACGGTCACCACGGTCTCTCCCACGAACCCGACAAGAATCTCGAAGCAGTCGAGAGCCTGATCAAAATCAACGAGTGGTTCGCCGGAGAACTCGCCTATCTCACCAAGAAGCTTGCCGAGACTCCGGAACCCGGAGCCGACGGCAGCATGCTCGACCACACCACCATCATCTGGCTCAACGAACTCGGCAAAGGCAACAGCCACACTCTGGATGATGTGCCCTTCGTCATGCTGGGCGGAAAAGCCCACGGCTTCCAGATGGGACGCAGCCTGAAGTTCGACAAAGCCGCCCACAATCGCCTCTGGCTGACGGTGGCCCAATCCATGGATCACGACATCAAGATCTTCGGCACCGAAAAATACTGTGACGGTGGCCCGCTGAACCTCAGCTGAGCCAGAATCCGATCAGCCAACGATCTCGCTGATATCGAGTAGCCACAGCTGCCGTCCGTTTCCTCCGTGGGTGGAGTCGATCACGACTTTCTTCCCGTCGTTGCTGGACCTCGGGTGGGTATCGCATCGCCACTCGCCTTGATACGCGGCGGGCGAGTGAAAGTGACCGAGATCGTGCCGCTTTCTCGTCGGCACGTGATAGACATAGGGCGTCTGCTGACGACGGATGCCATTGGGATAGGTGTCGTTCAGGATCCACTCGGTGCCGTCTCCGATGTTCAGGTAGGTATTGTGCCCGTTCACCGGCATGTCCCCCTCGCCCACGACCTCGACCTGATCCGTCTTGTCTTTGAACAAGTAGAACGCTGACTCCCTGCCCTCAGGCTTCGTCCATGCGCAAACGTGCTGCGGATCGCGCCAGATGAAGTGCGAGGTGAATCCCGAGGGATCGAGAATGTAGAGATCGCTCCCGTCGAGGTTGGCGGTGAACATTCGGGTAACGAAGCCATTGTTGACCGCAAAGCCCTCGTCATCCGGCCCCTTTGCCCGCCACCGGTGGAGGAAAATGAAGCGCTTGCTGTCGGGACTGACCAAGAGGTGATTCACGTAGTTCCACTGATCCGTCAGCGGCTTGCCTTGGTAGGGAATCTCGGACAAGGCCGCCAAAGTGACGATGAGTTCCGATTCGCCAGTGTCCATGTTCATCCGCCAGATACCGGACTGCTCCGGATTCCTCTGGCTCCGAAAGGGATCATCTACACCCTGATACCCATAGCCAGGGCGGAGGTTTTGGATTCGGCCAAAATCGGCCGTCACCGCCCATTTTCCATCGGCGCTCAGCGCATAGATCGGACGTGGCAGGGTGCGGATTTCGCCGGTTTCGATGTTCTTGATTCGAGAGACATGCTTTCCACCCTCCCGATCATTCCAGATCACCTCATTGGCCGATCCCGGACGCCACTGAAGCATGCACCCCTGTTGCCATCCCCAGGCATCGCTCTTGCCGAGTTCGATCCATTTGTCGCCGTCTTCGAGGTCGACCATGCCCACCTGAATCCGGTCATCAGGAGTCGGCGTGCGCCCTTCGAAATCGACCTGATTACTCAAGACAAAACGATTCGACGGGTCGAACTCCAGTTTGTCATAGTAGCCGAACCAATGATGCTTTGGCCCCCGGGTGATCGCTCGCGTTGGCACCAGCGCTTCGCTGTATTTGGCGATGTCATCGTCCTGCGCCATCACCGCGCCCAACGGAGCCCCCAGCAGACTTCCTCCGACCTTTAGAAAATTTCGTCTTTGCATGATAGCCAATAGGTTGATGTAGATATTTCGCTTTTACAACGCACGGGCAAAAGCTCCGCCATCCACCAGCAACATCTCACCCGTGATGTAGCTCCCCGCTTCGCTCGCCAGCATGATGGCGGGACCGGCCAACTCTCGCGGATCTCCCCACCGATTCACCGCCGTCATCTTTGAGAACTCCTGTTTCTCCGCCTCGCTCAGCAGACTCATCGGCAGATCAGTCAGGAAAGGGCCGGGTCCGATACAGTTCACGGTGATCCCATGCGGCCCAAGGTCCAAGGCACTGGCTTTTGCCAATCCGATCAGCGCTGACTTGGTGGCAGAATACGCGTTTCGCCCCGGCTTTGACCCCACTCCGAGAACCGAAGAAATGTGGATGATTCGTCCCCACTTTCTCTCCTTCATCTGCGGAACCAGAGCACGCGTCAGGCGCATGATGCTGGTGAGATTCAGTTCCACGATTTCATCCCAAACTGGATCCGACACTTCATCGATCGGCTGCGGCTTATTTGCCCCGGCATTATTGATGAGGATGTCGACTTTGCCGAATTCTTCCAAGGTCTCAGCCGCGAGTGCATCGACTTCACTCCGATCAACCATGTCGGTCGCGCGATATTCCACCCGAATATCCAGCCCGTCCTCGATCTCCGCTTTCGCAGCGCGGAGTTCGTCTTCCTTGCGGCTGCAGATCATGATGTCTGCCCCGCATTCCGCCAGGCCACGCGCCATCGCTTTTCCGAGCCCCTTGCTGCCGCCAGTAATCAGAGCCACACGGCCCGAGAGATTGAAAAGATTGCAATTCATGGACGCATCATGGCCGGAGTCTGGCGAAAGTAAAAACCTAAAAGGCGCCATCCAACCCTGTTTGGTCGCTGACTCAACCCTGTTCGGTCAGCCGATTCTCAGGCCTATTTTGTGATTCTGATGTCCGTGATTGGCTTGGAATGGACGAATGCCCTGAATCTCCCTAAGGTTGGAACCTATGAGCGCCCCCATCTGTCGATTTCTCAGCAACCTATGTTTCCAACTCGGTGTCCTCTCCATCGGGGCCTCGATTGCGATCTGGTGGTTCAAAATGGGAGAAACTCCTGAGGCCATCGCTCATGCGGAACGCTTCGGAATTTTTGTCGGCTTGTGGGCGCCCACCCTTTTGATTCTATCGAATCGATTTGATCGCTTTGCCGACAAAGCCGAGCCGGTCCCGGGACTCAGGGCTGAGCATCACGAGGAGAATCAGAAGCCTTGATCTGGGAGGTAAACCCATTCTTTCCCGCTCGTTGCCTGGCTACGCGCCGCATGTCGGGGTCTGAATCGAGTTCGTCGATGATTTCCTGGCCCAACAAGGTTTCGATGACATCCTCGAACGAAGCGATGCCGGTGTGATCACCGTATTCGTTCACCACAAGCGCGAGATGCTCGCGTCCGCTGATCAGTTCGGCATAGAGCGTGCTGACCGGCAAGGAATCCGTCACCACCGGCAAATCGCGACGAAAATTCTTCAGTGGAGAATCCGGGTCTTCGGCGGACAGCAAATCAGATCGCAGCACAAACCCGGTCACTTGGTCCTCGTTTTCGCCAAACACTGGAATACGGGAAAAAACATTATCCCCATAGCGTGTCCGATACTCCGCCGCCGTCAGCGATTCCGGCAAACTGAAAGCCACCACTCGGGGAGTCATGATTTTCTTCACCGGGATGCGACGCAGCTCAAACAGGTTTTTCAAGATGGCTGATTCTTCCTCTGACAAGGTGCCCGACTGGCTGGCACGCCAGATGACGGATTCGATTTCGGCCCGGGATTGATCGTGAACCACCTCATGCCCGGAGAGGCCACGGGTGAAATACTGCAGCAATCGGATGAATGGCTTGAGAATCCAGGTAAGCGCCAAAATGCCGAATGCCGTCATCGGTGCGAGGCGACGCCAATGGACCGCTCCAATCGTCTTGGGAATGATTTCGGACCCGATGAGAATCAGCAGGGTCATCACCACGGATGCCAGTCCGAGCCACTTTTGCCCAAAGAGAGCAGCGGCCTCGAATCCAACTCCGGCAGCGCCAACGGTGTGAGCCACGGTGTTCAGGGTCAGGATCGCCGAAAGCGGTTCGTCGGGACGCGCCTTGAACCTCGCCAGGATCTCGCCAGCCTTGGCTCCCTGCTGCTTGAGTGTGTCGATGTAGGAGCGGTTCACACTCAGGAGAACCGCCTCTGCCACCGAGCAGAGGAAGGAGAACACCAACGCTACCGCGAGGTAAATCAGCAGCCAGGCGAGTGTCTCGACGGTAAATTCACCATCTACGTTGCCCGCCACCGGTGCCACTGTCCCCAGAGTGGGAGCGAAATCAAGAGCTGTCATCATTCAGTCAGCGCAGGACTTGCAGGAGATGTTCGAGATCGCACTGGGATTCCAGAGGATGGCGGAGCCGATAGCCGAGGTGAACCGTATAGCGATTCCGACGCCCCTCGCGTTGTTTGGTGATGACTCCGGAAGATTCCAATTCCGCAAGGATACGCTGCACGGCCCGTTCGGTGATGCCAATATCCAAGGCGAGATCGCGAATTCGCATTTCCGGCTCACGAACCAGACAGACAATGACGTGCGTATGGTTGGTGAGGAAGGTCCACCCTGCCTCCGTCGGAAGCTTGGGTTTTGCTATGGGTGAGATCGATTTTTCCATTTTCCGGTGGAACCCTAGCAAAAAATGACGTTCCTGGAAACACGAATTTTATTTCGTGTTAGAAAGATCATATCCCAATCCTGCCGTTGTCTCTCTCCAATCATCAGTTGGGAATCAACCTACTCACGATCCTCCGATGGGTGATCTGGAGTCAAGTGTCTGGTGCGTTCCAACTGCTTAAGCTTCAGATGCAGGGCTGCCTTGGCCATGAGGTGGGCGCCAACCGGAGCTGTGATAAAAAGAAACAGAGTGATCAACACCTCATGCATACTGATGCCATCAACATGGCCGGAAAAGTAGATCGCGGAAGCGATCAGGATGCCACCGGTGCCCAATGTTGTCGCCTTGGTCGGGCCATGCAACCGCATGAAAAAGTCAGGCAATTTCAACAGCGCAACCGATCCCAACAGGATGAAGAGCGCTCCGATCAGCACGAGGGCGGATAGCAGGATATCGAGTATTTCAATCATGGCTCATCTATTCCATTACGTCGCCCCGCAACAGGTACTTGCTCAGCGCTACTGTGCCTATGAAGCCCATGACCGCGATCAACAAGGCTGCTTCAAAATACAGCATGCTACCCTGTCTCAGTCCGAATAGGACCACCAGCGCGATCGTATTCACATACAGTGTGTCTAGCGCCAGAATTCGATCTGGGGTGCTCGGGCCAATCAGCAGGCGTATCAGGCTCAGGACCGAAGCGACGCCCACGATAAAAACAGCGATGCCTAGAGCGGTTTCAAGGATTGGAGTCAAAGGGATCAGCATTGTTTGATTACCTCCATCAGGGGTTGTTCGTATCGCTCCTGAATCTGACGCACCAGACCTTCGGCATCTTCGACGTGGAGGCAGTGGATCAGCAGGAAACGTTGGTCTGCGGAAAGGTCACAGGAAACCGTGCCCGGAGTCAGGGAAATCGTATTGGCGAGGATACTGATCGCCAAAGGCGAACGCAATTGCAGTTCATAGCGGACGAAAGCAGGCTGCAGCCGATGATTCGGCCGGATGATCCAGACAGCTACCTGCAAGTTGGCAGTGAAAATGTCCAGCGCCAGGCACCAGGCATATTTAATCGCCAGCCAGGGGTGTCCCACCCGGACCGCCTCAGGCCAGAACACGGATGTGGCGCGTGGAATCAGGATCGCAAGGAAGGCACCCAACACCATGTGACCTGGGGCCAAGGTATTGTTCACCAACATCCAGATCACCCAAAGCGACAGGCTCAACCAAGGAAATGGAAAGAGATTCCTCACCGCATTCATCGTTCACTCCCAGTCAAAGGTTTCTCCAGGACGGCTTCGATATATTTCGGCACCTGCTGCAGTTGCGTGCTGGTCTTAATAGTGAAATCCATGATTCCGCCCGCAAATAGCACGAGCAATGGCGCCATCAACAGCATGCCGCCGATGATCACCAAGGCCAACCTGTTTGGCGGCTCGCCTAGTTGAGCATTCTCGTCTCTTGCCATCTCCTGCGGACGAAAGAACAGGAAGGAGCCGCTCCGAACCAGCGCTAGCATGATCAGCAAGCTGGCAGCAAGGGTGCTCGTCAACACCTGCCATCTCCATGGATGCTCGAGCGCCGCATCAAGAATCATGATCTTTCCGATAAACCCGGACATCGGAGGCAACCCAGCGAGTGCCACGGCGGCAAAGAAGAACCCTATCCCCAACCAGCGCCCACCCTGCATCTGCGCCACGGTATCGAAGCGGTCCGAGGCCGCGCCCCGGTTTCTCCTAATCAAGTCAGCCAGGAGGAAAAAAGCGCCCGCAAGCAGAGTTGAATGCAGCAGGTAGTAGAGCCCTGCCGCCAGGGCATCTTTTCCATTCAGTCCCACCGCGACCAGCAAGGTCGCGACTGACGCCAGTACCAGATAGGCCACCTGCTCCCTGAGACCACGCGCCGCCATGATCCCCAGCGCCGACAGGACCAGCGTCACCAGCCCCCCTCCCAGTACCCACGGCAAATGCAACCAGGCCAGTTCCCCCGCCTGCTCGCCAAAAACCGTGCCATGCACCCGGATGATCGCGTAGACGCCGACCTTGGTCATGATCGCAAAAAACGCCGCCACCGGCGCGGAAGTATTCGCATAGGCCTGCGGTAGCCACAGATACAAAGGGAACATGGCCGCCTTCAGCGCAAAGACGACCAACAGCAAGAGCCCCGCAGCCGCGATCAGCCCGCTCCGCTCTGCTGGCGCTGCGGCCACCTTTAGCGCCATGTCGGCGATGTTAAGCGTGCCCACGGCTCCATACAACGCTCCCACCGCGAATAGAAACACCGTGGAGCCGATCAGGTTGATCACGACGTAATGCAAGCCCGCACGTGTCCTCGCCGCCCCCGATCCGTGCAACAGGAGACCGTAGGAAGCCAACAACATCACTTCGAAAAACACGAACAGGTTGAACACATCCCCCGTCAAGAAAGCCCCGTTCAGACCGAACAACTGTAGCTGGAATAAGACGTGAAAGTGCCATCCCTTCTCGTCGACTTTCATCAGATTCGCATACCCCAAGGCCGCCAACGCTAGCACTGAAGTGAGCAACACCATCATGGCCGCCAACCGGTCCAGCACCAGCACGATCCCGAATGGTGCCGGCCAATCTCCGAGGTGGTATACGAGCGTCTCACTCGCCTGAGACAGCATGAGTATCTTGATACCCATGACCATGAGTCCCCCGGTGAAAACAAGCCCTATCGAACGCTGGACGGGCAATCCGAAATTTCGAACCACGAGTTGCAGCAGTCCGCCGATCAGCGGCAACAGCACTGGCAAGATCACCCAATGCGTCATGCTTCACCTCCTTCATCGCTGGAAAGTTTGCCGCCCGCGCCATCCACATGATCATTACCCAACTCATCGCGAGCCTTCAAGGCCAGCACGATCACAAACGCCGTCATCGCGAACGCAATGACGATCGCCGTCAACACCAGCGCCTGAGGAAGTGGATCAGAATAGCCTTCCGCAGCCGGGTCAATCACCGCCGGTGCGCCCACCTTCAACCGCCCCATCGAAAAGAGGAACACGTTCACGGCGTAGGAAAGCAGCGTCAGCCCCACCACCACCGGGAAGGTGCTGGCTCGCAGCACCAGATACACGCCACAGGCCGTCATCACACCCACACTAGTTGCAACCAGCGTCTCCATCAGCGGCCTCCTTTCGATTGGTTGCCCGGCCTTGCCTGCAACAGGTTCACCTTGCCCAACTCCACCAGGATCATGACCGTCGCGCCAACCACGACCAGGAACACACCCAGATCAAAAATCATCGCACTCGCGACTTCGAATTTTCCCACCACCGGCCACTTCAAGTAGGTGAAGGCCGATGTGAGGAAGGGATACCGCAACAGAATCGAAACCAATCCGGTTCCTATGGCAAAGAACAAACCCGACGCGATGACCTTGTGCATGTCGGTGCGGATGCGGGCGGACGTCCACTGGATACCGTTGCCCAGGTACTGCAAAACGATAGCCAGCGCCGCGACAAGTCCGGCAATGAAACCGCCGCCCGGCAGATTGTGCCCGCGGAGGAATATGAACGCGGCAATCAGGATCATCAGGGGAAACAACAAGCGCGACAGATTCTGAAGGATCAAGGGATGGGCATCCGTGTTCCACCGCCGCCCTTCCAGATCCGTCTCCGCGGCATGCAGGTTGATCTTCTGGAGGAGGGCGACAATTCCCAGCCCGGCAATCGAGAGCACGACGATTTCACCCAGAGTATCAAAACCCCTGAAGTCCACCAGAATCACATTCACCACATTCGTTCCGCCGCCACCGGGCACACTGTTCTGGAGAAAGAATCCAGAGATCGGCGATAGATCACGGGTCAACACGGCCATCGTCAACAACGCCGCTCCTGATCCAATCCCTGTCGCCAAAATCACATCCCGAAACTGACGCGAACGTGTGCTGATCGGAACGGTAGATTGTGGCAGGAAAAACAGGGCGAGCATCAGCAGCACCACGGTAACGATCTCGACCGATAGCTGTGTCAACGCCAGGTCGGGGGCAGAAAACTTGGAAAAACCCAAAGAAACCAACAATCCGACCACACCAAGCGTGATCAGGGAAACCATCCGCTGCCGATGCATCACCACGGTTACCACACTGGCCACCATCAGCCCCCCGAATGCGATCGTGGCGACCGGATCGAAATCCATCAGTTCGCGGTCGCCAAACAGCGGGGAATCCATCGAAACGAAACCAGCCACGGCTGCCAGTCCAGCAACCCCCAGCGTCCACGCCAGGGTGTGTTGCAGCGACCTCTTGTCAAACCGTCGCGTGATCGCTGACGCCATCAGGTTAAGGCCCCGCAACAACCCGTTGTAGGCGATCCGTGCATCAACATGGGCCAGATATCTCTCATTCCACATGAACAGACGACGACGAAAAATGTAGACCACGCCACCTCCGACCAGCGCCAGGAAACTCATCATCAATGGGAGATTGAACCCATGCCAAATGGCCAGGCTGTAATAAGGAGCCTTGCCCTGTAACGTCGCTTCCGATGCGCTTGCCAACAGGGGCCCCACGGTGAGAGCGGGCAGAATGCCGACGCCCAGGCAGATGATCACCAAGAAATCGACCGGAATGCGCATGTAGCGGGGCGGCTCATGCGGAACACGGGGCAGACCCACCGGCTCGCCATTGAAAAACACATCATGAACAAAGCGCAGCGAATACGCGACTGAGAATATTGCCGCCAGTGTTGCGAGAACGGGAATGGCCAGCGCCCACGACGAAGCACCAGATGCCACCACCGCCTGATCAAAGAACATTTCCTTGCTGAGAAACCCGTTCAACAGTGGCACTCCCGCCATGGCCGAAGCCGCGATGATCGCCAAAATCGACGTGTGGGGCAGGAATTTCAACAGGCCGTTGAGCTTGCGCATGTCCCGCGACCCCGTCTCGTGATCGATGATTCCAGCCACCATGAAAAGGGACGCCTTGAAGGTCGCGTGATTGATGATGTGGAACAAGGCAGCCACCGCCGCCAACGGCGTGCCCAGACCGAATAGCAGCGTAATCAAGCCGAGGTGACTGATCGTCGAGTAGGCCAGCAAGCCTTTCAGATCGTGCTGAAACAGAGCGACAAACGCGCCCAGCAACAGAGTCAGCATTCCTGCCGTTCCAACGATCCACATCCATTCCGAAGTGCCCGACAACACCGGAAAAAACCGCGCCAAAAGAAAAATACCCGCCTTCACCATCGTCGCAGAGTGCAGGTAGGAAGACACCGGGGTCGGTGCCGCCATCGCATGCGGCAACCAAAAATGGAACGGGAACTGCGCGGACTTGGTAAACACCCCAATGAGAATCAAAATCAGCATCGGCAGATACCACTCATGAGCCCGGATGATCTCACCTGCCGCCAACACATCGGTCAGGTTGTAGCTACCAACGATCTGCCCCAGCATCAGCACACCACCCAGCAGAGCCAATCCGCCCATGCCAGTTACCGCCAGCGCCATGCGCGCGCCATGCCGAGCATCCTTGCGATGCTGCCAGAAGCTGATTAACAGAAATGAACTCAGCGCGGTCAATTCCCAGAACACCAGCAGCAACAGCAGGTTCTCGGAAAGCACCACTCCTAGCATTGCCCCCATGAAGAGAAGAAGGCTTGAGAAAAAACGGACCGTCGAATCTTTCGGCGACAGGTAATAGCCGGCATACAAGATCACCAGCAGTCCGATCACCAGAATCATCAGAGTGAACATCAGCGACAAACCATCCAGTCGGAACGCGAATGCGAGGCCAACACTTGGCACCCATGACCATGATTGGATCATGGTCTCCCCGGCAATCACTCCGGAAATCGCCGGGATCAATACCAGCAGAGCGGAGAAGGCTGACAGAGCCGCAACCCAGGCCGGAGCGGCGCGATGGAAAGCCCCCAAAGACGCCACTACCAACGCGCCAAGAAACGGCGCCAAAACAGCGATTGGCAATGCGCAGTTCAAGAAATTCATAAATAGTCACCTCGCTTGCAGAGCGGGAAATTGAGATGGGCTGCCGTCGTCAGGTCAGGCATCATCGCGATGGGGCGTCTTATTTTGAGGCTTGGTTATGGAAAGGGATGACGTTGCCGGGAAAGCATTCCCGATGCAAAACGAGAAACTGAGGGCAAAAAATAGCGGCAATTCTTTACGTGACACAGATGACATGCATTTAAAGACAGGCAAGAGAATTAGGTCAAAATATCGCCAATGAATGATACCTCTGTTCTTCCGGGAGCCGAAATTAAGCCCCCACGGATTTTTCGGCTCTCAAAGTGAGATACTTCGACCCGGCCACTGCGGATGAGTTGGTGATCGGATACGGCTGACGATCAAAAACAGGTGCTCCGGAAACTCCCCCCGGCCTGACCGGCCAACTTCAGGATTCTTTCGGAGCATTCAGCTCAGCCAGAACTTCGGGATCGCGGACATCGGCCCAGTCGCCAGTCAACTCCACCGCCTTTACCTTCTTCCCGGCTCGCACCAGGTCGGCAATGGCATCGGTGAGTTCGTATTCGCCGCGGGGGGACAGCTTCAAACGAGCGGTGAAATCATAAATCTCGGAAGAAAACGCGTAGATACCGGCATTGTAGGAGCTGCTGGTCGGCTGACCTTCCTTGGGCTTCTCGATGAGATCGGTCACGGATCCGTGCTCGTCAATGAAGACTGCCCCGCCTTTGCGGACGTCTTCGTTGCTCTTTACGGTGAGCTTCGCATCCACTTCCGTGAAATCCACCAAGGGACCGTAGCTCTCGGGCGACACGAGGATGTCTCCATAGCTGAGCACGAAGGGATCTGCCCCGGTGAATTCACGCCCCAGCTCGACCACTTTGCCAGTTCCGTCTTGCACGATCTGTTCGACGTAATTGATCGAAAGCCCGCGTTCAGCCCCATCTCCGAAATGATCCATGACCACATCCTTGCGATAACCGACCACGATGAGGAAATCGGTCACGCCATTCGCTGCCAACCCACTCACGATATGTTCGAGAATGGGCTTGCCATGAACCGGAATCATCGGTTTGGGCAATTCATCGGTCAGCTCCCGCATGCGGGTGCCTCGACCGGCGGCAAGGATGACGGCTTTTTTGATCTGGGACATGACAATGAACGAAGGAAAAATGAGAGATCGAGAACCCTGTGTCTACGCCTGCAAACGACTGACGAAATTCCCCATCCGCTCCATGGCGATTTCGAGTTTATCCATCGCCGTGGCATAGCAGGCGCGGACACTGCCTTCGCCAGCCTCGCCAAAGGCGCTGCCGGGAACAACGGCGACGCTTTCCTCTTCGAGCAGTTTCATGGCGAAATCTTTGCTGGAGAGGCCAAATTTTCTCACATCGGGAAAGGTGTAAAACGCTCCCCCCGGAGGGAAACAGGGAAGGCCCATCTCACCAAAGCGCTTCAGGAGCAGATTGCGCCGCTGGGCATAGGCTTTGCGCATTCGTTCCACCTCGGGCGCGCCGTTTTCCAGTGCTTCAATCGCCGCCAGCTGGCTCATGATGGGAGCACAGAGCATGGAATACTGATGAATTTTCATCATCGCCTCGGTCAATACTGACGGGGCGCAGGAGTAACCGAGTCGAAAGCCAGTCATGGCGTGGGCCTTGGAAAAACCATGAAGAAGGATCGTCCGTTCCCGCATGCCAGGCATCGAAGCAATGGAAGTGTGCGGCAGGCTCGACATTCCCTGATTGGAATC
>JAGROX010000050.1:18770-19936 GCA_020440025.1 Verrucomicrobiia bacterium
CTCGTCTACCGGCTCCACCGCACCCGTCGGATTGGTGGGAAAGTTCAGCATCAGCATTTTCGTCCGGGGCGTGATTTTGGCGGCCACGTCTTCGGCACGAAGAACAAACTCGTCCTCCACTTTCGTTTCCACGGCCACGGCAACTCCGTAGGCCATGACGATACTCGGGCTGTAGCTGACGTAGCAAGGAGTGTGATAGATCACTTCGTCCCCGGGATTGAGCAGGGCCCGACAGGCGAGATCCAAGGCTTCGGAAACGCCCACCGTCACGAGAATCTCGCGAGCCGGATCGTAGGTGACTCCGGAGTGTTCCCCGATGTAGCGGCTGATGACCCGACGCAACGACAACAGCCCAAGGTTTGACGTGTAACTGGTCTGCCCTTTTTCGAGGGAAAAGATCGCGGCCTCGCGGATGTGCCAGGGGGCCGCGAAATCAGGCTCGCCGACGCCAAGCGAGATGACGTCGTCGCGCCCCTGCACCAGTTCGAAAAAGTCGCGAATCCCGGAGCGCGGAATCTGCGCTACCTGGCGTGCGATGCGGTCCTCTAGTCGAATAGACATGTGATCAATGGTAAAAATCAGAAAAGGAAAAACGGAAAAAACTCCTCAAGGCAATTCGGTTTCGGGTGACCGGACAGCGACCAACCCAATCTCGACGACACCCGCCCCAAAAAGGGAAAGTCAGGGAGAAACTGCGAGCCGTTCGGTTTCGGCTTCAGTGGCCGCGAGAAACCCGCTCTGCTTATAGACCTTGAGCTGGAAATGGGTCGCCGTCGACAGGACGCCATCGAGGGTACTGAGTTTCTCGGTAACGAATCGGGCAACCTCGCGAAGATCTTCACCTTCAACGAAAACGGCAAGATCGTATCCCCCACTCATAAGATAGCAGCTGCTCACCTGATCGAAACGGGCAATGCGCTCGGCCAGACGGTCAAAGCCCCCTCCGCGCTCCGGCGTCAGTTTCACTTCGATCAAGGCGCCGACATTGTGATTTCCCGCCTTGTCTCGATCGATCACCCCGTGGTAACCGAGAATGACTTTCTCGCGCTCCAATTCGGCGACGCGACGAGCGATCGTTTCTTCCTCCTGACCCAATCGATCAGCCAGATCGCTGGGAGAGAGTTTTGCATTTTGTTGAAGGAGTTCGAGCAGAGGTTCCATGAGAA
>JAGROX010000050.1:19989-24782 GCA_020440025.1 Verrucomicrobiia bacterium
GCAGGATCACTCAATCACCAAAAGAAATGCCCACACTGCGGGCGGTCTCGACGACCTCGCCCTCTGGATCGACCAGATTCAGCTGAGACACTGCCTCTGCGATCGTGACCGATCCAACATGGTAGCGCTGGTAGGAAACCATACGCCCGAATTTTCCCTGTTCTATCAATTTCACCGCATGAACCCCAAAGCGGGTTCCCAGAACGCGATCAAAACTGGTGGGTGATCCTCCCCGTTGTAAATGCCCCAAAGTGCAGGATCTCGAATCCTTACCGGTGATTCGTTGTAACTCTGCCGCCACTCGATCTCCGATACCACCCAGCCGATATTCCCCGTCCACTGAGGCCGCTTCGATCATCTGAACGCCCCCCTCGGGTGCCGCGCCCTCAGCCACCACGATGAGGGTGCTATGCAGGCCGCTGATTTCGCGTTCACGAATCACTCGCGCAACCTCTTCAAATCGAAACGGAATTTCGGGGAGTAAAATCACGTTGGCACCGCCTCCGATGCCGCCGTAAAGAGCGATCCAGCCAGCGTGCCGTCCCATCACCTCTAGAATCATCACCCGCTTGTGACTGCTCGCGGTGGTCTGCAGGCGATCGAGAGCATCAACAACCGTTTGGGTGGCCGAGTCGAAACCAAAGGTCATCGCGGTTGCCTTGAGATCGTTGTCGATCGTCTTGGGCACCCCGATGATAGGGAAACCCTCTTCACTGAATTGTAAGGCGGTCGTCAGGGTGCCATCGCCTCCGACACAGATCAGCGCATCTACCCCCAAATTGGTCAGAGTCGACCGAGCTTGATTCATCAACTCCTCCGGGATCCTGGCAACTTCGCCACTTCCATGTTTCGATGAAAAATGCCCGTGATTGGTGGTTCCCAGAATCGTGCCACCTTGACGAATGATCCCACGAGCTTTTTCCGGATCGAGAATCTTGAAGTCACCCGGAGGCAGCAGACCTTCGAATCCATCGCGAAAGCCAACCACTTCCCACCCCAGTTGCGCGGCGGCACCAACCACGCCGTGAGTCACTGCATTTAGGCCAGGGCAATCCCCACCTCCGTTTAGCAAACCGATTCTCATGGTGGATGCCCTACTCGGTGCCAGACATTCTGTCTAGTTCGCGATCGTCAAGATTTCTCCCTGTGTCACCTGCATCCCGCCAGCGACCCAAGCATCGTAGTTGGTCCAGCCCTGCTGAATCAGTCCAGCGGTCTGCCCGAAACGGTCAGGCGAAGCGAGAACAACCGTCACCAGGCGATAGGGAATGCGGCGCTTCTGTGTGGCATTGACGGGCACAAAGCGATCCGGCTTTCTCGCCGTAGTGATGAGACAATCCCCGGCTCGCTGGGTGCTGCCGGTTTTTCCGCCATCGATACCATACTGGCCCAGCAATTTGTTGGTATTGTTGATGGTGAAACCCAATGATTGCCCGCCTCTCTGATAGGAAATCTCACGACTGGTCTGTGCCACAATGAAATTGAAGGAAGGATTGCGTAGTCCGTAGATCATCAGCCTCGCCATGTCACGAGCAGTCGATGTCCCAACCGGCCCCTGATGATCCAATCCGTGCGGATTGACAAACTTGGTCCGGGACATCCCCAAAGACGCCGCCAGTGCATTCATTTGATCGACAAACGCGCGCATGGGATCCCGTCCGCCCACATGCGGAAGCATCTGCCATCCGAAATACTCGGCAAGGGTATGGGCAGAAACATTGTCTGAAGCCATCAACGCAGCATAGACCGCATCACGCACCGTGATACGGTCTCCTGGTTGCATCCCGAGCGGATTAGCCCCGCCCAATGCACTCACCGTCTGCGGCACCGTCATGACAGCGTTCTTGTCTCCGTTTTTCGAATAGACCCAATCGAGCGCCACCAAAGCAGTCGCGACTTTGGTGAGGCTTGCCACCGGCATTTTTCGATCCGCATCATTGGAGATCAGAATCTTCTTGTGGTTCGCATCCACGACAATGTAGCTATTTGAGGCCTGAGCTTGGCTTTCCATAGATGATAGGAAACAGATGACACCAACCACTATCGCCAGTGATGTGATTGGAAGACTTCGGATGAGGCGGTTCATGGGCAGGCAAAAAACAGAACGAAAGGGCAGGTCCATCGATGCAACCAAGATACAGACTATCAAGGTTGGTGCAACTGTCACAGAAATTGATCCCGATCACGAAAAAGGGACCGCTCTTGCGAGCGATCCCCTCTTGAAATGAATGTGAGTAAGCTTAGAAACTCACCAGTAGTTCAAAGCAGGCCCTTGAGCGCATTGAACTCGGATTGAAGGGCATCGATCTCCTTCTGAATCGCTGACATTCTCTGAAGCACTCCCGCAACAGAAGTATCTCCGGCCGCCGCGAGCTTGGGTCGTCCGGCAGCTGCCTTGCGACCGGCCTTGGTCCGTCCATCAACCTTCGATTTCGCCTTTCGTTTGGCTCCTTTTTTCACACCGGCCTTTTTCAGCCAGTTTCCGATGGTGATCGGGCTGATCTTGTATTTCGCGGCGGCAGCACTCTGCCCACCACGATTGTTTTCTTCGTTATACTTCAAGATAAAAGCGACCACTTCATCTTTTGCCTTTTGATCGTATCTGACTGCCATAAGAATTTCCTTTTAGATAATCAAGTCCTTCTTCTGAAGGGGGACCAAGCCTAGTGCTCAAAGTGGATAAATCAAACCGGTTTTTATGCGACGTGCTCTGGGGGAGCGAACGTCGATATATCACATTCGCTCCACCGATTTCGCTAATGGACGACGAAACCCTTGAACACTGCCACATAAATCGTTTGGTGATGTCGACGTTGATTCAGCGCACGGAGTTCTGTCTCGTCTTTACCAAAGAGAATTCTCGGCGATTCTTCAAACGGACATTCCGATCTTTACCCCTGATAGCATGAAACCCCTGTTCTCAATCTTCCTGTTTGCCCTGGTCACTTTGGCCGCCTATGCCTGCTGGGCTTTTGGGGCCCGTTTATTTGGTTCCCCTGCCGCGCTTTATACCGCCTGCACCGCTGTCTTTCTGGGATTGGGTTCTACCACTCTCTATCCGCTCGTATCTGATCGATGCAGCCGTTTACGCTTTTTCGGCATCTACTTTGGGGCCTTTGTCGGGTATGCCGCTTTCTGGTGCCTTCTGTGGTCCGTATTTCACAACAAACAAGGTGAGATCTTTGGATCAATGATCGGCCTCGCTGCCATGAGCATCATCTTTCGCCTGGGTCTCGGTCGACCGAGCAATGTGATCACCGGAGCCGCCATCCTCTTCCTATGGCATACCTTCGGGTATCACTTGGGAGAGTTGTTTCACGAACAGTTCTCCCATTCCCACACGACTCTGGCACGACTCGGATGGGGCCTGGCCCACGGAATCGGCTTCGGAACAGGACTAGTATCGGTGTTGAAGAAACCGGATAAGCTGATGACCTCTCCTGAAAAACGGGTCACTGACTGAGCCATTCAATCACTCAGTCACCCACCTGATGTCTTCTCTGAAAGGCTTCAATCCCCTCGTACTCCGCCATGCCCAGACGGTCGTATTCTTGTGCGGTTTCCCGATTCCGTTCCGGTGTCTCCAACTCTTCGGCATTGATCGATTGAAATTTCCTCAGGGCATCGGCCTTCTGCGCCAGTTGATCGGGGCTCATTGGCACCGCCATGTCGATCTCGTGAGCATATAGCGATTGCTCTTTGCCTCGATAGACCCAGATCCGACAATCATTCAGCCAATCCTCACCGGAAAGTGAGCGGATCATCGCCTGAAAACACAACGCCTGCAAACTACTGGGATCAGCCACATCACCGGTCACGTAGATCTGATGAGGTCGGTAGCTGTTGAGTTGGTTTCGCATGACCTCAACATCATCGTCGGTCAAACTGAATCGCCGATAGCGACCCGCTTCGTAGAAAGGCAAATCGAGGAACCGAAGCGCGTCATCCTTGATGCCACAAACCCGGGCGGCATCGCGAGCCTCGCCCCTCAGGATCAATCCTTTGAGCTTTCTGACGGTTTCCGGATCCAGGCCAAATTCCCCTTTCTCATCCAGTTGCCGTAGGATGTCTTCTGCATAGGCCGCCTGCCCTTCCCAGCCATGCCCCCCGATCAACTCGGCCATTTCCCGGACGACACTGGCAAACTTATAGGCAGCCACATCACTGACACGCAGATTGCCTGACGTCTGAATGGCAAGCCTTACTTCGTGGCCCTGTTCGATCAACCGATCGATCGTCCCGCCCATTCCGACAAAGGCATCGTGAGGCTCTGGACTCAGCACGAGAACTCGCTTGGGATGAGGCTGGGCGCGTTCCGGTCGATTGGTGTCATCAGCATCCGGCTTGCCACCCGGCCAACCGGTGATGGTGTGTTGAAGCTGATTGAATACCCGAATGTTGACCTGATAGGCAGGCCCCGCCGCCGTCAGCAATTCACCCACTCCTGTTTCGTTGTAATGTTCCTCGGTGAGTTTCAGGACCGGTTTCTCCAATTTTTTTGCCAACCAGATCACTGAGCGTCGAGTCATCGAACCGTCCCAATCGACCGAGCCCACCAACCAGGGATAGTTTTGACGGGTCAAGCGGGATGCCGCCGCCTCATCGATCAGGAACGTCGCGTTGTCATGCTCCTGGAGGAAACTGGCAGAGACCTGATCACTCACCGCGCCTTCCACCGCCTCGCGAACGATCTCTGCCTTGTTCTCGCCCCATGCCATCAGGACGAGACGCCTCGCCTTCAGGATGGTCCCGACCCCCATGGTGATCGCAAAGCGCGGCACATTGTGAACACC
>JAGROX010000341.1:0-4511 GCA_020440025.1 Verrucomicrobiia bacterium
ACTACGTCGCGCGGAGTCAGGGAGCAGAAACGGAGTGGGATAAGCCGATGCTTCGTGACCGAGTGCTGAGGCAGGCGGTAGATCTACTGACCGTGAACGATTTTCTGGCGTTCGAAGCGGAGGAGGAAGCCGAATCGGACAAAAAGGAAGCGAAGCCTGAAGCACAATCGGCAGAAAGCGGCAGCGAAGGCGAGAAGTCCCAGCCCAAGTCAGCGCCTGAAACTGAGGAGAAGGAGGGTGAGTGATCGAAGGAAGTGATGCGTTCACCTGACGAGGAACTCGCTGATTTGGAGGCCCGCCATCTGCGACGTGTCCTGCGCCGGATCGACTCTCCGCAACAGCCGACGGTTTGCATGGCGGGACGTGAGTATCTCAATTTTTCCTCCAACGATTACCTCGGCTTGGCCAACGATGAGCGTCTGAAGTCGGCGATGGTGGAAGGGGTGGAACGCTTCGGTGTTGGTTCGGGAGCGTCTCGGCTCGTCTGTGGCACTCAAGGACCGCACTCGGAATTGGAATCGGCATTGGCCGCTTTCAAGCATGCCGAGGCAGCACTGACCTTTTCCAGCGGCTACGCCACGGCCGTTGGAGCACTGTCTGCGCTGATGGGAAAAGGGGATGTCATCATTTTGGACAAGCTGTGCCATGCCTCGCTGATCGACGGCTCCCGGCTCAGCGGCGCGACGCTGCGCGTCTATCCCCACAACGATCTCGACAAACTGGCGAGTCATCTCGAGTGGGCGAAAAAGCAAACCGAGTCGACTTCGGCGCGCGTATTGGTGGTGACCGAATCGGTCTTCAGCATGGATGGCGATCGTGCGGCCCTCGCAGAAATCGTTGCGTTGAAGGAACGACACGGCGCTTGGTTGATGTTGGATGAAGCGCACGCCTTTGGCGTGATTGGTCCATCGGGTCGCGGACTGGGAGCCGAACTTGGCATCGAAGACGGGCGGATCGACCTGCAAATGGGCACGCTGAGCAAAGCGGCCGGATTGTCGGGTGGTTACCTGTGCGCCAGCCGGTCCCTCATCGATCTCTTGATCAATCGAGCCCGAAGTTTCATCTATTCCACCGCGCCTGCTCCATCGTTGGCTTTTGCGGCTCGGGCTTCGATCGATCTGATCGCTGGAGATGCCGGCGATGATTTGCGACGGAGGCTGTGGGCTCGGGTGAACCAGTTTGCCGAAGGCTTGGGCGTCTCGGCTGAAAGTGCCATCGTTCCAGTGATTCTGGGCAGCAATGAAGCGGCTCTTAACGCGGCAGAAGCCTTGAAAGAATCGGGATTCCTCATCCCCGCGATTCGCTATCCGACGGTTCCCCGAGGACAGGCCCGATTGCGGGTGACACTGTCAGCCGCGCACTCTGCCGAGCAGGTGAACGCCCTGTTAGCAGCTTGGGGTTCTTCGAAAAGTTGATCCCAGAGCGGGATCAATCAACCGTTCACACTGGCAACCAGCAATGGGCGAAACTCGCGCACTTTGCGAGAATTAGCAGGAGCAGTAGCTGGTGCCGGTTTGGCTTCCGCCGGATGTGGAGCGGCGACAGGTTCGTTGACGGAGGGAGTCGCAGCCACACTCGCGCTGGCGACCTGCAAAGGCTGAACCACTCGGAAATTGCGGGTCGGAGGTGCCGCCGCTGCCGCCGCTGCCGGGACTTTTGCCGGTTCGGGCGCAGGAGTTGGAGTCGGTGTGACCGCAGCCAACTGAACCGAAGGCTTGGTCAACACGGGAGGAGCCGCGGGTGTCGAAACAGGAGCTGGGGCTGGGGTGGACTCGGGTTTCGGCTTGGTCGGTGCCGGGGCGGGAGTCGGGACCGACTTGGGATGAGGGGCAGGGGATGCCGCAGCGAGTTGCAACTTGGGCGCTTCCTCCTTGATCGGGGTCGGAAGAGTGACCGGAGCAGGAATTGGGTCCTTCTTTGCGAAAGTGGTGGATTTCTGCTTGTCTGGTCCAGGATCCTTTTTGATTCCGGCGAGCATCTTGCGGACGTGGGAATACTTGGTGCGCTGCTCGAGAATTTCGCGGCTCTTTTCAAAGTCGCCGTATTCGAGAATCTTGATGTCCACATTGCGGACGCCCCACTGATTCATGGCCGAACGCGAAGGCTTGTAGATATCGATCGTTTCGGTTCCTACCAGTGCACTACCGTAGTCATCCACGACAAAGGTGGTGTTCATCCCATCGATCTTGAACTTGGTACCCAGCGGAAACTTGGACCAATCGGCCGCGGCCGAACTGTAGTTTTTCCCATACTGCAGCTTTGTCCCTGCAGCATTCTTCTTCCCATACTCGATGTGATCAGCCTCAGTGTGGGTGTAGGCCGTCGTTCTCACCGCCAACTCTTTCGGCATCGATTCTTCTTTTTTTGAAAAAAGACCGGCATCGGCGCTTCCTGAGACAGCGATACCCACGAGGACGAAAGAGGTGATGAGTCGTGATTTCATTCAAAAGGCCAGATATTCCACAAAACTTAACCTTATTGGCCATAATTATCATCAAATTTCGACAGTTTTTTGAAAAAATTGGCCCGACACAGAGACCGGGAGGGGTTCCTCAGTTGGCCACCTTCCGAATGACGATCCGAAGTCTGGCCGATTCGTAGTGCGATCCGTTGCTGGAAAAAGTCCAGTCGCGGGAGCGGGCATCGGAGCTGCTGTTTCCGATTCCGAGGTCGGCATTTGGCCCGGAGTCCCATCGGTTGATCGCAAAAACAGTCTGCTTGGCTGCCGTATTGTGGATCTGCATACTGCCGTATCCTGCCACCGGATCGATCGGTTCATCGCCGATATCCCAGACTTGCTCGTTCGCACCGGGAACCTTTGCGCTGTTGGTCGGACCGTAGTTGTGAGGCCAGAACTCTAGGTTTCCGCTGAGATTTTCGCCAATCGCAAGACCTTCGACATTGCTCAACACGTTGAGGTTGGTCACGGCCAACTGGAATTTCGCACCGGAGGCGACCGTGGGAATCGCGATCTTCTTGAGATCACCGGTGAAGGGATCCATCGAAGCCCAGGCCCACTGCAGCTCGCCATCGTTCTTTCGCAGTTCGATGAAATAGCCGATGCGATCAAAGGCGCCCGAGATCTCGGACGAACGATCAATCTCGTAGGCCGGATTCGAAGACAATTGCTTCAGGTCCATCTCATAGACCAATTCATAGGCCTTCGACTCGGGCACCTTCAAGGCTAGGAAATCGTAATCGGGAATCTCGCCCGCCCGAAAAGCGGAGGTAGGAAGACCGGCTCCGTTCGCGAGATTGGGTTCAGCAAGTTTGTCCCAGGCAAATCGTATCGCGGCCGGTTGCTTCACGCCATCAGCAGAGAGGACAAGGGTGTCCGAACCTTCGATCACCGCCTTTGCCGGGACGAATTCGGCCTGTTCACCGATGATCTCGAAGTGGGTGAGATCCTTGCCGTCGCGTGATTTCAACCCACCGGCGGTCTCGGTAAAGTGAACGCGGATCGTGTCGCCAGCGATCTCCATTTTTTCAAAAACAGCTCCCGAGGCGACGAGGTCGCTTTTTCCATAGTCACGCTTCAGCGCGAGGAGGGAAAGGCGACGACCGACCTCCTGTTTGTTCTTCGGATGAATGTCCGCGACGTTGCCGATGTCATTGGTCACCACCATGCCGGTATTCGGAATTTCGAGACAGGCCGATTGCGCCTCCCAGAAGACGGGAAGGATGGCGGAGTTTTCTTGACCATAGTGATAGGGCGCAATCTGAACGAAGTAGAAGGGGAATTCGCCGATTCCCCAGAGTTCTCTCCAACCGGCGAGCAGAGCTTTCTTTTTCTCCAGGTAGAGCAATCCCTCCGTGTGATTGGACTCACCCTGATACCAAATGGCTCCGCGCATCCCGTAGCCGACCACCGGATGCATCATCGCATTGTAGATGGTGGTGGGTGAAGTATGTGCCGTCAGCGGTTTCAGTTCCTCGGGAAAAACCGGAGTCACCGGGGCTGGCGCGCCGTTTTTAAGGGCTTCGCGGGAAGTTTCCAGCCACCCGGCAACGGCATCGATGTGAGTCTGCAGTCCGGCTCGATAAAGTTCGTTGGTCGGCAAGGTGCGAGAGACCTGTTGGAAGATATCAGCCAGCGACGGTGTTGCCGCAAAGCCTTCGATGGGCGTCCAGGGTTCAATCCGGGTGCCACCCCAGGAAATGTTGAGCAAACCGATGGGCACGCCGAGTTCCCGGTGAAGTTCTCGGGCCATGAAGTAACCGGCGGCAGTGAAACCGGCCACTGTTTCCGGCGAGCAAATCTGCCAATCGGCCGAGACATCATCGACCGGAACGCCGCTGGTGAGGTGAGTGATTTTCAAATGACGAATGCCGGGAGTCGTGGCGGCTGCGGCTTCCTCGGTAAAATTCTGACTCGCGCCGACGGACCACTCCATGTTCGATTGCCCGGAGCAGAGCCAGACTTCGCCAACGAGCACATCGCTGATCGTTCGCGTCCCATTGAGGGAGGAAACCGTGAGCGTGAGACCTTCGGCGTTGGCCTCTTGTGCCGG
>JAGROX010000341.1:4560-4878 GCA_020440025.1 Verrucomicrobiia bacterium
CTCCCAGAGTCACTGTCACTTCCTCGCCGGGATCCGCCCAGCCCCAGAGGGGAATCGGAGCCTGTCGTTGCAGGACCATGTGGTCGCCCAAGAAACCGGGCAGACGAACTTCCGCAGAGGCGGGGCCCGTCGCCAACAGGAGAAGACCGAAAACGCAGAGAGGTACGTGACGAGAGAGTTTCATGATTTGGACATTGCGCTATGGGGACGACGCTCGGCAAGCGCAAAGGAGAGACGCACTGAAGAGGGTTGAGTCCGCGACCTGACCCTGTTAAGTCTGGAATCATCCACAACAAATTCCCATGAAAACGCTGACCC
>JAGROX010000342.1 GCA_020440025.1 Verrucomicrobiia bacterium
CGAACCAGGTGTGCTGCATGATGACTCCCTTGAGCTCAGTGATGCGTTCGACCAGTGGATCAAAGTTCCGGTGTGAACAAGCCAAGGCGGCGGGGCCACCACCGGGAAAATAGACCCCGAGCATGGGTCCGTCGCGCAGCCAACGATCCAAAGCATCGAGCGAGGCACGAACCTCGTTGGCATTGAGCTGAATCATTCCCAACAGCATTTCGGGCCAGCGCTCTAGCGGTTTCAAAACCAGCTCGGGCCTGGCGCGGATCATCTTTTCGAAGTCAGCATCCGGGGTCGTGCCAATTCCGACGTGAGTAAAAAAGCAGAGCTTCTCAATTCTACCGATCTCGATGGCGCGCATCGAACGTTCGACATCGGCGAAGAGTTGGCTGCTGCCGTCCGCTCCCGGGTGTCCGTGGGACGGCAGGAAATACGAATCCCAGATCCGATATCGCTTCAACTGCTCCGCCGAAGGCAGGCCGAATACTGTTCCCTCGTCGTCGCTCATCAGAAGTGAATCCGGTTGGCATTTCCCTGCAGCACGGATCGAAGGTCGTCGTTCGCCAAATTTGATTCGTGCACGCGAATCAGCGACGCTTCAGGAATCAGAAACGGGGCGTGTGTGCCAAACATGACGCGTTCCGAGGGAATGATGTTCAACAGAGCGGCCACCCCATCGGTCCCCTCCACCCGGGCGGTGTCAAAATACACCCCGGATGCCTCGGCCAGGGCCTTCGGAACCGCACCGCGTGGTTTCCAGTTCAGGATCTGCAAACGGGCCGCGGAATGCTGTTTCAGAATTTCCGGAAGCGGGGTCAGATCGACATCAGCCACCTGGAGATTCGCCGCTTGGGTGCGGATGTCTTCCAGAGCGACCGCGATCTGGACAAAGAGCTTCAGATTCGTCGCCAGTGACAACAACCTGGGAAAATTCTCATCTGCCAGCGAATAGCCGTGATAGTTCGGATGAAGCCGGATCCCCGGCATGTGATGATCTTCCCGGCACCGCCTGAGATCGTCTTCCCAACCCGGTAACTCCGGATTGATCGAGCCGATCGGCACCAACAAATCATGAGCGGCACAGGCAGAAACCAGCCGTTGATTCACGGCCCGAATGTCCCTCTGAAAAACCCCTTCGAAACTCCCAGCCCAGGCTTGGCCGATCCCGAGAGAGCTGAGTTTTTTCACCAGCCTGTCGGTCTCATCCAGCGGCAGTCGGCGAAAGGGCCAGTGGAACAGGCTGACGTTGGTATCGATGATCTCCAAGCGCGGTTCCTCGGCGGCAACGGTGCGATCTTTCGAAGCAAGCAGCGAAAAGGTTCCTGCCATCAGGGCCGAATTGAGCAAAGCGCGACGTTTCATCCTCCGGTCAGCTGAGAATTTCCGTGACGACGCGGGGCGGTTCAACTCCGGTCAATCGCTCTTCCAGGCCACTGCGATTGAAGAACAGTTTCTGATGATCCAGACCCAGTTGATGCAGGATGGTGGCGTGGAAATCGTGAACACTGACGCCGTTTTCCACCACCGCGTGTCCGAAGTCGTCGGTCTTGCCGTAGCTGGTTCCCCCCTTGATCCCACCGCCAGCCATCCACGAGGTGAAGGCCTGCATGTTGTGGTCGCGCCCGGTGTAAACATCTCCCGTTTTCTGAGTGGTCGGGGTCCGTCCGAATTCGCCACCCCAAACGATCAGAGTGCTGTCCAACAAACCACGTTGTTTCAAATCGCGAAGGAGTCCCGCCACCGGTTTGTCGGTCCGCTCGCAGATGGCACGGTGATTCGCGCCGAGATCGGCGTGACTGTCCCAAGGCTGCTCCTCAAGGAAGATCTGCACGAACCGCACTCCCCGCTCAACCAGTCGACGCGCCAGGAGGCAGCGGCGCCCGTAGGAATCGGTCCGCCGGTCCCCCACCCCATACATTTCGAGGGTGTGCGCTTTTTCTCTCGAAATATCAAGCGCCTCGCCGGCCGAAAGCTGCATCCGAGCTGCCAGCCCATAGGATTCAATGCGGGCATCCAGTTCCGGATAGTGAGCTCTCTCTTTCCGATGAATCTCATCCAGCTGATTCAGCAATCCGCGGGCCGATTCGGCGACGGCGGAGGGCTGTTCAAACTGCGGCTTGAGATTCAGGATGGGAGAACCGGTCGGCCGGAGTCGCGTGCCCTGAAAGGTGGGAGGCAGAAATCCCGAGGTCCAGTTTCGGGTGCCGTTTTTCGGCAGGCCCAGCGGATCGTTGAGGACGACATAGGCGGGAAGATTTTGATTTTCCGATCCCAAACCATAGGTCGTCCAGGCACCCAGCGTCGGGTAGCCCATGAACAATCGACCGCTGTGGATCTTATACAGGGCGTTGTCGTGGTTCGGGTGATCGGTCCACATCGAATTGATGAGACAGATATCATCCGCCATTTCCCCGAGATGTGGCAGGCAATCGGCCATCCACATGCCGGACTGGCCATGCCGGGCGAACTCGTACTGACCACCCATGACCACCCCGATGCTGGTGGTGTCCGAGTTTCCGATCTCCTCGATATTTCCCGGGAAAGGCTTGCCGTCGTATCGATTCAGCTCCGGCTTGGGATCGAAGAGATCCATCTGGCTCGGCCCGCCATTCATGAAAAGCTGAATGACCGATTTTGCCTGGGCCGGGTGATGTCCCTGCTTCGGCTTCAGGTTAAAAGGCTGATGCGGTGCCTCCGCCCCGAAAAGGTCATCGCCCAACAAAGATGCCAATGCCGCACCGAAGATGCCATCGCTGGTGCGGGCGAAAAAATCTCGGCGACTGGACAGCCTGTGGTTCGAACTTTTCATTTGCTTCAATCCAGGTAGATGAACGCCGCGGAATTCAGAATCGTGTGGCAGAAAGCTTCCAAGGGACCTTTCGGTTGATCCGGCCAGGCGTCCTGAAGCTTTTTCAGCGTCTCGATTCCGAGCCTTCGCTCTTCGCCAGTCGGCGGACGACTCAGGGCCAGGGAATAGACCGCATCCACCTTTTCTCCGAGGTCGCCGGGAGACTCTTCTTCGACCCGGGTAGCTAAAGCGGCCGCCAAACCCCGAACCCGATCATTGTTCATCAACATCAGGCTTTGCGGCGAAACGATGGAAACTGATCGGGAAACGCAATTCGGACCCATTTCCGGATAGTCAAAAGTGTCCATCATCGTGGGAATCTCGGTCCGACGATATTGAAGGTAGACGCTGCGCCGCCAGCCGCCATTTTCGGTGGGATTTGCCTCGACGAGGCCTTCCCGATTCACCGTCACGCCGTCGGGAACGCCTCCCGGGGTTTCATCGAGTTTCCCGGAAACGAATAGCAGCGAATCGCGCAGAGCCTCGGCATCCATGCGGCGAAGGGGCATCCGGGAGAGAAGCCGATTCTCGGGATCCTGCTCCAATCGCTCATCGGTGATCCGGCTGGATTGCCGATAGGTGCGCGAGTTCATCATGAGCCGATGTATTTCCTTCATGCTCCAGCCTTGTTTCACAAACTCGACAGCCAGCCAATCCAGCAACTCCGGATGACTGGGTGGCTCGCCTTTCACCCCGAAGTTCTCCAATGTTGCCACCAAGCCGCTGCCAAAGTGGTGATGCCAGATCCGGTTCACCATCACCCGCGCGGTGAGCGGATGCTCGGGCTGCGTCAACCAGCGGGCGAGGGCGAGCCGTCGCCCGGTTTTCGGCGTTCCGTTCGGAAATGGCGGCTCCGCCACGAAAGGTGTCTTGCCGTCGGTCAAAGCGGAAGGAACCCCGGGACCCACCAGTCGGCCCGGCTTGGTGTGTTCACCGCGTCGAAGAATGTAGGTAGGCGATGGATCACCCCGGTCCCACAGCGCTCGAATGGCCAGCGACGGTTCCAATCGAGCGCGAACCCCTGCGATCTCGCGATCCAGATCGTCCACCACCTGGCGAGCTTTCTGAACGGACTCCGGTTGCTGAAAGTTGGGAGTCACCATCGCCGTTTGCAGCATCTCGACCAGGTTCCGTTGAGGCAAGGTGCGGGTATTGTCGGCTCGACCCAGAGCCACGAAGGTTTCCTCGCGATCCGCCTCCGGCTGATCCGGGTAGTGCTGACGAAGTATCTCCCGCTGCCATTGAATCACCTTCTTCTTTCGAAACGCCTCGAGCTTCTTGAGGTCCGCCTCGAGCGGTGGATTGACCTCAGCAACCCGCTTCTTTCTGACATCGGTGGCAATGTCCAGCGTCCGCGTTTTGAAACTCATCCAGTCGAACTCGTCATACGCGCCCTGAAACACCGCTTTCAGCCGATAGTAATCGCGCTGGGGAATAGGATCGTACTTGTGGGTGTGGCATCGGACGCATTCCAGGGTGAGCCCCATGACGCCGGAGCCAAGCACCTTGATCGCATCGTCAATCACGCCGAGTCGCTCCGGCACAAAGTTCATTGTGCGCGAGCCCGTCTGATCGATGCCCATGCGAAGAAATCCGGTCGCCACCAGGTTCTCAACCATCTCGTCCGTGACTTCCGACGCCTTTTCGCAATCGATTAATTCATCCCCGGCGATCTGTTCCAAAAGAAAACGGTCATAAGGTTTATCCTCGTTGAATGCCTTGATCACATAGTCGCGATACTTCCAAGCGACTTCCCGAACCGGGTCAGCCGAGGTGCCGCCCTCGGAGTCCGCGTAACCGGCCAGGTCGAGCCAAAAGCGTCCCCAGCGTTCTCCATATCGCGGAGAAGCCAGCAAGTGATCGATCATGGTTTCGTACCATTCCGAATCCTCGCTGCTGCGCCATTTTT
>JAGROX010000343.1 GCA_020440025.1 Verrucomicrobiia bacterium
ATGTGAGTTCCCTTCCAAGCCGAACAGTATTGATTCACCCACTCGTATATCGATATTTTTCTGACGAAATACGATGAGCCTTCGCCAAGAGAGAAGCGGATTTTCGCCTGAATGTCAAGGGCTAGCGGCCGATTCTGCCACTGAATTTCTTGGTGGCTTTTTCTTTCAGCATTCCAAATTTTATGGAAAACCAGAAAATCCGATATCTTAGATTAGTTTCCCTAACTTTTCGGACTTCGCGAATTTTTGGAAACACGAAGGTGACATTTTTCGCTTGATCCCTCTGCCGATTCAGGGGAAATGGTGTCACCATGAACACGCCACAGGTGAACAGCTTTCCCTGGAGCAATGACCTCCAGGCATCGCGGGATTTGAATCATCGGGAAAAGGGCGGCTTCGCTTTTGTGTTGGGATGGTTCGAGAAATGGCGAAGGTCCGAGAATCGCCCGCCCTCCGCCGAGGCCGCTCGGGTTTTCTGGAAAACTCAGATCAAATCGAAGCCACGGGAAGCCTGGCAGTTGGATCAATGGACGGAGGCGTTCCGCTGGTATCTGGGGTGGCTGGCGTGGGCGGAAGAGAACGGGACCCGGACTATGGCTCTTGAGGAAAGGGTCAGGACGGCAGTGAATCAAACCGGAGCCCGTCGAGGTCTGGCGCTGGCCACCCGCAAAGTCTATTCGGGCTGGGCGGGACGTTTCGCCCGTTGGGTGGGTGATGAGCGAGCCACGATGGACTCTGACCGGGCTCGGGACTTCCTCACGTGGTTGGTGGCCGATCAAAAAGTCAGTTTCTCCACCCAGAAACAGGCACTGAACGCTCTCGTCTTCTTTTTCAAGGAAGTGTGTGGTCGTGAAGAAGTGGATTTGCAGGTGACGATGCGCAAGACGCATCGTCGCATCCCCACAGTGCTGAATCTCCAGGAGATCGCGGCTCTCTTGACCCATTTGCCCGAGAACTGCCTACTCGCTGCCAAGCTGCAATATGGCAGTGGCCTGAGAATGAAGGAACTGCTGAATCTGAGGGTGAAGGATGTGGATCTCGATCGTCTCCAGGTGACGGTTCACGAAGGCAAGGGTGATCGCGATCGGGTGACCGTGCTGCCCAAAGTGGTGGCAGAGGAACTGATCGAATGGAAGAAGCGATTGCGAGAAATCCATGAAGCGGACCGGGCTGCCAACGTGCCGGGAGTAGCGCTGCCCAAGGCTCTGTCGCGAAAGTGGCCCAAGGCAGGAGAGGACTGGAAGTGGATGTGGTTGTTTCCGGGGCCAGATCTTTCGGTGGATCCCGACAGCAAGGTGCGACGACGTCACCATCTCCATACCGGTGTCTATGGAAACGCGATCCGGCAGGCGGCCAAAGCTGCCGGCATCGAGAAGCGGGTGACGAGCCATGCGTTACGCCACAGTTTCGCCACTCATCTCCTCGAGCAGGGCACAGACATACGCACTCTCCAAGAATTGCTCGGGCACTCGGACGTATCCACCACCATGATCTACACACACGTCGCCAAGGGACTGAGCCATTGCGGATCACCCAGTCCTTTGGATGGCATCGCGGGACACTCCTTTGCAACAGACCACCACGACGAGAAGACCCATCGACGGACTGCGCCCCTCCAACCCGGGCCGAGCGCGGTGCCGGTGCCACCCTTCCAGTTTTTGGCCCATGCTGAGTGAGAAGAACCGGGGTTAGTTATCGCCATTGGCCCGTGTCTGACAAGACTCTTCCGGGGCTGAGTAGCGATGAACTCAGGCCCGGTATCGAATCGGATGTAGGTTGTGGTTTCCTTTCTGACCTCTGCTCTCTTGTGTCTTACGCGAAATCGACAACTTGTCGCACAGCTCACTGACCTGTGAAATGCCCGCTCTCTGCAAGGCTTGAAAATCGCTATCCTTGTTCCATTGGTAACTCGGCTTTCAACCCTTCTCCCAGAGTTCTACCACGCGTTCTATCTCCACTTTCACCTCTTCGCGTGCCAATTCTCGTGGATAACCTTCGGACAGCAGCTCGTCATACGCGGTCTCCGCGTGCCGAATATGGGCCCTGACCGCAAGCTCTATCATGCTCGGATCAAACTCCTTGGCTGCCGCCGTCCTTCCTACCCGTCCGCTGTGTTTCCGACAGGCATGCTCCGCAATCTCCAATTCCCTGCCATCCGGGCATCCAGGGTATATCCGACGGATCTCGTCGGCAAAACGCTTCACATACGCGGTATCGAGTTCTTCCCGTCGTAAGGCATCCCGTTCCCTCCTCCGTTGGCGAACGTCCTCGTCGGCCAAGCATTTCTCTTCAGCTTCTCGTAAAGCCTCTTCTTCCACCAGGATTCCCTGTCGCTCGTTCCGTCTCCGTGTACGGCTGAACTTCAGCACCACTGCACTTAGGGCTGAATTCTTGCGTGCACGCCGGGAGAGGACGGCGCTGCCAGAGGGGAGAAATACCAGATGGTCTAGTTTGGAGCATGAGAGGCACTTGGCCCCGTCCTCCTGATCCAGCACAACGAGCGCATCCCGCTCCAGTGTTTTCCCACAAACGCCACAGGTCAAACCTTCGCGGCTGTTCATAAACACGACGGGCTCACCCTCAGCCTTCACATCGACTTCTGGTTACTTGCTTGGAATGCGCGGCTAAACGCCGACTGATACGCTCAGGTGCCCGTCCTACAGATTGCCTCAGAGATCA
>JAGROX010000344.1 GCA_020440025.1 Verrucomicrobiia bacterium
TTCACCAGGGTGCCGTCATGATTTCCTGCCGCGGGATGGACGACGAGTCCGGGGGCTTTGTTGATGACGATGAGTTCGGCATCCTCGTAGAGCACTTGCAGGGGGATGTCCTGAGCGCGGATCTCGGTGGGCTCGGGTGGGGGAACGGTGATGAGGATTTCATCGCCGATGGCGAGGGGATGGCGGGGTTTGGTGACGACTTTGCCGCTGACGAGAATGTGCCCGGCTTTGATCAATGCCTGCAGTCGGGATCGGGAAAGGTCGGGACAATGCTCCGCGAGCACTTTGTCGAGGCGTTCGCCGGCGTCGGGCGCGGTGATGACGAGGGCGATGCTCTCGTCATCGTCCTCATCCTCGTGAGTGGGTGGTGTGTCGCGGATGCTCAAGTTGGGCGACAGCTTGGGGCAGAGCGGGGCGCTCGTCCAGTTCGGGTCGCGATGCGAGAGGGGAGAATGTCCAAGGCGACTCTGATTGCGGAGGGTGACATTTTGGGCGGCTTGCCTATCTTTAGGCTGGCGCTGTTCGCGGGGGTCGGTAGTATTCGCGCTTCTGAACAGCGTTGCGGAAAGCTGTCGAAAGAAGAAGGGAAATCAGTAGAGCGATACATGGCCGAGGAAGACAAGGATGCCGGATTGACCGGCGGAGAGATCGAAAACGCGGAGATCATCGGCGTAGAGATCAATCAGTGCCCGGAGTGCGGCGCCGACATCGACATCGCCGGGCTTTCGCCGTTTTCCAAAATCAACTGTCCTCATTGCGATCAATCGGTTCGGGTGCGGACGATTCTCGGCAATTTTCAGATCACGAGAATGCTGGGCGAAGGGGGCATGAGCCAGGTCTTCCTGGCGGAGGATCTGGCGCTCAGTCGTCAGGTGGCGCTCAAGATTTTGCACCAGGATCTCAGTCGCGACGCGGCGCTGATGGCCTTGTTTGAGCGGGAAGCCAAGCTGACGGCATCCATCAATCACCCCAACGTGGTGAAGGTCTACACGGTGGGTTCCGATGCCGGGTATTTCTACATCGCGATGGAGCTGGTGGACAACGTCAGCCTGGAGGAGCGCATCAACAGCGACGGCCAACTGCAGGAGAGGGAAGCTCTCGACCTACTCCATGATGTCGCGGCGGGGCTGCGAACCGCCTTGCAGGGAGGGTTGATTCATCGGGACATCAAACCGGGAAACATTCTCCTGACTGCCGACGGGAACGGCAAATTGGTGGATTTTGGTCTGGCGGTGCAGCAGGGCGGTGAGGACGAGGTCGAAGATCTCTGGGCGACGCCTTTCTATGTGCCGCCGGAGAAGCTGGACAACAAGCCCGATGATTTTCGGGGGGACATCTACAGTCTGGGGGCGACCTTTTTTCATGCGCTGGCGGGGCGCCCGCCTTTTGATGCGAACACGGCATCTTTGGATGAATTGCGGGAGATCAAGGCGAGGCCGGTCAGCTTGAGGCACATGGGGATCAATGCCTCGGCCTATACCATTCGACTCATCGATCAGATGATGGCCTACAAGCCGGAGGTGAGGCCGAAAAGTTACGATCGTCTCTTGGCGGCGATTGAGGAAGCGCAGTCACATCTGCCGGGCAATTCGGCGTCGCGGGCCCGACGGCAGAGTGCCTTGGCCGAGAAAGAGCAGGGATTGAGTATTCCCGCCTGGATCGGGATTGGTGGTGGTTCAATCGCATTGATCGGTCTGGTGATTGCCATGATTCTCGGGAGTGGATCGGGAGGTGCCGATCTGCCTGACAATCTGGTGGGAAGCGGTGGCGACCGCGTCCTGACCGCGGGAGAAAAGGCGGTGGCGGCTCGCTACAACGAGGCTCGCGACCTGTTACTGGGCGGGCGATCGGGGGCGGCGGCGAAAGCCTTCGACGCCTTGCTGGTGCTGGGTGACATTCAGCAACCGACCCTGGGTTGGACTCAGTTCAACGCCGGACTGGCGGGATTGGTGAATGGAGAATCGGGGGAGAAAGTCCAATCGAAGTTCGAGGAGATGTCCAAAGCGGTTGGCTACGAAGATCAAAAGGGTGGAACCCACCCTGAGGCGGATTTTTTCCGAAAAGCGGGACGGATTCTGAATGATCCCCTGCCGGTGATGCCCGATGCCGCCAAGGAACTGAAGCCGGGATCACTAGAGAGCATCGCGCTGTTGGCCTATGGCCTGAAGAATTGGAATCACGGTCAGTTCGATTCGGCGATGAGTTTTCTCGATGCCTTCACTGCGGCAGAGATTCCGGCCGAGTATGGATGGATGAATGCCTATCGCGGATTGGTCGAACCCTATCGGGCGGATGCCGAACGATTGAAGAATCTGCCGAAGCCCAGCATTGCCATGAGCGTGGCGGAGATGGGGGAGTTGAAAGGCAAGCTGGAGGCCGAAGTGAAGGCATTCAAAACCAAGGGCGGCGCCAGGGCGCTGGCCGAGAGCCGACTCAAGCGGGTGGACGATTTGTTGGCGGCAAAGAAAGCGCTGGCGGAGGCGCCTCCTGAACCGGTTCCCTCGGTTGAACCTCCGCCGGTGAAGATGGCGACGACCAACGATGTCAAGACATTGCCCCCCGCGTTTCCAGATGATGGCTCACCCGCGATGATTCCCCCCGCCGGCGACGCGTGGACGCCGGAAGCGGTGGCAGAGCGGGATCGATTGGTGGAAATGCTGACGCCGTCGATTGCGACGATGGCCAATTTCGACTTCGCGACGACCCGGGATTCCGTGGCGTCGTTCACTGCGGAGACGGCTGCGGTGAAGCAGTTGCAGACCGACTACCTGGCGGCGATCGATCAGGCGGCCGCTTTCAAAGAAAAGCTGGTGATCAGTCTGGCCAAGGGAGACTACGAAGGCAAACTGGCGAGGAAGCAGGGGCTGCCCATCGACTGCAAGGTGGTCTCGGCCGACGCGGAAAAACTGGTAGTGGATCTGATGTTCGGGCCGAATGACCTGCCCTGGGTCGACGTCGCACCAGCCTGGTTGCTGGCCGCCGCCCAAGAGACGTGGCTGAATGGTATTCCTGACGATTCCACTGCCGCCGATTGGATTCAGGCCGCGTGGTATGCCCGTCAAACCGGGCTCAAGACGGAGGCCGAGAAGCTGGCTGAAACGCTTGCTCCACTTTCGGACGATTTCGCCCAGCAGTGGAAACGTCTCGAGCCGCTGCCCTGATCTGGATCAGGTCAGGAGGGCGAAACGTTCCTCGAATCGCTGGGCGATGGTTTCCTTAAGTTCCTGTCCCGCGAGTCGTTCGATCGCCTCGTTGAGGAATCCCTGGCTGATCATCTGCCGGGCTTCTCTCGCCGGAATGCCACGCGCCTGGAGGTAGAAGATCTCCTCGTCGCTGATCTGTCCGCTGGTGGAGCCATGGCTGCACTTCACCTGATCGGCATCGATCTCGAGCCCCGGCATGGAATTCGCCTCCGCCTCTTCGCTGCCCAGCAGGTTGCGGCATTTCTGATAGGCATCGGTGTGATGCGCGCCCGGGCAGACTTGGATGAGACCGCTGAAAATGGTCCGCGACTCGTCATAGAGGGCGTTCTTGTAAAGTAGGTCGCTGGTGGTGTGCGGAGACTCGTGCTGTTGCAGGGTGCGCTGATCAAACTCCTGGTGGCCGTCGCAAAGAT
>JAGROX010000345.1:0-6442 GCA_020440025.1 Verrucomicrobiia bacterium
TCCGCGACCTAACCCTGTTGAATTCCCCGAAAACGTCGACTTGTCACCGGGAACAATGCTGGCATGATAGCTGCAACCACGGAGTCTGTTTTGACGACTTTTTCCTCACCGTTTCATGACTGATATCTCTTCTGAGACCGATAGCCCGGCCAGCGATCGCACGGCAGGGGTTCTGATTCCTGTATTTTCCATTCGGACTGAGAAAGATCTCGGGATCGGGGATGTCGCCAGTCTGCGGGAATTCGTCGACTGGACGGCGGGCGCGGGCTACGGATTTATCCAACTGCTCCCGATCAATGAGACCGGTCCGGACAACTCGCCCTACAACGCCATTAGTTCCGTGGCGCTGGAGCCGATCACGCTGGATTGTTCGCCCGAGGGTTTGGTCGATCTCTCCGAGGCCGACTATTGGAAGACGCTGCGCGATCATCACATCGACAAACTCCGTCGCGGCAATGTCCAGTATGAGGGCGTGCGCGCGCTGAAGCAGGATCTCCTGTGGCAGGCATTTTCGGGTTTCCTGGCGAAGCATTATCGGCAGGGCACCGAGAGGGACGAGGAATTTCACGCCTTTTGCGAGGCCGAGGCCGATTGGTTGGGCGACTATTGTCTGTTTCGGCTGATCATGGACATGGAGGGGGGGAGTCACGTCTGGCAGGACTGGAGCGAGGACTTCAATACCATCGAGAAGGCGCGGTCCTACGTGGATGGCCTGCTCGATGTGGAGGGCGAAAAAACCGAGCGCCAGATGGTTCACTACGCCTGGGTCCAATGGATCGCTCATCGACAGTGGAGGGCGGTGCGGGAATATGCCGATGAAAAAGGGGTGCGCCTGATGGGCGACATTCCGATCGGGATCAGTGCCTGTAGTGTCGATGTTTTTGCCAATCCTGACATTTTTGATCTGAACTGGTATGGCGGCGCGCCACCGGAGAAGCTTTTCAAAGACGATCCTTTCGTTCAGAAATGGGGACAGAACTGGGGCATTCCTCTCTACCGATGGGACGTGTTGGAGGAGCGCGACTACGATTGGTGGCGTCAGCGGGTGCGAAAGGTGGTGGACATTTTCTCGATGTTCCGCATCGACCATGCGCTCGGATTTTATCGCATTTACGGATTCCCTTGGAATCCGGTGCGGAACGATGAGTTTTTCCCGCTCAGCGAAGATGAGGCTGCCGAACGTTGCGAGGGACGCCGACCGGGCTTTCAGCCTCGTCCGGACGATACGGAGGAGAACAAGGCAGCCAATCGCGCCGACGGAGAGAAATATTTCCGAGTGTTGCAGGATGCGGCGGGCGATGCCGCCATCATCGCCGAAGATCTCGGAATGGTGCCTGACTATGTCAGCCCGAGTCTCGACAGCATTGGCATCCCGGGCATGAAAGTGCCGCAGTGGGAAAACGTCGACGGCAAGATTGTTCCACCGTCTCACTTTCCCGAACTGGCGTTCGCGACTTACGCCACCCACGACCATTTTCCGATGAAGGTTCAGTGGGAGCAGCAATTGTGCATCTGGAACGACGAATCGAGACGGGAAAGTCACGAGGGCTGGGAAGCGCGTCAGTTTTTGTTCAGCCTCTGCGAGTATGCGGGGATTCCGATCGAGAATGACCACGTGCCCGCCTATTCGGATGAGGTTCGTGAAAAGCTGCTGGGAGCGCTGTTTAGCACTCCGTCGATTTACGCTGGCGTGATGATCACCGACCTCTTTGGTTTAAAGGATCGCATCAATGTTCCGGGCGTCATGGAAGGCAGCAATTGGGCCTGGCGACTGGAGCCGTCGGTG
This sequence comes from Verrucomicrobiia bacterium, assembly GCA_020440025.1. Lineage (GTDB taxonomy): Bacteria > Verrucomicrobiota > Verrucomicrobiia > Verrucomicrobiales > DEV007 > JAEUHH01. The sequence goes on from JAGROX010000345.1 coordinate 1,787, forward strand.
ACCGAGTTGTCACGCAATCCCTTCTGGACGGAGTTGACTTCCCGCTCCAGAAAACTCTTGATCGATAGCGGTCGGGCGGCAGAGTGACGCCTTACCAGAGTAGCAATTATTCCCCTTAAAAAAGACATGAGCGACCCCATTAGTGTGGCAGTGACCGGCGCGGCTGGTCAGATCGGATATTCCCTTTTGTTTCGTATCGCCAGTGGCGCGATGTTCGGCCCGAACCAGCCGGTGAAGCTGCGTCTCATCGAGATCGAGCCCGGCATGAAAGCACTCGAAGGGGTGGTCATGGAACTCGACGACTGCGCCTTTCCCTTGCTTCACGGCATCGAGGCCACCTCGGATTTGAACGTCGGTTTTTCCGGCGCCAATTGGGCTCTGCTCGTTGGAAGTGTCCCGCGCAAGGCGGGCATGGAACGCGCCGATTTGCTCGGCATCAATGGCAAGATTTTCACCGGCCAGGGTCAGGCGATCGCCAAGAACGGCGCCAGCGACATTCGCACCCTGGTGGTGGGCAATCCCTGCAACACCAACTGTCTCATCGCCATGAACGCCGGTGCCGATGTGCCGCGCGATCGTTGGTTCGCGATGACTCGCCTCGACGAGAATCGCGCCAAATCTCAGCTCGCCCAGAAAGCAGGTGTTCACGTCACCGACGTCACCAACATGACGATCTGGGGCAATCACAGTGCGACCCAGTATCCTGATTTCACCAACGCCAAGATCGGCGGCGCTCCGGCGACCGAGAAGATCGGCGATCACGACTGGCTCAAGGGAGAATTCATCTCGAAAGTCCAGAAACGCGGCGCGGCCATCATCGAAGCACGCGGTGCATCGTCCGCTGCCTCGGCGGCCAATGCGGTGGTCGACACTGTCGCCAGCCTGGTCACGCCGACTCCGGCCGGTGACTGGAACAGCGTGTGTGTCTGCTCCGACGGCAGCTACGGCGTCGACGAAGGCCTCATCTCCTCGTTTCCCATCACCAGCGATGGCACGAACTGGAGCGTCGTTCAGGACGTGCCGGTCGATGAGTTCAGCCAATCCAAGATCGACATCACCATCGGCGAACTCCGCGAGGAGCGCGAAGCGGTGAAGGAACTCGGTTTGCTGCCGGGCTGATTTGATCCCGAGCGCCCTGGCGCTGAAATCGTTTTGATTCAACCCTGTCAGGTCATCGATCTGACAGGGTTGATTCGTTTTCGGGATTCTGAAAAAAGCCGGATCACTCCGGCGTGTAAAAACGCCCGAGATGGGCCACGATCTCGCGGCGAAGCTGATCGGCATCGATTTCGCCGGTGTGGCGGGAGATGATTTCGCCGCCGGGAGCGACCAGAATGGTGTGGGGAAGGGCCCCGGGCCATTCGGGATCGACGATTTCCGCGAGGGCATCGGGATCACCGGTCCAGTGATAGTTGTTGGTGGCGCGTCCCTCTTCCTTCACCGATTCCTCCGTCATTTTGGGCAGGGCGGCGTGGTTGCGTTGGAGCAGCTTGAGCGCTTTGTCGGCCGCGGCCGCGTCATCGAGACTGATGGTGATCATGTCGAAGCCTCGGGTTTCGAACTGACGTCCGGCGGCGACAAGCGAAGGCATTTCGGCGACACAGGGGCCGCACCAGGTGGCCCAGAGATTGATGAGGCGCAGCTTGTCGGTGCCGTTGGCCCGGAGCTTTTTCAGGGCATCGGCGGCGATGGGTTCGAGGGTGACCGGTTTCTCTTTGAACTCGGCATTATACTTCAGGACCGCCTCGCGTTTGTCCGCCCATTTGGTGGAGCAGCCATGGGCACGCGTCTGGGGAACGGCGACTTCCTTTCCCGCGATAAGGGCTTCGATGGCGTCGCGGGCCTCGTGGGTTTTGATCAGGGATTCGTCGCCATAGCGGGAATCGTCGATGCGACCGACATAGCGAAGCACGCGCTCCTTGTCGAAAATGAAGATCTGGGGCGTCGCAGTGACGCCGAATGCTTTGCTGACACTTTGGGTTTCGCCGTCGTAGAGATACGGAAAGGTGAATCCCTGATCCTTGGCGTGTTTTTTCATCTCCTCTAGGGTGTCACCATAGACGGCGTAGCCAAGTTCGTTGAGGCGGATGGAGAGGGGATCGTTGGGCGAGATGGCGATGAGTTGAAAGCTCTTGTCGGCGTAGTCGGTGACCAGTTTTTTGAATCGGGATTCGGCTCCCTGGGCACTGGGGCAGTGATTGCAGGTGAAAAGAACCGCGAGGATTTCGGCGTCGGCGTATTCGGCGAGGGTGTGATTCTTGCCATCGACTCCGGGAAGGTCGAAATCGGGTGCTTTGGCGCCGGGAGCCAGAGTGGTGAGGTCGGCGGCGGGGGCGAGAAAGGGGAGGAGGCAGAGGATGGCAATGAGGGAAAATGTCTCACGCAGAGGCGCAGAGGCGCGGAGGATTTGGCTTTCTTGGTTCATTGGGGTAGAAAATGAGGATGAAAACGAATGAAATATCTGGGGCCATCGTGGATACCGTGATTCACATCCACTGTGAGTTGGGGCCGGGTTTATTGGAATCAGTGTATCACCGGATTCTGGTGTATGAACTCGAAAAGCGCGGGCTGCTCGTCAACTTCGGTGCCGCACTGGCCAAGGATGGTATCCACCGGATTGTGAACCGTTTTCAGGAATCCTGAAGACCAAAGCCTCCGCGTCTCTGCGCCTCTGCGTGAGATTTTCCGTTGCACCCGCCGCTCCCAAATGGAACAGGAAGCCTCATGAGTGAATCTTTCCAAGATCGAGTCGTGGTCGTCACTGGCGCTGGCCGGGGAATCGGTAAGGCCATCGCCAAGCGCTTTGTCGAGGCTGGAGCGAAGGTTGCGGTAGTCAGCCGGACTGAGGCCAATTCCCAGTTGGCCGCCGACGAATTGAACGCGCTGGGCAAGGGCGAGGCTCGTGGCTATGCGGTCGATATTTCCAATACCGATGCAGTGGTTGCGGTCGGCAAACAGATCACCGAGGACCTCGGCGCGGTGTCGATTCTGGTCAACAATGCCGGCGTTACCCGCGACGGACTGGCACTGCGAATGAGCGAGGACGACTGGGACACGGTACTGGATACGAATTTGAAGGGAGCGTTCAACGCCGTGAAAGCGTTTCAACGCAGCCTGCTCAAACAACCGGACGCCCGCATCATCAACATCAGCTCGGTCATAGGGCTGATGGGCAATGCCGGCCAGGCCAATTACGCGGCGAGCAAGGCGGGCTTGATCGGATTCACCAAGGCACTGGCCAAGGAATTCGCCGGTCGCAAGGTGTGCGTCAATGCCATTGCTCCCGGCTTCATCACCACCGACATGACGGGTGAATTGACCGATGATCAGAAAGCTGAAATCATGAAAGGCATTCCCCTAAACGAACTCGGCACGGTCGACGACATCGCCAATGCGGTTGGGTTTCTCGCTGGAAAAGGCGCACGCTACATCACGGGTCAGGTGCTGACGGTGGATGGCGGGATGGTGATGTGAAGATTGAGGAGTTAGGATCTGGGATTCAGGATTCAGGGCTTGTTTATGAGTGACGTGATTCAGTTGGAGGATTTTGTGGAGGAAGCGGCGGAATGGATCGCTTCGCGAATCGTGGCGAAACAAGCGGATGGATTCAGTGCATTTCGCCTGAGCCTATGTGGCGGGTCGACGCCGAAGCCGATTTATGCGGCGCTGGCGGCACGCGATGACATCGATTGGGAGCGGGTGTTGCTGACTTTTGGCGACGAGCGTTGTGTACCGAAAGATCATGCCGACAGCAATTATCGGATGGTGAAGGAATCGCTGCTCGATCCGGCCGGTGTCCCTCCGGGGAGCGTGATGCGAATGACGGGCGAGATGGAGCCAGCCGAGGCGGCGGAGCGTTACGACGGTCAGTTGCACAAACTGGCACAACTCGCCGGGGAACCGGTTTTTGCCCACGATCTGGTGTTGCTCGGGATGGGGGACGATGGTCACACCGCTTCGCTGTTTCCGGAAACGGAAGCCCTAACCGAGACCGAGCGTTGGGCGGTGGCCACCTACGTTCCGAAACTTGACAGCTGGCGGCTGACCCTGACCTATCCGGTGATCAATGCGGCGCGGGCGGTGGCTTTCCTGGTTTCCGGAGAAAAGAAACGTCCCGTCATCGATGAAGTGCTCGCCGGTGGCAGTCCGCATCCCGCCGAGCAGGTGAAAGCGGCTGAGGTGACGTGGTTGCTTGGCTGATGGGTTTCAGGGTGCCACCGCCACCTTGCGGATAAGTTCGAAAGTGGCCGTCACCGCCTGAGCCATGCGTTCGTAGTCGAGGGTGTCCGGGGTATCGCGCTCGGTGTGATAGCGATCGTTTCGGTAGAAGGCGGTGTCGGTGATCATGATGGCCGGGTATCCCTGAGCCCAGTAGTTCAGGTGATCGGAGAAATCGATTCCTGGCAGACTCCGGGGAGCGCTGATGGAGTGAACCGGGAGTGGCGTCGCGCCTCGCATCGCGGATTTGGCAAGGGCGATGGAATCCCGGTTGTGAAAGTCTCCAGCAACCGTGAGGAAGTTTCCTCGCCCAGGGTAGAAGAGATGTAAGACCGGCATCGGATAGGATTGACTGCCCGGTTCATCTGAGTAGTAGCCGATCATCTCCAGGCAGATCATCAGGCGCACCGAGGTTCCGGCCTTATTCAGGGAACTCGC
>JAGROX010000345.1:6498-9155 GCA_020440025.1 Verrucomicrobiia bacterium
GGCCAGCAGACGAGCTCAATGGGAAGCGTCAGGTTTTTCGGATCGATCTGGCCCAGAAGCGTCGCCAGTTCGATGACTCCGGCGACACCGCTGGCGTTGTCATCGGCACCTGGATACTCGTCGTAGGTATCGTAGTGTGCGCCCACGATGACTCTGGGCAGGGCCGGATCGTTGGGGCCGAAGAAACCGCTGACATTGTGAAATTCAAAAAGCCCACCTTCCCGATAGGTCTGGCGGGACGTTCGAGCGCCTCGATTCGCGAACTCGGATTCGAGATGGTCGGCGATTTTATCGAGGTTCTCCCGATGGGCGAAGTCCCGGGGAATCATCGTCTCGGAGAGGAGTCGAACGTGGGCCTCCAATCGAGCGGGATCGACTTTGACCTCACTCGGCTGATTTCGCTCCAGATTCGGCTGACAGACGATGATCCACATCGCGAACACCGGAATGACCACGAGGATGAAAAGGGCGATGGCCAGTCCGATGAGTCGCTGCTTGAGCGTGGGGCGCGGTCGAGGGAGGGCTGGGCTCATGAGAAGGGGCGGAGAACCTCTTCACCTTTTCAAAAACTCAACTCTCCGGCGAGGAAAAATCGAGGATCGCGGGTAGTCGTTCCAGCCAATCGAGCAACTCATCGCCTTCGGGTGTCATGGGAATCGCTCCGCGGGATTCCTCGCGAAGATCGATGATGAGATCACAAACGGTTCCGCTGTCGCAATCGATGGAGGCCCCGATGGTTTCCATCCAGTGAATGATGGGAAAATTGTCGCTCAGCGCCACGAGCCGAAATCTCTCGATGCCGACTCGTCGAGCCAGGGTCCAGAGGGTCGCCAAAAGCAGGGTGCCGATCCCGCGTCCCTGATGTTCATCGGCGACGGTGGCGGAAAACTCGGCCTCAGAGGGATCTGATTTCGATCGCCAGAATGACGCGGCCCCCATGCCAGGATCGTCGCGATCATCCGGATTCATGGCCGCCCAGACCACGTGATCGATCCCATCTCCCGAAGTCAGTCGCTCCAGCAGGGCACCATCGAGCACTTCGAGAGGCGTGAAAAAGCGACGAAACCGGGACTCGTGGGAAAGGCGTCGGAAAGCCTCCTGGACTCGGGGCTTATCTTGCGGGGTCAATGGTCGCAGCTCCGCTCGTGATCCGTCCTTCAAGATCACGATCGGATAATGATTCGAATTCGGCTGGGAAAGGGAAGGTGATGGATCGTCAGCCATGAGCGGTTGTGAGTGGGGGGAGCCCGTCACAGAGACACAAAAAAGGGCGCTTGCCATCAAGCAAGCGCCCTTTTCGAGAAATAAGGGAGATCAAGAAAAGTTCAAACGATCAGAAGCGGATGACCATGTCCACCGTGAAGCGGTCTTCCATCAGGCCCTGATCCTGATCGGTGAGAGGAAACTCCCAGGCGAAACCGAGATCAATCGGGCTATCTGGAATGCAGACGCGGAAGCCGAGGGCGGCGGTAACGAAGTTGCGGTTCAGGTCAGCATTGCTGGCGCCCCAGTTGACGAGATCGCCGGCTTCGAAAGCCACCACCGAAGGCAGGGCACCGCCGATGTGATCATTGAAACGGGCACCGCCGTCACCTTCATCGACCACGTTGAACCAGCTCACTTCCGCCAGGGGACGGAACCAGTCGGTCAGCTTGTAGCTCACGTGAGCGCTGGTGTAGAAAATGGTGCTCTCGGCTCCGTTGTCGACGGGCAGTTTGAAGCCGAACTGGTTGGCGAACTGGAAGTTGCCGAAGTGCTTCAGGGTGGCAATGGACGGGACGAAAACGCCATCGCCTTCTCCCTGCCAGACGCTCTGATTTCCCATGGGAATCTCATAGAGGAGTTGGAAGTTGGACGCGAGCTGATCCTCCGGTTGGTAGAGCCAGGCATACTTGAGGCCCGCGGCGACATTGGCCCAGCCATCGGTGCTTTCGAGGGTGTTGTCGGGATTGAAATCGATGTAGCCGTCCTTGGTGGCGTTGATCGAAAGTCGCTCGCTGAGCGCCAGTTCCAATTGCACCGCATAGACCTGATAGTCACCACCCACGGGAACTTTGCCGATGATGGTGTCGACCACGTCCGGCATCCGGTTGTGGATGAAGATCGGGTGAAGCTGGGTCTGGGGAATCGCGAGATCGAAGTGAGTCGGATTTGAGATGGGACGAATGGTGTCGACCCAAGGATCCACCAAGGTTGGCGAATCAACGATGGCTTTGGAAAGGTCGGCTTCGCCGGCGTTTGCCATCAGCGGAGCCATGGCGAGCGCGGAAAAAATTCCCAGAGTGGGGAGGGGACGAAAAAGCTTCTTCATGTGGTTGAGAGTAGGTTGCGTTGAGGTGGTATCTAGCTGATGCAGCCTGACGGGTATCATTCACGCGGTCTGCGCAGATTTTGTTGCAAACGGTGCGTGTGTTGCTGGGGTAGGGGATCGCAGATAGGTTGAGGCAGCGGCGCTGGGCGCGGCTATGATGACAGCGACTATTTTGTAAATGGTTTTCCATGATTGAACTCCAATTTTCGTCCTTTCTCTTGGCCGCTGGTGGCGTGCCTCCACTGTTCTCTCTGGTGGCGGTGATGCTGACGGCTGTCGTCGGCGTGTCTCTACTCCTGTTGAGGGTGAGGCAGTCGCTTTTGGTCGGCTATTTCTGCTGCGGCAT
>JAGROX010000346.1:0-462 GCA_020440025.1 Verrucomicrobiia bacterium
CAACAGGGTTAGATCGCGGACCTGACCCTGTTGAATCGACCGGGGTGAGGGACGGCGGCAGAGGAAACCACCGATTCAGCGCCGCCAGCTGCTAAGCGAGGGTAATCCGGGGATCCAAAAACGGGGTTTCGAAGTCATTCTCGGCATCTTTCATGGATCAACACGGCAAAAATTCACAAAAATCGCCCAACTGCTGACGGGGAGGCTCAGTCCAATTTTGAAATCGAGGTTTTCACTGGGTGAAAAGTGGTCCCGGATGAAGCGGGAGGGGTTCTCATTGGGTGAAAAGGTCGATCCTATCAGCGGATTGGACTTCTCAACAAGTGAAAAGGTCAGTCTCATCAGTAGATTTGGCTTCTCAACGGCTGAAAAGGTCAATCCTGTCAGTGGATTGGGGTCCTCAACGGCTGAAAAGGTCAATCCCGTCAGTGGATTGGGGTTCTCAACGGCAAAGAGGGGCCA
>JAGROX010000346.1:606-2481 GCA_020440025.1 Verrucomicrobiia bacterium
AACCGTCCCACTGCATTTCGTCAGAGGAATATCGATAGGCGATTGGGTGAACTAGTTCTATCCGGTGAAGAGAAATGGCTGTTCCGCCAAAACTGATCACAAAACCAACGCTTCGCTTTTGCAGGACGATCGTTCCACAAGGGCAGCCGCAGTTCATTCGTTGCAACTCGGTGAAAACTGGAGATCGAAATGAATGTTATGGCAATGTCGCTAGATATTGCGAAGAACACGGAGGCGAAGCGCAGCATGGTTGGGCGATTTGGGAGTATCCCAAGGTTTATATCGAAGCAGAATTTCATTGCGTCTGGAGGTCGCCCGAAAACGAATTAATAGACATCACGCCAAATCTACCTCCATACACTTGGATTCTATTCCTACCTGATCCGAAACGGATTTATAGGGACCGACTGATCGACAACATTCGAAAGCCACTCCGTCGAGATAAAGAGATTCTGGATCTGCATCGAGTTTGTGAGGAGTGGTATCGCAAGAAAAAACTTCAGTTTGAGCCTGATTTTGAAGAGACTCCCGAATGGCGGCGGGATATGCTTCAGATTCACCAGAAGCGGATGGCTGTGAATCGGCTGCTTGAAAGGAAATTTGGCCACATTTTGGCAGAAGCTGTTCCAGACAGAATGGCTTCCCAGATGCCCGAGAACGCAACATGAAACCGAATAAGGCAAGGATACGAACCTGCTTCCCAGCGAGCAGTTCGGTTACTTGTTTGAGCGAAAAGTGTTTACTCTGACGTCACGCCAATCCCACCACCCCTATCCCCCTTTCCGATACTGCAACGGGGTCATGCCCATGTGTCGGCGGAAATGTTGGGTGAAGGAACTCTGATCGTAGAAGCCGAGATCGACGGCGATCTCGGCGATGGGGGACTCGGTGTTCCGCATGGCTTCGCAGGCGGCTTGGACCCGGGTTTTGATGAGAAAATCGCGGGGATTGGTTCCGAAGGCTTCGCGGAATCGGCGATTGAACTGTCGCAATGACATTCCGGCGATCCGGGCCAGCTCGGTCACTGCGATGGGTTCGCGGAAATGATCGCGCAGCCAGGCGACGGCCCGATCGAGTTGCACGTGAGGGGTCATCGCGGCGCGACTGCGTTCGTAACTCTGGACGGTGCCGAGGACGCCGATGACTTCGCCGCCTTTTCCGAAGACGGGAAACTTGTTGGTAAAATACCAGTCGGGCAATCCCTGCCGATTGAAGAAGAGTTCGATGATCTTGAGCTTTGCCACACCGGTCGCCATGACTTCCTCGTCGTCGCGACGGAAGTTCTCGGCCAGATGCGGAGGGAAGAGATCGAAATCGTTGCGCCCCATGAGATCGCTCTCGGAATGACAGCCGACCCGTTCCCAGAAATTTCGATTGGCCGCCACGAGCCGAAACTCCCGGTCTTTGACGAAGAAGGCGACGTCCGGCAGGTGATCCAACACCACGGAAATCTGCGATGCCGGTGACATGGCATCAAAGAACGCCGCTTTCAGAGTGGAATCGCTGTCGGGGAGGGCTTTCACAGGGCTGGCCAATTCATGATAAAAATAGTCGCGTTCGGGCAAGACGGCATTCCCCCGGATCGCGTATCCTGCTGGCCTGAAATCCCTTTCAACTCCCGAATCATGAACTCGCGACGCTTTCTCTGCCTGCTCTTTTCGCTTCTGCTTCCTTCCCTGTCCGAGGCGAGGCCTGAATCCGGACCGGTCCGCGTGTTGTTTGTTGGCCACGAGGCAACGAATCACCGATCGGATCTCTACTACCCCATGCTGGCCAAGGCGCTGGGCCGCGACGCGATCTACTTTGACTACGTGACCACGCCGGAGGCGGCTTTTGCCGATGCGGACTATCTCGATCACTTCGATGCGGTGCTGC
>JAGROX010000347.1 GCA_020440025.1 Verrucomicrobiia bacterium
AACAAGCATCAATGGACGCGTCGTGGAAACTCTCATCCTACCATCTTGGCCGTTTCAACGATCCAGGGAAAGGGACGTGATCAGAGCGTCTATTTTGACGAGAAAGACTGGCACAAGCGCGGAGAAAGCGTCAGCCTTTCTCCATGCTGTTACGATCACGATTCCTTCTTCCGCTTCTTTTGCTTTTGGTGTTCCCGAGTTTTTCCCAGGCCGAACCTTCTCTTGAAAAGATCGATCTTTTTGAAGGTGGCAAGGACGGCTTCGCCCTCTTTCGAATTCCCGGTGTGGTGGTGACGACCAAGGGCACGGCTCTGGTGTATTGCGAAGCCCGCAAGAACAGCGGGGCCGATTGGGGTGAGATCGAGGTTCACCTGCGTCGCAGTACCGATGGAGGAAAAACCTGGGAAGCTGCCCGGCAGATCGCTCATTTCGGAGAGCGCCTCTCGGTCGCGGAATTCAAGAAAGGAGCCAAGGCAGAAGAGCAGACGGTGAACAATCCGGTGGCCATCGTGGATGCTAAAACGGGAGCAGTGCATTTTCTCTACTGCCTCAACTACGCCCGCTGTTTCTATCAGCGCAGTGATGACGACGGGGTCACTTTTTCCAAGCCGGTCGAAATCACCGCCGCCTTCGAGGCCTTTAAATCCGTCTGCCCTTGGACGGTGCTGGCGACTGGGCCAGGGCACGGCATTCAATTGAAAAAGACCGGTCGTCTCATGGTCCCCGTCTGGCTGGCCTACGGCACTGGCGGTGCTCATGCGCCTTCGATGGCGGCGACCATCTATAGCGATGATCACGGGAAAACCTGGAAAGCCGGCGACATCGCGGTGCCCAATGAAGGCGAGTTCAAGAACCCGAACGAAACTGCCGCAGTCGAGTTGTCCGATGGGCGGGTCATGCTCAATACCCGCAGTGTCAGTTCGCCGAACCGTCGACTGGTCACGATCAGTCCCGACGGAGCCACCGGGTGGTCGGTGCCTCGATTCGAGGACGCGCTCTGGGATCCGGTTTGCATGGCCGGACTCACCGACATCCCGGGCAAACCGGGGACGCTTCTGTTTTCCAATCCCCACAGCCTGAAATTCGACAAGGACGGCAAGGAGATTCCCGCCAGTCGCGGATCGCGGGTCAATGTGTCCATCAAGCTCAGTGAAAACGATGGGGCCGACTGGATTGCCAATCGGACCTTGGAGGAGGGCTCCAGCGCCTACTCCGACCTCGCGGTGTTGCCGGATGGAACCGTGCTCTGTTTCTACGAGCGCGACAAACGCCTCACGGTGGCACGATTTAATCTCGACTGGGTTAGAGCGGGAGCGAAAGCACCATGATTCGTTTACTCGAATCCAGAGCCCTGTTGCTTGGGGGCGTTTTCGCTTTCCTCTTGAGCAACGTAGGAATTAGCCGACTTCAAGCTGAGGACGTTTCACCCCGTTCCGATTCTCTGGTCGCGGAGATAAAGGGTCGCGTGGAAACCATGGCGGCGCGGGTGGAAAAGCGATTCGCGGAACTCCCGGTCGAGTCTGATGTTTCCCGTTATGAATCACTGGTTCGCTCTCACTCCTGGAAGGAGGTCTGGCCGGACGAGAAGGGCCAGCCTTCGGAACGGGAAGTGACGGCAGGCGTCTGGAACGCCGCCGTTCAGGCAGCGCTCGATGCCACTGGCTCGGTGTTTCTTCCTGAACGCGATACCCCTTATTACTTCGATGCGCCCATCGTCTTGAAATCGGGCCAGCGATTCGTGGCTTCACCAAAAGCCGAGATTCGCCTCAAGCCCGGCGTCAATTCCTGCCTGTTGCGCAACGAAAGGGTCGTCGCCTTTCGGGAGGGGCCGGTGCCGGACGATCTGATTCCCGATACCGATATCTTGGTCGAGGGCGGCATCTGGACGACCTTGAATTTTGGTCCCGGCATGGAGAATGGCAACGTCCGCGGGCACACTGCCACGGAGGGTTATGTGGTGGGCTGTCACGGCGTCATCCTGCTACAGAACATCCGGGGAGTGGTGGTTCGAGATCTCACCATCCGTCAGTCTCGAGCCTTTGGGGTTCACATCGGGAACGGAACCGAGTTTCTGGTCGAGAACATCAAATTTGAAGATCATGGCCGCGACGGGGTGCATGTCATGGGCGCCTCCCGCTTCGCCATCGTGAGAGACATTTCAGGAACTTTGCGGGACGATCCGGTGGCGCTCAATGCCTGGGACTGGCAGCAGTATGCGCCGGTCTGGGGGCCGATTCATCACGTGCTAGTGGAGAAAATTCGAGGTGCCCCCTTGGAAGCGGAGTCGACCGATTCCATTCGTCTCCTGCCGGGCGTAAAGCAGTTTCCAGACGGTGGGACCGTCGAATGCGATCTGCATGACATCGTGATCCGGAAGGTAGAGGACATCCGCGATTTCAAACTCTACAACCAGCCGAACTTGGAGTCGGGGCGGGACAAGGATTTCAGTGCGGGCCTCGGTCGAGCCGAGAATATATTCCTTGAAGACATTGTTCTCACTCGACCGGGTAGTCTTCAGGTCCACGCGGAGGTGACCGGACTGACCGTCCGTGACGTGAGTCTCAATTTCTCACCCGATCCCGCCTTTCGTTTCATCGAGATCGGCCCGAAGTCGCAGACCTACAAACACGGTTCCGACGACCCGGCGAGGTGGGTCGAAATTTTCTCACCCGATCTCGACTGCACCGTTCGTGATCTGAGCATCAGCGGCATTCGCGTGGCGGGGTCTGCCGAGGAACTTCCCATGGATCGCGTCGTTCGAGAGATCATTCAGAAACCCAATCCCGACTACCCCAAAACCACGCCCGGCGGTGGAACGGGCAGGGGCATCTGGATTCGGTGAGCGAGCGAATGAATGGCAATCACTCTCTCGGCAATCCTTTACCCAGCGCTACGGTGCCGTCGTCAGGGTCAGCGGTCTCGTATTGAAAACCGAGTTTGCGGGCCAAGGCCAGCATCTGCCCGTTCTGCGGAAGCACCTTGGCCACGAGATGTCGAATGCCGACTCCGAGGGCGAACTCGCGCAAATCGATCAGCAGTTGTCGCCCGACGCCGCGTCCCTGCCAGTCGTCAGCCACTGCGATGGCGATCTCGGCGTCTTCCGGGGTGGCGCCGCGATGATAGCGAGCGACGGCGATCTGCCGGGTGCCGGTCGTGAGAGCCGAGTCTTCGTCCCGGATGACGGCAATCAATGCCATCTCGTCAGGGTAGTCGGGATTCAGAAAACGATCGAGTGTGTCGGTGGCCAACTCTTCGATCGCGTGGTGATACCTGAGGTATTTCGCCGTGGGCGATAGGCGTTTCACAAAATCGATGCCAATCTCGCGATCCGTCGGACGAATCGTTCGAATGGTCACGGTCGTGTCTCCGACTTGAATCTCGCGATGATGCTCGGGCGGGGTTGCCATGAAGACATCGAAACACACTATCCACAGATGTCGATGCGCAGGCGCGTCTCTTGCCCGCTGATCGGGAATCTGTCATGCTCGGGTTCCTTGCTCATGAAACGAATCTTCCTTTCCCTGTTCACTGCCGTCTCTTTCTTTGCCGTCTCCTCACTGCCGGCCCAGGAGTCCCCCGCGAAAAAGCCGGCCAAGCCAGCCGCCGCGAAGCCTCTCGATCATCTCGGAAAACTCGCCGCTGTGCTCGAACCGACTCGCACGGTGGTATACAAGGAGGTCGACGGTCGCGAGTTGGTGCTCAATATTTTCGAACCCGAAGGCTGGAAAGCCACCGACAAGCGTCCCTGTTTTCACATCATCCATGGCGGAGGTTGGCAGGGGATGGAGCCGCGCCGGATGTATCCTTTCGCCGCCGATTTTGCCAAACGCCATGGCATGGTCGGAATCAGCGTGCAATATCGCCTCTACCAACCCGACAAATCCGTCACCGTCTTCGATTGTGTCAAAGATGCCCGTTCCTCGGTTCGCTACGTGCGGGCTCATGCGGCGGAACTCGGGATCGATCCCGATCGGATCGTCGTCAGTGGAGGATCGGCCGGCGGACATCTGGCTGTCGCCACCGCGATGTTCGATGAGGTGAACGAGGACAGCGACGACCTTTCGGTCTCCTGCGCTCCGAATGCGCTCGTGCTCCTCTTTCCCGTCATCGACACCTCTGCCGAAGGTTACGGTCAGGCGAAAATCGGTGACCGCTGGGAGGAATTGTCGCCGGTGCATCACGTGCGAAAAGGCCTGCCTCCGACCATCACTTTTCATGGCACCGGCGATGTCACGACGCCGTTCAAGGGGGCGAAATCCTTTCATGAACAAATGCTCGCGTTGGGCAATCGAAGCGAACTCGTCGTCAATGAAGGCGGAGTCCACGGCTACCTCATCCGGACCGAGCCGCTCTACGAGATGGCTTTGGAAAAGTCGGCCGCATTCCTGAAAGAGGTCGGGATGCTCGATGCCGCCGAGTAGCCTGATCAGATCAGCAAAAATCATTTCATCATGTCGATTCATCTCAATTCCGTGGTTTCACGTCGTCGATTCCTGGGAGGAGCGGCGGTGTTTTCGTGCCTTCCCTCGCTATCCTCATTGGCTGCCGAGTCTGAGTCAGAAACTTGGGCCTTCCTGTCCGATACTCACATTCATGCTGACGCCGGTTTCGTTTCCCGGAATGAGACCAATCTGTCCGAGAACCTGAGGCGGGTAGTCGCCGAGGTGTTGGCGGAAAAAGACTCCCTCGACGGGGTGTTGATCGATGGCGATTGCGCCTTCAATGTCGGGCTGCCCGGCGACTACGAACAGTTTGCGAAACTGCTCGCGCCCTTGATCGAGGCAAAACTCCCCATCCACATGACGATGGGAAATCACGATGATCGCGGTCCGTTTTTCCAGGCCTTCGCCGACCAACAAGCAAAGAACCCGCCGGTGGAAAGCAAGCATGTTGCCATGGTGGAGTCCCGGGTCGCCAATTTCGTGTTTCTCGATTCCCTGCGTTTCGTCAACAAAGTCGAGGGCGAATTTGGTGAAGCCCAATTGGCGTGGCTGGATCGCATGCTGGCGGCGAATCCCGACAAACCGACGCTGTTGATTGGTCATCACAATCCTCAGGTCGTCCCGGCTGGCGAAGTCCCTGCGGACCAGCCAGTCAAAATTACCGGCCTCATCGATACCGATCCCTTTTTCCAACTCATCGCGAACCGACCCCAGGCCAAAGCCTACGTCTATGGGCACAGTCACAACTGGGGGCACAAACCTGACGATTCCGGCTTTCACTTGATCAACTTGCCGCCCACCGCCTACGTCTTCGATCTGGCCCGGCCCAACGGCTGGGTGAAGGCAACGATTTCCGCGACAGACATCACGCTGGAGTTGTCAGCCCTGGACAAGGCTCATCCCGAACACGGAAAGGTGCAGACTCTGGCGTGGCGATAGCGGATTCACCCGGGCATACTCCCACTTGGTAAACGAAATCCGGCATCTACTTTCTACCCCATGAACTACTACCGCCCCTTCCTGATTCTCCTTGGCTGCTGTTGCCTATTCCTTTCGGTTCGCGATTCAGCAACGGCGGCTGAAGACGATCGACCCAACATCCTGTTCATCATCTTTGACGATTGGAACGGCAGCACCCATGCCGGTGCCTATGGCTGTGATTGGATCAAGACACCGAACTTTGATCGCATCGCTGCCGAGGGCATTCTCTTCAAGAACGCCTTCACCTCCAATCCCAAGTGCTCGCCCTGTCGCGCCAGCATTCTCACCGGGCGCAACACCTGGCAACTCGAAGAGGCGACCTGTCACAACAGCATCTTTCCCGCGAAATTCGCTGTCTATCCCGACCTGATGGAAGTGGCGGGCTACACCGTCGGCCTCACCGGAAAAGGCTGGGGCCCTGGCGACTTCAAAGTCACCGGCAGAACCCGGAACCCGGCGGGACCGAGCTTCGATGAACTCACTCACGAGGTCCCCGCCTCCGGCATCGCCAAGACCGATTATCCGGGAAACTTCGCTGCCTTTCTCGAGCAGCAGCCCGAGGAAAAACCGTTCTGTTTCTGGATGGGCTTCAAAGAACCGCACCGCGGGTATGAACTCGGTTCAGGGGTTAGGCTCGGGAAAAAACTGGAAGACGTCGACGTGCCCGCGTTTTTTCCCGACAACGACATCGTCCGGGGTGATCTGCTCGACTACGCCATCGAAGTCGAGTGGTGCGATCAGCAGATCGGACGGGCCCTCAAGATTCTGGAAGATCGCGGTGAGTTGGAAAACACCCTCGTCATCGTGACCTCGGATCACGGGATGCCCTTTCCCTTTGTGAAAGGACAGATTCACGAGGAAGGCTTTCACCTGCCGCTGGCCATGCGCTGGGGCAAAGGCATCAAGCCCGGTCGGGTCGTCGAGGATTTCATCAATGTCCGCGACTTCGCTCCCACCTTTCTCGAACTCGCCGGAGAAAAGCCGCACGAGCAGATGACCGGCAAGAGCCTGGTGGGCATCATCAAGTCGGAGAAATCCGGTTGGATCGAGAATCGCGACGTCATGCTCACCGGCAAGGAACGCCACGATCTCGGTCGACCGAACGACTGGGGATACCCGGTGCGAGCCATCCGAACCAAGGAGTTTCTCTACGTGCACAACTTCTTTCCCGACCGTTGGCCGGCCGGGAATCCCGAAACCAATTTCGGCAACTGCGACGACAGCCCGACCAAGGAAGTCATCAAGACCCTCGGCGGCTACTACTACGATCTCTCCTTCGGGAAACGGCCCGCCGACGAACTCTATCGCATCACCGACGATCCCGAATGCGTCCGCAACCTCGCCGAGGATCTCGCCTTTCAGAAAACGATAGAGGAACTGCGCTACGAGATGATGCGCCTGCTCGAAGCCGAAGGCGACCCCCGGGCGCTCGGCAACGGCGCGATCTTCGATACCTATCAGTACGTCTCCAGTCGCAAGAAAGCCTACGACACCTGGCTGAAAGCCCAGGACACCACCACCATGGCCGAGCTGAAAGCCCGCCTCGAAGCCGAGTCAGTGCCCAGAGGCAAAGGCAAGAAGTGATGGGCAGAACCGCGCTGTCTCCTCACGGCTTTGGTTGGGACAATGTCAGACTTCGTTGCCTGAGCCCTGGTGGGGCCCTACTAGCAGTTAGCAGTTGAAAAAGTAAATCCCTAGCAGTAACGACGGGGTTGAAAAAGCAAATCCCTAGCAGTCACTTAATGAGGAATTACTATGGCACCAGCCGAAGCCTATTGGACCGCAGAGCAGAGAATCGAAGAAGCGCGACGATCGGAGGCTAAGTATCTCAATCTTAAGAGTCTGCACCTGGATAGGCTACCGAAGTCGATTGGCCGGCTCGCTGCGGTGCAATCATTGAACCTATCCGATAATAGACTGTCCGCCCTTCCGGAGATTTTAGGCAAACTCACCCAATTGCGGTCGTTGACCGTTTTTCAGAACAACTTAGTGGCTCTGCCGGAGTCGTTGGGGTTGCTCACGCAGTTAGAGGAGTTGGACGTCTCCCACAACAGACTGACTACGCTTCCGGGGTCCTTGGGCCTGTTAGCGCATTTAAAAGAGCTGGACCTTTCCCACAATCAATTGAGTGCGCTTCCGAAGTGGTTGGAGCTGCTCATCCGGTTGAGGTGGCTGAACTTGGCCAACAATGAACTCGACGAAATTCCGTCGATTATTAAACAACTCAGGAACCTTGTTACTTTGTATGTTTCAGATAACCAGATCCGCGAACTCCCGAAGGAACTCGGCCGATTGAAACGGCTGAAACATCTAACCTTGCAGGGAAACCAAATTTCCCATTTACCACCTTCGATTGGTCTACTTAGTGCCCTCAGGAAACTCTACCTTGGTTTCGAAAAACGGGGTAATCCGATCGTTGATTTGCCTTTTGAAATCAAGAGTCTCACGAACCTTACAGAATTAGATGTCTCTTGTTGCCCTGATCTTCGGTTGCCCCCCGAAATTGTCGCAAAACGCAAATCGCCACGCGAGATTCTGGATTACTATTTTTCAACGAGGGGCGATCAAGGTGCCGCGCTGCGTGAATTGAAACTACTGGTGGTCGGACGCGGTGGCGGAGGAAAGACGAGCCTTATCAAACGGCTCAATCGGCAGTCGCTCGATCCTGACGAAGGTGAAACGCATGGAATAAATATCAGTCCGCTGGAGTTGAAATGTTTCGACGGGGCGGTGACTGCGCGAGTGTGGGATTTCGGCGGGCAACACGTACTGCATGCCATGCACGAGTTCTTTCTGACTGCACGTAGTTTGTACCTGCTGGTGCTGGGCGAACGCGAGGACATGGCCGAACGCGACGCTGCCTACTGGCTGCAAATGATCCGGAGCTACGTCGGTGAAGTGCCGGTAGTCGTCGCGCTCAACAAGAGTTGGGGCCGTCCGCGGGAGATGGATCGGGAATCGCTCGAACGTAACTACGGACCGATCTTGGCCTGGGTTCCCACCGAATGCGCCGCTGGTTACGACCACACCATCGAGAATCTTCGGGAAGCTCTGACCCAAGCGGCTGACGGGATGCCAGAGGTCCGCGACCTGTTTCCATCCAAGTGGTGGAAGGTCAAAGAGTGGCTGGAGAAGATGGACGAGCCCTACTTGGACTTCGCCACGTATTTGGAGCGGTGCAAAGAACTCGGCGAAAAGGATCCGCAAGAACAAGAGATCTTGGCCGCCCGGTTGAACGACTTGGGAATTGCCATCAACTACGGCGAAGACGAGCGCCTGCATGACACCACAGTGTTGCGACCTGACTGGCTGGCCAACGGAATCTACTCTATTCTGAGGGCCAACGATTCCCATCACCTACAACCGTTGGCGCCCGATGCCGTGCTGACAGTCGATCGGCTTGGCCCCATATTCACCGGTGCCGAGAGGCTGAAAATGCTCGAGGCGGTCGATTACCCAAAAGAGAAATGGCCGTTTCTGCTGCGACTGATGAACCTGTTTCAGCTCGCCTTTCCAATCGACGAATCGGGTGCAACACTGTTGGTTCCGACATTGCTGCCTGTGGAACCTCCTAAGGATTGCGAGGAACCGAACGATGCTGACCGAACGCGGCTTCGCTATGAATTCGCGGTCGTCCCAGGGCCGCTGTTACCAAAGCTACTGGTTCGCACGTTTTCCTTGATCAAAGGCGAACGCCGTTGGCGTCGCGGTGCCATCCTCCAGTTTGGAGAAGCCCGAGCCCGCGTCTGGGCAACTCAGGATGAGCGCTGGGTCCATATTACCGCAGCAGGGCATGAGGTCGATCGCTCCGAACTGCTGACTATGATCCGCGTGACCCTACAGGAGCTTTTTGCGGAATATCGGAATCTCCAAGCCGTCGAGCAATGGGAATACAACGGAAAATGGGTACCACGTGAGACACTCGAAGACTTCGGCGCGCTTCCATCGGAAAAGGAGGTGGAGCAATGACAAGTATTTCCGGTGCTTACTCGTCCGCGACAAGACAGGTTGAGTTGTTCGTCAGCTACTCTCATCAGAATGCCGCGTGGTTTGCCAAGCTTCGGCCCTTGCTGAAGTTCCGCTCTCCATCCACGAACGTGGCGCATGTCTGGCACGACCAGCAATTGCAGGCTGGTGACCGGTGGGACAACGAGATTCGAACCGCTCTCACTGGAATGGACATTTTCGTCTGCCTTATCAGTTATGAATTCCTAGCATCAGACTACATCATGGATGTCGAAGTGGCTGCGGCGCTGGAACGAGAAAAGAATGGCGAAGTGGAGATTATTCCGATTCTGCTTTACGACGTAAACCTTAAAAGTGAATGCCCTGAATTGCATCCGTTCAACCCGTTGCCCGCTTGGGGTAAGTGCTGGCGCGACTACGAACAAGATGCCGGACACTATCAGGATGCTCACAAACCGATTCGTGATGGCTTGCGCCACGCTATTCAGAAAGTGGAAAAGAGACCCTGACCGAAGCGCCCATCGATGGGCCGGCCTTGAGCGGGTAAAATCCGGCTGATCTTGCACGCGTTGGCTGGACGCCGAACACCTCAGTGAGGGGCTCCGCACGTGGGCGGTCGGCAATTCTGGATTTTTGGAGCTGCCGAAGCGGGTCGGAAGATGGAGTCAGAGATTCAAGATTTGACGACTGACTCTCTCCGGAGCCATATCACCCTTTCCCCGAGCGCTTCCGACCGCCGGAGTCCACCAGGATCCGGGAGTTCTGGTAATCGGTCCCGAAGGCGGGGTGAGCAGCCGCGAGCAGGGGCATCAGCCGGTCCATCCGGGTGCGGAGCACCTTGCTGGCGGCGGCGATGTGGGTGGTCAGGCCAGCGGTGGCGGCCTTGCGGGTGTTGATGGCGGCGCGGGGACCGGCCAACTCGGCGCGGTAGGCATCGCTCCGCTCAGCCAATTCGTCGAGCAGCGACTCAGTCACCCCATAGTCGGCCACGTCCGCGAGGCGGGCGCGGCC
>JAGROX010000348.1 GCA_020440025.1 Verrucomicrobiia bacterium
ATCAACATCCTCCAAGCCACCTACGTGGCGATGCGGCAGGCGCTGGCGGGGCTCTCGGTGAAGGCGGACATCGCTCTGATTGATGGTCGCCCCGTCCCGAATTTCCCCATTCCCCATCAGGGCGTGGTCAAAGGCGACTCCCTCAGCCTTTCGATTGCCGCCGCCAGCATCATCGCCAAGGTCGAGCGCGACCACCTGATGTGCGACTACGCGAAAAAGTGGCCAGCCTACGAGTTTGCTCGCCACAAAGGCTACGGCACGAAAATCCACCTCGCGGCCCTCAACGAGCACGGCCCTTGCCCCATTCACCGGCGCAGTTTCGCGCCAGTGACCGAAGCGGCGGCCAAGTTCTCGAAGGTCAAGTAACCCCTTAATCCACGGTCAGCTTGGAGATTTCCTC
This sequence comes from Verrucomicrobiia bacterium, assembly GCA_020440025.1. Taxonomy (GTDB): domain Bacteria; phylum Verrucomicrobiota; class Verrucomicrobiia; order Verrucomicrobiales; family DEV007; genus JAEUHH01. The sequence goes on from JAGROX010000348.1 coordinate 401, forward strand.
CGCCGTCAGCGCCCGATCAAAAACGGCCACTTCGTCGAGGCGCCCCTCCCAATTCGAGTCGTCGTCGCTGCGTCCGCCGATGAAAAAACGATCGACCGCTTCGGTGAATTCCGCCGATGCCGTGGTTTCGAGCTCCAGCTTGCCGTTAAGCCAGACCTGAACCTTGTCGCCGTCACGCACTAGAACCACCTGACGCCATTCCCAGCGCGGAATCTCGGTTTTTCCCGCAACCACCTTCGATGGATCGTCGCCCGAGAAAAAGATCAGCTTTCCGGCATTCTCGCCAGCTCCGCCGATCCCGAGATGATCCCCCACCCGGCCCAGTCCGTGGTCGTGCCCACGCGAAAACAACCAGCCGCTGACTTCGCGCGCATCGGTGGGCAGTCCGTTCCACAACCACATCGATACCGAGTAGGTATTTCCCAAACCATCGACCCGGCCCAGCATGCGCCCGCCGACAAACATCGCGGCTCGATTTTTCTCTCCATTTTCACTGAAATAATCAGATCGCGGCCCCTCCAAAAAGTAGGTCACTTCGGGCTCGAAGATGGCATCGCGATGATTTCCCGACTGATCGATCGCCAGCGGTCCGGCAAACTCGTCCATCCGCCACCACGCCGCCGGTTTCAGACCGAGCAGCGACTGCGCCGCCGGACCGCGACTCAATTGATGCGCCTTGCGACTCTCTCCCGCCACCTTTTCCAGCAACCCGATGGCCGCAGCCGCGATCTTGGGCTCAGCTTGAACCTCCAGCCCCGCTGAACGCGCCGGCCAGGTGTTGTAGCCACCGAAAAGATGCTGCTCCGGTGGCGGAATGTAGCCGTCGCCGCCATTGGCGAGTTCGATGACCATGTTGTGCTTCAGCGGACTCGCCGCCTTCACCTTCAGGCCCGTGATCGCATAGGTCTCGCAGGGCGTCGTGGCAATGCCGACATCGCCGATGCGGAGCCCCTGAACCACAATCTCGGTCGATTGCCGTTCGTGGAGAATGATCTGCTCCCGGGCATAAACTTCGGTCGAATCCTTGGGATCCCGGTCCCCCATCGCTTCCACCACCTGCTGCGCCCATTGCAGACGCTGCTTGTCCGGCACCCGATAGTTCAGCGTCATCCGCGCCTCGGCCATCGCCACCGTCGGAGCCGCGTCGTACTCGATTTCTTCATAGGCCTTCAGCGCAATCGCCAGGAGACCGTCCGTGTATTCTTCGATCGTCTGCGGGGCTGGCTCGGGTTTCGTGTAATCCCGCCGCCAGATGTCGCCGCTGCAACCGTGCGACATCAGCCCGACGAAAGGTTTGCCTCCCGCTTTTGCTTCCAGCTTTGCCTTCAGACCTTCCGAGAAAAGCCCGAAGTAGTCCGAGCTGAGCGCCTGATCACCGAAGTAGTGCATGGAAAAATTCGCCAGCACCGCGATGGGGCGTCCGTCGAGAGCCTGCAAGGAGAGCAACGACACATCGGGATCTTCCGGTCCTGATTCGCCAGTGACATCATCCCAGACCCGGCCCGAATGCATGTTGGCACGTCCCGTGGGATTGCCAAAAGGATCTTCCGCCAACCGATCCGGACGCCGAATCCAACGGCGCAGCGCCGTAAACTCGTTCGCGTCTGCTTTGGCGAAGCCCGATTTCGCCGGCTCCAGATTGGCCAGCGCCGCCTCCACCGCTTCCACCAGTTTCTGTTTGAGAAACGGCACATAATTCGGATCCGCATTCGTTCCCAGTGCCCCCATGCACGACGGCGCCGAATGAGTGTGCGTCGCCGACATCAGCAGGTGATCGGTCGGAATGCCGGTGCGCTCCGATGCCATCGCCTTTGCTTCATCCAGCAAGGGACGCGGCATCATGCAACTGTCCACCACCACGATGACGATCCTGGTGTCCCCGTCCGCCACCGCCACCGCCCGGGCGTTCACCTTCGTCTTCACCTGATCGGCATTCTTGGTCAGCATGCCGCCGTTTACGATCACCGGGAGCTTCTCCGGGGTGACGTCGATCACCGCCGCCCCCGCCTGAAACTCGGCGCGTGCCGAACTCGCCGAAAACAACAGTGCGACCGCCACCAAAGGGCCAGAAACAACACGAAAACAGGATTTCATGGCGTCACGCTAGCGAATGCCCCGCACGCCGTGAAGTCCCTGATCGGGCCAATTGCCCAGTCGTCTTTCGCTAGCTCAGACCGCCGTCGTCTTCGCCTGGATCGCTTTCCACACCTCGGGCAGATCCCAGGTTTTGAGCACCCCGTAGAGCATGTGACTGAGCGGCCACTCGTAGTGTTCGGTGGTCGCGACGGAATGCCAACTCTCCAGCCGGTCTTTCAGCGTCACCGTGGTCACCCGATCATCCAGAAAGGCCGCCATCCCGCCCGGCAGACAGCCCCAACCTTTGCTGGCCAGATGAATGTCACTCCATCCCGAACCGGCCAGAAAATCGATCACCCGCAACACATCGTGAGTTTTGCCGCCGAGATAGGGCCGATTGAGCATGTTGGCATAGGCGGCGTAGAAATAGTCTGCCCCGTAGTAGCCATGCGGATTTGCCCCGGCGGTTCCGGGAAGCGATTCCCCCACCCCGCGCACGTCGCAGGCCACCACGAGCACGCCCTCGCCTTCTTTTTCGATCAGTTCACGAATCAGCGGTTCCTCCCGCAGTTCCGCGTCCGACGAGCGATCGCCGATCCACAGCAGCACCCGTCCGCCGCCACTTTCGGGAGCGAGCGCCGGACGCGAGTAGAGCCGCTCTTCGCCCAGCATGGTGCAGACGGCCTGAATCCGCGGCTCGGTCTCCACCGCGTAATTGATCCATTGAGGTTTCGGATAATTCCGCCCGCCACCCGAGGCCCGAAGAATGCGGAAATCCGGGGCCGCATTCCTATCGCGCGCCGGCAGATGCAGCGTCGCCGTCACCGCTTCCTTCAGCGCCTCGCCATCGAGAACCTTCGCTTCCCGCACCTTTTTCAACGCTTCCGCCCGCTGTGCGGTGAAATGAAACACCGTCTTCGATCCCAGATCCGGCCCCACCTGACCGGTCGGGGTGCACCACAGCGTCTTGTCATCGTCGATCGTCAGCGCTGGCTCCGCCTGGGCATCGGAGGCCTTGGTGATCCCATTAAAAAAGCGATACATCGCCTCGCGATTTTCCTGCGAGTAGCCATGGGTCGTCGGCCCGATCTGTAGCTGAACATTCTCCTCCGCCCCGAGCAGCCCATAGAGATGACGCAAACGCCCCAGGGTTTCCTCCCCGCCGCGAACATCGAAATAGTCCTGCTCTTTCGTCAAAATGATGATGGGCTTCGGCGCCATCGCCGCGAGGTAGTCGTCGTGATCCAATCCCAGCGCGAGTGAGCGCGGCGGGCACTGCTCGTTGTCCTGCGGCAGCTCGTTTTCCATGTTCCGTCGCCAGGTGGTGACGAAACAGGCCGGTGCCCCCATGGTCCAGCGTCGCTCCACCCCCAGCAACCAGGTCGACAACGTCCCGCCCCCGGAATTCCCTGTCACCCCGACGTGCTGCGGATCGATCTCTGGTCGCGACAGCAGGTAATCCAGGGCGCGAATTCCATCCCAGGCCCGCCAGGTGCCGAGGAAATCGCCCAACAACTCCATCTGATTGCCCACCATGTTGTGTTCATGGGTAGTTCCCTTGTAGATCAGTTGGTGATCGTCATCCAGATACTGCGATCGCTCGCCCTGGCCGATGGGATCGTAAATCAGGCAGGCCGTTCCCTGTCGCGCCAGTCCCTGGGCAAAGCTCTGGTAGGCTTCCGCGTTCTTCCCGTTGGATGAATGCCCGCAGGTGCCCACCACCCCGGGCACTTTGCCCTTTCGATCCTTCGGTAGATAGAGATGAGCGGTCACGAAAAACTTTGGCCGACTCTCGAAGATCACCTTTTCCACCGTGTAGCCGTCCCGATCCAGCGTTCCCGTGATCTGCGCCTTCAGCGGCGCTTTCACCTTCGGCATCGGAGAAAACACCTTCGCGATCCGTTCCTGCACGTCCTTCACATAGGCCTCGGCTTCCGCCTTCGTTTTCAGCGCCATCTTGCGCTCCAGCCCCCGCTTTTCCACCACCCGGACTTTCCCCACATAGTATTCCTGCACCATCCGGGGAAAACGATTAAACGGTGCCATCGCCGCCGCTGCCTTCTCATCCGCCGCAGAAACCAAACGCGGCAGTCCGAGTCCTCCGATGGCGAGCCCACCGGCCAATTGCATCATCTCACGCCGCGAATGGAAAAAAGGGGAATTCATGCCGCCACCCTAGCGATCCCGCGAATCCCCTGTCAAAGACGTGAAGGCGTGTCGAGTGGTGGGTTTACTCCTTTCCGGGCTGGCAAAATGGACATGGAGATTTGCGGCGTCGCCTTGTAGGTGGCGCTCCTCTCTCTAATCTTTCTGCAAAGCAAAGTGCATGTGGTTTCCGGGAATGACTCCCTCTTACCTATTTGATAGCACTAACGCGTTGCATTGGGATCTGTAAGACCACCGGCAAATCGTCGAATGATTGCAGAGAACGTAAGAAACTTCGCGCCCTCCGGAAGTGCATCGTCTTTGTATTTTTCTTTGGCGACCGTTTCTCCCTCGTGTATCCAGACAATCTCGAAGTTTTGTTGGTAGTCAGAAACCGAGTTCTCACGAGAATCATCAATTGATTCATCGTCCGCCCGATCACGATACCAGAGCAGCATTTTGGAAATCTGTTCCGTTTCTTGAGCAGTAAGAATTCGCTTTCCAAGATCTCGACCACCAATTTTCACCATCACAACCAAAGGCGCTTTAGGACCGAACTCGCGAAGGAAGACTAGCCGTGCTTCTCTCGGCGATCCGTGGGCCGCTTCATAGTGCTGTACGATCATCCGATCATCTTTGCCCCGGACGTCGCCGAGTTCCGGGCGGACCTGATCTTCACCGTTTGAGATGAAAATCACTCCGAGAACAAGTAGATGAACGATGAACAACGAGATTCGCATTTTTCGATGAAAAAAAACATCCCTCCGCGCCTTCAATCATACAGGCCCCAGAGTGCGTTACCAAAGGAGCCCTATCCGATCTCTACCAAATAGAGAAGCCAAAAACGGGAGCCCCACCCCATTCTCCACCCCCCGCCAACCCAACAGGGTCGAGTCATCGACCCTACCGGGTTGACTCGCCGTCCTCTCACGGCAGGGACGAACTCGACGAAGGGTAGTAGGAGGACGACGACGGCGCATACGAGGACCACGACGAGGACGACGGGAAATACGACGACGAACTCGGCGGGTAGGACATCGAACTCGATGAGGACACCGGGGCCAGCGATGACGACGAGGGATCCATCGAGTCACTGCCTCCGCCGCTTCCTCCCCCACCACCGTTGCCGCCGCTACCACCGCCGCTGCCGGTTCCCGGTCCGTGGCCTAGGTCGATCACTTGACCGGCATCGACGAAGCCCGCGTAAAACGAATCTCCGGCCGCGGTGCCGCGAAAGGCTCGGGCGATCATCTCCAGCAGATCAAACTGAGCCGTCAGGTTGCGCACCTGTTCGGTCAACGAGGCGGTCAACTGCTTGCGCTGCCCGATGTTGTCGCGTGGGGCGATGATCCAGGCTTGGTAATCGTCGGCCTCGGATTTCAAGGCCGCCGCCCGCGCCGCGTCCACCCCGTAATCTGCCGCCAGCAAGGCGTCGGGACCGGCCACCACGGCGTCCACGTCGGCTTCCAACTCGCGCGCAGCCGTCAACAGGGCCTCGTCGCGCATCCGACGCCAATCACTCATGGTCTTGTCGTGCTTGGTCGCCAGGGACTCGTTCCCCGCTTCCCGGGCGTAGGCGACCAGCAGGCCCGCGGTGTTGTAGGCCATGTCTTCCAGCTCCCGCTCTTCCTGCCGCTTGTCCTTGGCCACCCCGGTGCGATCGGCAGACTGACTGCCCGCGTCGGCTTCCAGCGCCGCCACCAGGGCGCGACATTCATCTAGCTTGGTCTCAAATCGGGCGGGCAACTGCCCCTCCCATACCAGCTTGTTTTCGGGGCGATCCGCACAGGCGATCTGAGCCTGACGACGGGCGATTTGATTGGCGATTTTATCATTCATTTTGTGCTTTCCTTTCTGGTTAAAGGTTGGTTAGCGTGATTCCAGCAAGTTTCCCAACCGGTTGTCAATCCCATTTTCCCAGAAATCTGGCTTTTTTTCATCCCATGAACCTGACCTACGATTCCCACGTTATTAAACTCGCGTCTGTCGATTGGAAATCAGACCACCACCGCGTCGCCCATGCCCTCACCGCCGCCCGCGGCAAACGCGTCATCGTCCGCGCCCACCAGCCCGCCACGGGAAAACGGGAGATCACTCCCGCCGCCGCGCCCGATCTGGATCGCGCCCTCTCCTCGGTCGGCATCGATCCCGCCCAGTCCTTCGACCTCGAGATCGTCATCCGCCAGCCCGGACCCGACTCCCCCGTCCGCCAGGCCCTGCATGGGGACCATGGCTACCGCGACCCGCGAGACTTCGATCAACTCCAGTGGGCGGGCGAGCGCGGCACCGGGACCGATACCCGCGACGCCGCGCACTACCATCCCCTGCGGCCCGTGCCCATGTTCCTGCGGGAGAATGGCGCCGCCGTCGATCTGGTGGATACCCATCGCGGCGGCTCGGTGTTTCTCATCCTCAATGGCCCCAGCTTCGCCACCCTGGATCACCACGCCCTGCGCCAGCCCGGCATCCTCACTTTTGGAGTGAACAACGGCGGCCACGGCTTCCGGCCCCACTACTGGACTTGTGTCGACGATCCCACCCGCTTCATGGCCTCCATCTGGCGAGACCCGGCCATCACCAAGTTCGTGCCCCTGGCCCACTACCAGAAACCCATCTGGGATGCCGATCACGACCGGATCAGTGCGGAAAAGGTGAAAGACTTCCCCCGCGTCTTCGGGTTTCGGCGCAATGAACAGTTCCGCGCCGAGCAATGGCTCACGGAGGACACCATCAACTGGGGAAACCACGGCGAACGCGGCGGCGGACGCTCCGTCATGCTCAGCGCCCTGCGCATCTGTCATCTGCTCGGTTTCCGGCGCGTGTTCCTGCTGGGGTGCGATTTCCACATGGATACCACCCACAGCTACTGGTTCCCCGAGCACCGCAGCGACCAGGCCATTCGCAACAATACCGACAGCTACCACCTCATGCGCGGCTACTTCGCCGCCCTGCGGCCCCATTTCGATGCCGCCGACTTCCAGGTGCTCAACTGCACCGAGGGCAGCCGCCTCGGCCCCGAGATCTTCCCCCATTACCCGCTCGACCAAGCCATCGCCGAATGCGCCCTCGATACCTCCGCCTCCACCCACGGCCACTACGTCGACCGCTACCAAAAGAAAAAGCCCACCACTCCCCCCGCCTCTCCTCACTCAATCCCACTCTCCCCTCCCTCGATCCTCGATCCCCATTCCCCGATCCTGGCGCCCCTCGTCGCCGCCATCGGTTCCGCCCCCGTCCACGCCGATCCCTTTTTTCATCTCACCTTCCCCTCCGTCTTCCCGCCCGACGTTTACGCCCGCTTGCACGATCATCTGCCCCCGGCCAGCGCTTACGAGGACCTGCGCCACCGCGATGCCATGCAGGCCGATGGCTCCAGCGCCCGACTCCACCTCGTCCTCACTCCCGATTCCCTGGCCACCCTGCCCCCGGCCATTCGCGAGTTCTGGACGCCCATCCACGAAGCCCTCGCCTCGCCCCAGGTGAAAACCGCCCTCTTCGCCCGTCACTACCCCGCCCTGTTTCGACGCTTCGGCCGCGAAGGTCTGCGCACGCTGAAAGTCGAACCCCGCCTCTCCCTCATCCGCGACCTCGCCGGCTACCGCATCGGCGTTCACAAAGACATCGAGCAAAAAGTCATCACCACCCAGTTCTACCTGCCCCGCGATGAATCCCAGGCTCATCTCGGGACCGCCTTTTACCGGAGAACCCAACCGAAAACCGAGGAACTGAAAACCGAAAAACCCTCAACCGATGAACCGTTTCAATTGGCGAAACGCCTCCCCTTCCTGCCCAATTCCGGCTATTCCTTCACCGTCGCGCCCGACAGCTTCCATGGAGTCGATCCCTTGGCGGAGCAAGACGCGCCGAGGGATTCGTTGATGCTGGTTTATTACCTGATCAAATAGGAAACTTTCCCCTTATTCGCGAACGTCCGAAGCTAGCTGGTCCCCGGACCGAAGCCAGGAACCGTTTCTAAGGAAATTGAAGCGAAATCGAAGCCAAAGCGCAAGAAAACTAGCCACAGTGAGGGGATCAGCTACGCTGCCTTGTTGAACAGAGCCGCTTCGCGGCGAGAAGCTCTGATTAGCGCGATTGTGAAGACGAGGCGAAGGCTT
>JAGROX010000349.1 GCA_020440025.1 Verrucomicrobiia bacterium
GCTAGCGCAGGGGCACGCGAGTGTAGGGAGAGGAAAGGTAGGTGGCGATGGCTTGACCGTCATAGTGGACCGTCTTCCGGTGATTGGTGAAGAAGTCGATGCGGGAAGCATTCGGATCGAGCTTGATCTCCGCGGCCCACACACCTCGCCTTGGGTCGTGGGTCATTTCTGCCGAGCTCTCCTCTGGAATGAGTTCGCTGAGGTATTTGGGACTACCATCGGGATCGCGATCGTAGATCCACCAGATGCGACCGCTTTCTTCTCCGGAGTCAGCGGGGAACTGAACCGTAACCTTGAGCAGGCCGTCATCGATCGCGTGTTCTACGGTCGGAGGAGTGAGCAGAGGTTCCACTTTGGTCGGAAAGAAATGCCGGAAGAGAAAAGCGGCCAAGTTCTGCTCGTCCCGTTCGAGTTGAGGATGCCCCTTTTTTCCGTGACCGGTATTGGCGCCCAGATACACGGGAATGTCGGGATGATGGGCACCACCCCAAGCAAGGTCGTAGGCAACCATGTCGTGGGTGCCTGGATGAAAGAGCATGTCGACCCCGCGTTTTCGGAGGGATTCCAGATTGCGGGAAACGAAGACGCTATCCGCGATGTCGTGCGTGAACTTTTGAAGCTCCTCCCAAGTGTGCCCCGCATCGAGGGCAGCTTGATTGAAATTGGGGCCAAAGTGACCGCCGGAAAAGCCACGGTGCGAACCTCCGTGGTCTTCATGTTCCGCCCAAGCGGCTCGATCGCAAAGGCGCAATGGCGAATCCCAAATGGGCGAAACCGAGGCGTGAACTGCCGTCATCCGTTCGTCATGCAGAATTGCCATTGAGGGAGACGCCCCATTCTTCGAATAACCGGATACCGCGATCTTGCCGGGTTCAAAGTGCTCTGTCTCGGCAGAAGCCGTCGTAATCGCCCGCATCAGTGTCGCAGGCCATGCACAGAATAGAATCTTATGCCGAGGATTCAAAGACTGGGCAAAACGCTCCTCCGCGGCCCTTTCGAATTCGCCCTGCCCAAAGGTTCGCGGATCCTGAACGACGGTGTAAACCAAGCCCACCTCTCCTTTGATCAATCTTTGCTCGACAGAACTGGGCCGGGTCTCGCTCTTTAATTGATCTGGCGAGTGCCCACCGGTGAGATGAAATCCTTTCGCTTTGCGATCTGCCGGGACAATCATCCGCACGGGAACGCGGTAGTCCTGCCCCGGCCAGACCTCGCCGACATTGATGGTGACCAATTTCTGGCGCGTCGGGATAGCTCCCTCGACCAGGTGCCAATCCTCGAGCACCTCGATCTCCAGCGTCTTTGGATCACGAATGGCTTCCATGTCGAAGACCTTGATTTTCGAATCTTCGCTGACAGCGGCAGTGACGCCAAGTGCAAGCGATAGCAGGCAAAGGAAGAAACGGTTCATGAGAGATGGGGAGCCAACGCTTTGGCGGCGAGGTTCGTCTGCTGATAGCTCTGGCGAAGAATGGCGAGATCGGAATCGACTGCGAGGTGGGTGAATCCGAGGTCTCGATACTTCGCCAGGTCACTAACATCACGAAGCAGGATGCCGCTGCGTTTTCCTGCCGCACGGGCTGCCTCGACGACCAACGACAGGCAATGGTCGTAGTCTCCGGGAGCGGCTTCCGCCCGGTGCTGGAGGTCATGCCCCAGATCGGCGGGACCAATGAAGAGAACGTCGATGCCATCCACTTGGGCAATCTCTCCGGCGCATCTGACCCCTTCGATGGTCTCGATCTGCGCCATGACCATGGGAGGTGGCACTTCGCCGATGGGACGAAGGCCGTAGTCATTGGCGCGGACGGTACGAGAATAGCCTCGGTGCCCGCCGGGGGAATAGCGAGTGGATCGAACAATTTCCTCGGCCTCAGTGGCGGAGTTCACGTGAGGCACCATGATGCCGTGAACCCCCCAGTCGAGCACACGAGCGATCAGGTCGGGGTGTGGGGCACCGACTCTTACCATGGCGGAGACACCTGTCCCACGGATGGCCTGGAGTTGGGGCAAGATGGCGGCTTCGCTACCGCACCCGTGCTCGAGATCGAGCAGCAACCAGTCAAAACCGGATTGGGCTGCCAGTTCTGCGATCACCGGTGAACCGATGGATAGCCAAGTGCCGAGTTTTGTCTTCATTTTAGATCGATCTCCAAGTCGCCGCGCAATCCGTTCAACGCGGTCGTGAGCCGTTGACGGGTCAAGTTCTTCAGATCGGCGCCAGTGCCTCCTTTTCCTATCAGAAAGAATTGATCACTGCGCTCGAAATAGCCAGCGCCAACTCGAATCACCGCTTTGACAATCATGTTTCTAAGCAGATGCAGCCAGAAGCGACGACGAGCCTCGTCGGGCAGTGAACGTTCACTCTCATAGCCTGCAAACGCGTGGGCGAGGAAAGCGGTGTCGTGAAAGCAGCCAAGCAACGAGAAGTCGTCCATCGGATCGCCGCTGATGGCGTCATCAAAATCGATGAATGCCACGATTCTTTCCGGGGGGCCGAGAACATTCCACAGTGCCAGATCCTTGTGCACGAAACAGCCGCGTTTGAGATCCAACAATGATTCGTGTTCGCTGATCGCAGACAGGATCTCTGCGGATTGGCGGGCGGTGAGAAACCCGCCATCCACGAGAAAGGCGAGATGCCGATCGAGCTGAAGATGAAAGTAAGCGGGGTATGTCCGGTGATGGCCTCGAAGCTTCTCGTCCGGCACCCCGAACCCGGGAAGCTCGATGGATTGCCACTTCGCTACCGCCGCGCCGATGTCGAAGGCGATACGGGCAACATCGAGTTTGCCTTGCTTCTGCCAATGATTGAGATCCGGTGCATCAATCCTCTCCAAGGCTTGCCACGCAAACGGGACGTCGACACGCGAGGCATCACACCCGTGCACCTCCGGAGTGGGCACACCAATGGCTCGCACCCGGTCGAGCATAGTCGATTCCACCGCGAGATGTCGATCCTGCTCAGGACCATTTTCCACTCGGACAAACATAGAGACTCCATCGACCTTCGCGTTCCACGTCAGGTGATTCCCCTGCCCGGCTCCGGCGCTCAATTTTACCGACTGGGCATCAAAATGGCGGCTCAGGGCGCGATGCAGATCAGTCTCGATCTCTGTCGCTGGCATGCCCCGGTCATGAGTGCCATGAAAGGCCGCCGACCGGTCGCATTTCCAGTAGTAAATTTCGCGTCGGCTCACGAAGCGGGCGGCCTCCTCTTCCACCAGGCGGCGACAATGGCACCAACGATATTCTGCGTGACACCGCTGAAAACCGCCGCTGCGGCAGCGAGCGGCATGGTGGCAAAATGCTGGCGAGCCAGCGCTGCCGCCAGTCCACCATTTTGCATCCCGACCTCAATGCTAACGGTGCGGGCAATGGAATCGGGGAATCGCAGGATTTTAGCAACGGCGTAACCGACGAAAAATCCGGCCACATGCAGGAGGATCGCTGCGAGGGCCAGCGTGCCAAAATTCGAGGCAATCTTGTCGGCGCTGGCGGCCACGATTCCGCCCGTGACAAGCGTGAAGGCCAAGACCGCGACGGTGGGTCCAAAGGCCCCGATCCGATCCGCCGTCTTGGGGAGTTTCCATCGAATCAAGACGCCGAGGAGGACGGGTGCCACGGTGAGCTTCAGCGCGGAAAGACACATGCCCCAGGCATCGACCGGCACCTCTTGTCCAGCCAAGGCACTGGTCCAAATCGGGGTGAAGAAAAACGCCACCATTGTCGACGCCAGCGTGAGCGCGACCGACAGAGCGACGTTGGCTCGGGCGAGGTAGGCGATGACATTGGATGCCATACCGCCCGGACAACTGGCGACGAGGATGATGCCAACGGTCATTCCAGTGTCCAACCGCAACAGCATGGCGATGAGCCACCCAATGAGTGGCATGGCCGTGTATTGGCAAATGAAGCCGAGCGCGACGCTGCCGGGCATTTTTCCGATTCGCTTGAAATCATCCAGATCGATGGTGAGCCCCATCGCCAACATGGAGGCAGCGAGCGACCAGAAGATCCAGTTCTTGTCGAACCACAGCATTGCCTGCGGATAGAAAAACGCGATCACCGAAAGACCCACCAGCCAGACCGGATATAGCGTGTTGAACCAATTTAAGAAACGTTGCATGGGCTAATTCGTAGCATCTGGAGAACGGAACGTGGCCGTCCATCCTTCGCAATCTTTGTGTCTGAGATTCATGTGAGTTGCCTGATTGGTGATTTTCCCGATGGCGATGACGGGGCAATTTTCCTAGTCCATGGTGTCCCTCAACCCGGCAAATCCGGGTCCTCCCGCACCGAGATAGCCGCCACTGGCCCCGCCGGGATCTTTGGACACCCAAAAGGCAAAGAGGGCTCCTTCGCCGAGATGGAATCGGAATCGCACGGGTTTGCCCGCCAGATCGGCGAGTACCGGCATCTCGATCTTCTGCTTCGTGGAGTTGACCGGGATCGTCGCGGAAGCAGCGACTATATTTCCCGCCTCGTCGAGAAGCTCGACACGCAGTTCCCCAACGGAATTCACAAAGAGATGCTCTCCGGAAAACGTCACCGGTCGAGTCGTCAGCGCCCCCGTTCCTTCCATCGAAGCAAAGCCGTCACGTCGCAGGCTCGCGAGACCGATCGAGGCTCCGGTATACATGCCCCGACTGCCATCGCCCTCGACGCCAGAGTAGGCGCAATAAGGGAAGACGAGCCGGTCGTCGAGCACCACAAAGACTCCCGTCGTCGTGTGAAGGTAGGCTCGGTCCCATGCGCCCTCCCTGCGCTCGCCACGAATGAATCCGGTCCGGTCGGGACGGTCCCAGTGGAATCCATCTCGACTGAAGCCCAACTCGAGATCGGTCAGCTTGGGGAACTTGCCTTTGTCGCAGATCCGATTGTCTGGCCCTCGATGCACCTGGTGCATGCCAATCATGACGCTTTCGTAAGCCACGGCCGCGAGACTGTAGAGTTGGGGTGCCTCGCCACCTCCCGGATACGTGTCAGCGGGTTCCGGCAGATCGAGTCGATCCGCATTTGTCCAGTAGACTGCGTTTGTCCAGTCGGCTCCATCAAGAAAGTCTTCGCTCTCGACATAATATCGACAGCGCCCACGAGGACCGTCTTTCTTGATGCTCTGCACCCAGCGCTCACGGAAAGGATTGTAGAAAATGGAGCCATAGTCACCCATCGGGACATTGCACGAGACCGGCTTCGACCAATTGATTCCGTCTGATACCTGCAGGCTGTGTGTCAGGCCAGGCACAAGCTTTTCCTTGGATACGTGCGACCAGCAGGTGAGAAATTTGATGCGCTCTTTGGGATCCTTTGCCGCGATGTCATACCACAACGCATTGTCTCCGCCCGCAGTGGTTCCGCGACCATCTCCCCAAGCACCTCCTTCAGGCAACAGAATGTTCCCGCCATGCAAGCCGAGGTCGGGGCGAGTCCATTCCTTGAGATCCGGACTCGTCGCCACGGCGAGCGGCCCTCGCCAACCTGCCGTGTAAAACATCTTGAAGAGTTGTTCCGCAGGATCGTAGAAAACGCCGCCCTGGCCGAGATACACCACCCCGTTGCGTTTCTTCTCCCCTTCCGTTTCCGCGCGAAAGACAGGGTTGCCTTCGAATTTCTCTGCCTGATGAAAAATGCGGTGCAGATCGGTGGATTCCACTAGGAAATCATCGACAAAAAGCTGCCTGCCGACATCGATGGAAATGACTTTGGGCGGATGTTCCAGGTAGGGCACGGACATGGGCTCATCCGACTTCGGTTGAAGGTGTTCCGGCGGCCAAATCCGGGGCAGGACAATTCCGTTGTAGAGCTTTTCGCCCGAGTTCTCTTCCCAATTTTCGGCGGATGCAAAACGGCTCTCTACGATTTCCGTTCCCTCTCCCATCACGAAGAAAACCAACTTACTGAACCGCAGCCTTTCGCCTTCAGCGACTTCCTTTTGATAGAGGCTCACCCGGTTGATTTCGCCCGGGAAGAATTGAGTTTCCGGGACGTCTCGCTTGGCAAACCCAGCCGCTTTCAAGGCTTCCTCCTGACTCGCTGCCTTCGGTCGCATCGTCGGAGTCAAGGCGAAGAGAGTTCCCGGCTTGGTCACGAGAACGTCCGACTTTTCAATGCTGGTCCGGAGAAATGGTCGCCCCATGACGACGTCGGGAGCCTCTTCCAACACATAGTCACGATCCGTGAATAGTGTTACCCCGGCCTTCATCTCTGCGGCTTCCACCGGTGGTGCCGGAAACGAGATTCGCGTTTTCCCGACCTGAGATTCGAATGCCCCAAGCGTTTCGAGTTTGCCGAACATGATCCGCTCTTTGCGACTGGCTGATGAATCGCCTTGAGTCACATTCAGCCAGATCGTTCCCTCATGTTCGTGAAAGGTGGGATACTGGAATGACTTCGGCGTTTCGAAACGATACTTTCGCTCCCAGGTTTTCCCGTCTCGGGAAATGTCGATATTGAACACACTTCGATGAACTCCTTGTATCTTTGTGCTTTCCTGCCAGCCGAGGTAGTAGAGGTCGCCAAATTTATCGAACGTCGGTTTCGAATTCGCTCCCTTGGTGACAAAGGGCATTTCTTTGCCTTCGCTCCAACTGCGCCCATCGGCGCTCGTTGAAAAGTGATAATTGCCTCCATCATTCCGACAGATCGCCATCCACGTTCCGTCGGGTAGCCGATTCACCGCTGACTCGCTCAACTTCTCCGACTGCGGTTCGTTGTAATGCCCCACTATTTCAAAGGTCTCGAGATCGGGGTGCACGAGCGCGAGGGCATTCTGTTTACTCGAAAAATTGTTGAGAGCCACATAGGTCTCTCCCTCGAATTGTTTGAACGAATCGAAGATGAAGAACGCCGAATCTGACTCCCGTTTCGCAAACCCGTTCGCGACGGCATCAGCGTGAAAGTGTTTCGGTTGAAAATCAAAGGTCCCCGCCGCCGTTTTCAGTTTCGCCTTGTGCACCGTCTGTGCGAACGCCCCCGATTTCAGATCGAAATCGCGATACCACATTTGTGACTGCCGTTTCCCTGGATCCTCGCTCGTGAAATAGCATCGCAGCGTTTTCGCGTCTTTCTGAATGATGCGCGGCACAAAACAGGCACCAACCGGCAGGATTTCGTTCTCAAAAACCTGCTCACTCTTGGCAAAATCGATGACTTCTTCCACCGCCAGAGTCTGCAAATTCACGATCGACATCGTTGCGTAGATGAATGGCCAACCAGCGCTCTCGCCAGCCTTTTCATCGTTCGCCTCAGCCACGACATAGGCGCGATCGCCAACGCAGACGAGCTCGGCATCGTGGGCGCCTTTCACTCGTGGGGCGGAGGTGTTGACGAGACGCTGCATCACTTGATCGCCTGCGAGGGCGGGATCCCAGCCAGCGGGAACAAGGCTCGGTTTGTCCAAGTGATTAATGACCTGCCTCAGCGACACCGCGCCCGAGACCTCCTTGCCGGCGACGACGTCTTCCTCTCGGAATCTGGCCAGTAGGATTTCGCCCGCCCCCTGCCGATCGCGATCGTAAGTGATCCAGATGAGACCGTCTTTGTCTTGCACGCCGTCTGGGTAGGAAACGCCATTGCGTTCGTCGAGGAGCAGACCTTCGTTCCAACTCTGGCCATCATCGGTGGAGATCTGGGCGGTGAGATGGCTGCGCCCTTTGAACTGGTAGTGATTCACGAGAAGCAGGTTGCCGGACGCGAGGCGGCGAATGAAGAATCGCGAACCTGGACTGGCGATGCCGGTGGCTTTTCCGTCGCTCCATGTTTTCCCCTTGTCCGACGAATGGCTTTCAAAGAGGAAGCCGCTGCCCGTGCGGATGAGCATCCAGAGACGGCCATCGCGCAGCTCGGTGATCATACACTCCAGGGCCCATTCAGGAGCGGAAATGGCGCCGTGAAGCTTCCAGGTTTTGCCTTCGTCGGTAGAAATGCCGACGCCCTGAAGTTGCCTTTTTCCGGCAAACCATTCGTGGATGGGCTCAATGGAGTGAGTGACCGGCATGATCCATTCGCCGCTGGACAGCACGGTGGGTTTGTTCATTCGAAAGGCATAGGGGCCTTCGTAGCCGACGCGAAACTCCGCCCCGAACGCGGGCGGCGAGGCATCGGGATCCTCGCAAATTCGCGCCCAGACATCGTGCTGCGCCGTGTCCTTGTTACCGCGATTGAAAACATACCAGAGCCGCCCCTTCGGATCGACCCAGAGGGTGGGATCAAAGCAACGCGTGCCGTCGGGAGTCGGCAGGGCCATGGCTTGCGGTTTACTGAAGGTTTTGCCCTGATCATCACTCCAAGAGAGGACCACTGTGTTCTCGGGAGCCGGTTCTTTCGGTCCGCCGGTGAACCACGAGACGAACACTCTTCCTTTGGCGGTGCGTTCCAGACCAGGAATTCCCTGCCAAGTGCGGGACGCAATCGTTTCCGCCGCGTCAAATTCGGACTGCGCCGCGCAGGGCGATTGGGGAACAGTGATCAAAAGGGCCAGCAACAGCGCCGGAAGGAATCGTTTCATACGGGGCTATTGGACAGGCGAACGTGCACAGTGACAACCGTCCGGCGGGTGTTATGGTAACATCGTGCCGGATAAACCCGCTTCCCTTAATGACATTGCCCGGGCTGTCGGCGTTTCCACGATGACCGTTTCCCGCGCGCTTCGAGGAGTTCCCAAGGTTGCCTTGTCGACTCGGGAAAGAGTTTTCGCCGCCGCCCGAACGCTCGGTTACGAACCTGACCCTCACCTTGCTCGCCTCATGCAGACGGTGCGCAGCCGAAAAAAGCAGGGCGTCCGCGCCGTGATCGCCGTGATCCGCGAGCAGGTGCCGGTGGATGGCTTACTCGGTCCTTCGTATCAGTATGTGCCCATCGATGACATCCGCATTCGGGCTCAGGGACATGGCTATGCGGTCGAAGAATTTTTTCTCGGACGGGACGAACTCACCCCCGATCGGCTGCAAAACATGCTGCACGCCCGAGGCATCGAGGCCGTCATTGTGTCACCGCAAAGCATGCAGCTCCCGTGTGCGAAACTCGACTACACCCCCTTCGCCGCCGTCACCTTCGGCAATGCCATGCGAGATCC
>JAGROX010000350.1 GCA_020440025.1 Verrucomicrobiia bacterium
GGTTAGCAGAGCAATGCCCGTGCCATCCCCTGGGAATTACCTCTTCCCACCGTATGACCCAATACCTCCACTCGTCATACGCCGCCTCAGGCGCGACTCTTTCCATCGGTTTTGCTTAGCTCTTTCGCGATGTCACTTTGAATAGTCGCGGTCAAACCACTCCGTCAGTCGCGCGGCCATCCAGCGGTTCACTTCCCAGAGGTCGGCGACCGGCTTCTGCGTGTAGGGTTCCAAGTGCAGGTAACCATCGGTTCCGAATTCGGGAGTGAACGTGGTCACCTCGCAACCCCGTTCTCGCCGCTCGTTCCAAAGTATCTGCCACCACGCCCGATGACGATCGACCGCCACTGCATACTCCGGAGCTCGAGGATCGGGGACTTGGGGCCCCTGATCGTAGCCGACCCGGGCATGGATGTGATGACAGCGATTGGCGACAAGAGCCAGCAGCGCCGGGTCGTCATCCATCACCAACCTCTCGGCCACGCAGCACCAGTGACTAAAATCGCAGGTGATCATTAGCTCTGGAACCGCCTCAAGAAGATCGCGAGTCACCCAAGGACTAAAAGTGGATCGACTCCGGTGCGTCTCAACCGAAATGGGGACTCCATATTCGGTCGTCAACCCGACCACCTTCTCGTGAAACTTGATCTGGATTGCCATCGGCCACGCGTCCAAGCCCGTCTGAGTGTTGATGAATCGAGGCGATAGCGGGAGGCTTCGTTCGATGCCACGCCGCAAGTCTGCCAAGTGGCGTTCCGGCGTCGCTTTGGGATCCGGCACATAGCCACCGCCCGTAGTGACTTCGGCGATCAAACCCAGCCTTTGCTTCTCAAGGTGGGCGCGCATCGACTCTTGTTCCTCGGAATCCTCAGGCACCGGTCCTTCGATACCATCGAAACCTGCTGCGACAGCTTGATCGACGGCGTCGGCAAAGGTGCCCACGTGGCCCCAGAGAGGTTTGTAGATTTGCAACTCCATCATGGTGACGTCAATTGGGGCATCGGCATTCCGTCACCACGCGAAAACCGAGATTGTCCCGCCGAGTGCCGGGATCCAAGGCATCGCGCCAGGAACTTCTTAACATTCGCGGAAGGTAATCCCAAGCTCCACCCCGCACGACTCGGCGACTGGAATCGACCGGGGCATCCGACGCATGTGTCGGTCGCCAGGGATCACAAGTCCATTCACACACATTCCCGTGCATGTCGTGGAGACCGAAGGCATTCGCCTCATAACAACCTACCGGAAGCATCTCGCCGACACCGACCTTCAGCCCATCCTCGGCATAGAGAAAATTTGCCTGAGCAGTATCGATGATATCACCGGTAAAAAATGGCGTGGACGTTCCGGCACGGCAGGCATACTCCCATTCCACTTCCGTTGGCATTCGCCACACCTTTCCACTGCGGCGGCTCAACCATTCACAGTAGGCCATGGCTTGGAACCACGAGATTCGGGTGACCGGCAGATCGGGATTACAGTCCCCGCGTCCTTCCTGTTTCCAAGCCTGCCAATCTCCGACGGTGATCGGACAGATGGACATGCGAAAAGGGTGCTCGATTTCGATTTCGCTTCGAGGCAGTTCGGTGGCGTTGGTGAACTTGTCATTCGCACTGCCACCGCGAACGAATCGACCTGCCGGAACCTCAATGCAAGCTGGAATCATGATGCCACCTCCTGATCGAAATCGATTTCCCGTCGGGCATCCGGATGAGCTTTGACCCACGCTGCGATCTCCGAACCGGTGGCAATCCACGCATCCCCTGTGTCGATGATACCGAAGATGAGACGCTCCAACAACTGCACCCGCGATGGTCTCCCGCTCAGCCAGGGATGAAGGGTCAGGACAAAGCAACAGCCATAGTCCCGCATCGCCTCAAACTCCCGCCACCAGAGCCGAAACACTTTGTCGCAGTCCTCCGGGATGAAACCCCAAGCCGGTTCCGCATTGAAGGCAAACTGCTCCCAGTCCTCCAACAGCCATTGTCCGGGAATCTCAACAAGCCCGTTGGCGTGAATGAAGGGCACATCATCCGCCATCAGGCTGGCGTTGTAGACAAAGCCATTCGCCGCCAGCAGATCGACAGTACCAGGATTGATTTCAAACCAAGGCGCCCGATATCCGAGAGGGCGCTGGCCGATCTGTTTTTCGAGAATACCAAGGCTCTTCTCCAACACACCCAACTCCTCTTCGGGCGACAGATTGGACAGCTTCTCGTGCAGATGCCCATGCGCTCCGATTTCGTGACCTGCGGCGAACACGGCGTCCGTCATCTTCGGATGCCGCTCCACGATCCATGAAGGAATAAAAAAAGTCCCAAGAACCTCCAGATGCTTGAGGAGTCCCAGGATTCTCGGCACTCCGACCCGCGGACCGTAGGCGCACTGAGACATCGTCGTTCTTCGCCTCTCCAAAGCGGGATCTTCGGAAAGCGCCGTCGTTTCTCCATCCACATCGAAACACAGCATCACCGCACACTTTTTCCCGTCCGGCCACAGGAAGCGCGGCTCGGGAGCAAACGGCCTAGTGGGAATGAATTGATTCAGATTCATCGGATCGCTGCGGTTCAATCATTCCACCGACCTCCGGAGATATTCGATGGAGGCACGCTTTCGTAGCGCTCCCATCCCGCGCTGATTCCGCCATCCACACTCAGGATGGCTCCCGTCACATAGGACGCATCGGCGGAAGCGAGAAAATGAAAAGCTGCCGCGACTTCGTCTGGTTCCCCGAGTCGCCCCAAGGGTGTGCGTGACTCTGCGAACGGAATCTCCGGATTGTCCGGAATCCCCGTCACTGCCGGGGTGTTGATGGTGCCGGGACAGACACAGTTTGCGGTGATTCCACGAGGGGCCAGTTCGATGGCGGCCAAACGGGTCAGGTGAATCACGGCCGCCTTCGAGGTGGCATAGACGGAGCCATTGGGCACGCCAGTCAGGCCCACGAACGAACCGGTGTTAATGATTCGGCCACCCCGCGCCATCAGGCGACCAGCATGCTTGATGCCGAAGGCAACGCCGTTAACATTGACGGCCATTGTCCGATTCATGAGGTCGGCCGTCAGATCCGCAAACCCGACTCCCAAGGGCTGGATGCCAGCGTTGTTGATCATGATATCCAGACTTCCGTAAACGGCTTTCACCGACTCCAGAGCCGAGGAAACTGCCTCTTCGTCCGAGACATCCACCTCATGAAAGTCGACGCCGGCCGGAAAATCTCCCGAACATCGATCAAAGACAGAGACCACTGCGCCCGCATTCACGAATCGTTCGACAATGGCTCTGCCGATTCCGGAACTCCCACCCGTCACCACAGCAACGCGGTCTACCAGCGAGAAAGGAGGAAGTTTCATGCGGCTGGGATCGACAACGGTTAAGCGACTCCTTCCAAGTCCGGTCTCTGCGAAGGTGCCGCTTCCCGATCGATCGTCGGCCAAGTGTTCCGAGATCGCGCCGCCAGATATCGCTGGATCAACCAGATCGACATCTCGAGGTGACTCAACCGCCCGCGCTGATAGCCAGACGAGTAGTACCCCCTTTGCACCGCCATGCAGACCTCCATATCTTCGAGGTGGAACTTGACCGAGTTCTCGATCCCTTTCGCCAACATGGCGTCGAAATCCGGACGCTTCACCGTTGATTTGGGAACCAACATGGTAGTGGTGAGCTTGATCCGATCCGGTCCCATTGGCTGGGTGCGATACCAGATCGCGCAATCAGCCGTGACCAGAAATTTGAAAGTCGGAAAGCCGAGCACCAGCCCCCATTCGAACCGATCTTCGCCAGTCACTTCAGCAATGGGCGGAAAGGTATCCCACTGCTCACCCTGCGCCTCCATCGCCGCGATCATTTCCCGGATCGCCGATTTCAGGGGGAGATGACATTGGATGTAGTGAGCTTTTTCCTGTTCCGTCCAAGTGTCTCGCGCGGGCATCATCGGTTGCAGCGTCTTGCTGTGAGCGCCGGCATGATGATAGGACTCCATGAAATTCTCCGTCAGCACTTTCCAGTTGAATGGACAGTCCCACTCACGAGCAAAGACAAGTTCCATGTCGGCGAGATTCCATCGATCCAGATGCGCTCCCAGACCGGCGTATTGATCAGCGACTGATTTTGTCGCCTCACGATCAAGGTTCACAAAGATGAACCCCTGCCAGACTTCGCTGCGATAGGTCTTGAGTCCCCATTCGTCACGATCGAACCCACGAGCCTCCTGCATCTCGGCGCAGGCCTTGAGTTTCCCATCCAACTCGAAGGTCCAGGAGTGATACGGGCAAAGCAGAAGTCGAGTGTGCCCGCAGTCGGCTTTGCCATCCCGAGCCTCGGCCGGATGATGTCCATCGTGACCAAAACCTGGCGGCATGATGTCCATACCGCGATGAGGACAAACCCTGGAGTGGACCTGAACATTGCCACTCTTGTCTCGAATCACGAGGAGAGGTTCGCCCAGCAAGTCAAGGTTGAGGAAGTCGCCAATTTCGGGAATCTGCGAGACGTGAGCAAGACAGAGCCATTCCCGGCGAAAGATGTTGTCCACCTCCCAATCGAAAAAATCCTGGGAGGTATAGGCTTGGGCGGGAAGAGTCACGCTGTCTTCCAGCGGCAAATCCGCTGCCTTCTGTATCTCTGCGAGGATGGCTTCGACAGACATCTCAGGCTGGGCGCTCCGGGTGCCGGAACGATGAGAAAAGAGCAATGGATCCGTGGGTGTCGCGCAAGCCTGCCGGATCTCGGCTTCTGTGAGTTGGGACATGATAAAAAGAGAAAAAGATGGTTAGCAAATAACTCGAAATCGCAAGGTCGGAGGACCTTGAATCGGTTCTGAACCCAAAGACAAACCTGAACGGGTCAAGTTCTTAGCAACCCAGAAAAACGAAGCTGCACAAGGTGATACCCAGCTGCCTCAGGACGTCCCGGAAATCGTTTGGTGCGGTTTTCCTCTGACTTGATTTCGTCATCTTCTCTTCCTCTCAATTATTTGAGCTTATCCCGTGCCAGACAATGAGCATTCTTCTACGTAGTGAATACCAACTGGCTCAAGATGTAATACCGTGATGGCATGGCGATCCTCACGAGGTCGGCTTCGTCCAAGACAACGATTCCACCTGATGATCAAGCGGCGTGTGGGCAATCCCGTTGGCATAGTTGCTGATCAGCTTGGTTGCCAAACCAAGCACAATTTCAAGGCCTTCGACCGGGCCATAGCCAGCATCAACAAAGGCTTTCCAGTCGTCTTCCGGCGGGTGCCCTCGATGCTGAATAAGTGCCCGGGTAAATTCCCGGAGGGCTTCCAGTTTTTCATTCGAAACAGGCGTCCCGGCACGCAGCGCTTCGATGTCTTCAGGAGACATCCCAGCCCTTTCGCTGAGCAAGCTGTGCCAAGGCACGCAGTAACTGCAGTTGTTCTCAAAGTTCGCCGTTTGATAGACAATCTGCCGCTCGATCGGCGACAGTGTCGTCTGATCAAACAGGGTCCAAAGCCGGACATAACCCTCTATAGTCGGGGGAGATGAGGCCAGAATCCGTTCCAGATTGGGAATCATCCCGAAATCCGAAAATACCTCTTCCAACAGAGGCCTCGATTTTTCCGGTGCCGAGGCGAGGTCGTGAAGAGTGAACTTGGTGGGATGACTCATCGCAAAACAGGGTAGCCTCACAGAAAGGTCAACATCCGATCAAGCTGATCGGGGTGAATGGTGTAGAAGTCGCGCTCCCACTCACTGGTCTTCTGGCGAATGTAGATTTCTTTCATCTCACCAAAGACCTCCCCAGCCAATTCATCTTCATCCAGCGCCTCAATGGCATGGCAAAGAGTCGCAGGCAGAAATTCCACCCCCGACTTCCTGATCTCTCGCTTGCTGAGCTGATAGAGATTGGTGTTGATCGGCTCCCCGGGATCGAGTTCCTGCTCGATGCCCTCGAGCCCTGCTGCGAGATGGAAGGCAGACGCGAGGTAAGGATTTACGCTCATGTCGGGAGCTCGGTTTTCGAGGCAATGGCGACTCAGTGGCATTCGCATCATCGCGGATCGATTGTTGCGCCCGTACGCCACGAGGACAGGTGCCCAACTCACATCCAGCATCTCCCCCTGAGCGATGAAGCCCTGATAGCTGTTGTAAGTAGGAGAGGTGACCGCCGTGATGGCGGCGGCATGTTTCAGGACCCCGGCAGCAAAGTGGTAGGCGGTTTTCGACATGGGAATGCCGTATTTTTCGATAAAAGGATTCCCTTCGGGTTCGGGCGCAAAGGCATTGGCATTCTCCGCATTGTTCTTCAGCGACATGTTGAAGTGACAGCCGGACCGGAAATCGTCAGCGAATGGCTTGGGCAAGAAGGTCGCCACACATCCCACTGACTCCGCAACTTTCTTGGCCATCAATCGAAGAAAGACCAGTCGGTCGGACATGGTCAGGGCGTCGGCATAGTCGCAATCGAACTCAAACTGACTGTGACCACCCTCTTGATCAAAGGAGTAAAGACCCCAACCCAATTCTTCGAGGCATTGGGTGAACGGCTCCAGAAAATCCATGGCACCGAGGGCTTGGGAAACATCATAGGCCGGGCACACGCCTCGGTAACGATGAGTCGACATCCCGGTTCGTTTCCCGGTCTCCGGGTCTTCCCGAAAAACATAAAACTCGGGCTCCACTCCAAGGTTGAAGGTGTAGCCGAGCGAAGTCGCTCGATCCATCTGACGTTTTAAGATCTGACGGCTGTCGTTGGCGTATGGCGCGCCGTGGTAGTAGAGATCTCCGAAGAAATAGGCGAATCGCTTGTCCCACGGACAGACGAGCATGGTGTCGAGGTCCGGCACGGCAGCGCACTCATCCTCCTGCGGACCGACCAGTCCCATCCCCTCCATCGCACCGACGGTGAAAAGTTCTGATCCTTTCGCCATTTTCGACAGAGCACTTGCCGGGTTTACTTTGGCTTTCGGCGCCCCATGGATGTCGACGTAGGTGGAAAGGAGATACTGGATGCCCTCGCTCTTCAGGCGCGATTCGACAGCCGCGAGCTTGGACTCATCGACCTGAAAGTTGTCAGGAACAGCGAAAATAGGTTTTGCCTCGGACACGGATGAATTCATGATTAGTGGAAGTTGAGAGAAAGCTGGCGGTTTTCACCAAGCAGGAAGCTGCGATTTCCCGGCCCAATACGAAGGATCGAGAGGAGGCGTTTCGGTGAGTGCTGCCGAAGCTTTTTCCGCTAGGGCAGCGGCCATTTCGCGGAAAAGTCGCTCGCCTTGTTCGGCAGTCCCCTCGCTGGGGCTGCCGGTGATTCCGTTCAGACTCGTCTGAGAGACTGGATAGGAAAATACCTTGCCCTCGGTGCGATCAGGATCGTCTTCCACGGCGGTCATGTCGACGGTGTCGGGTGCCAGATGAAGCATCAGATCAGTCTCAGCCCGATTCGCGTGCAGGTCCTCGGCATCAGCGAAGAAGTAGGCTTTGATCGAGGGTGTCAGCAGGAAGGTATTGACCATCCCTATCTGCAGGCGATTGAGGTGCCGAAGGCGCAATTGATCAATGGCGACCCGCAGCACGGCGTCATTTCCAAAGTGTGAATTCACAACGAGTAGTCGCTTCCAACCACTTGCCACCATCCAATCCACCAGATCGAGAATGCTATGGATGAAGGTCTCGTGTCGCAGCGAAAACGTTCCCGGCCATTTGGCGGTGTGTCCCGCGGACACCGTATAAGTCATCACGGGCAGACATGGAATTCCCGTGATGGAAGATGCGGCCTCAGTCAGCCTCGTCGCGATGACCGAGTCAGTATTGATGGGAAGGTGAGGACCGTGTTGCTCGGTGGCTCCGGTCGGCAGCATCAACATCCGCATTCCACCTTCTTGAAGGGCTGCGATCTGCGACCACGACAACTCATCGAGCCGAACCGGATGGGGAAGATCGTTGTCAATCATGATCAGTTGCCTTACTCGATGTCGTCACCGGCAGATGTCATCTTGGGAATGGAATAGGAGAGACGGTTGCGACTCTCCCGCGGATGTATCAACTCGCTGATGCGATGTTTGGTCGCGAGATACTCGGGAGATATACTCTGGTCGAGCGTTCGCGGTCTCGGCACAGGCACTTCGAT
>JAGROX010000351.1 GCA_020440025.1 Verrucomicrobiia bacterium
TTGAGGCATGATGATCCCAACAGAAAGGCCAAGAATATGTTTCCGCCAGACGAATTCTGGACATGTGCCTATACGAATCGCCAAAAGCAGTCCGTGTGGCGTGATCCCTGCGGGCCCAAATCTTCGGTTGTGCTTCAATCTCCGCGTGGCAAAATCGCAAGCCCGGCCATGCGAGTTTTCTGCCTGCCACGACTCCCCAGTAGCCTTCTCCATTCCCTCCCTGCAGCATGAGCGATTTCCTGGTCTTTGAAGGGGTGACAAAGCGTTTTGGAGACTTTGTTGCGGTGAATGACGTTTCGTTCTCGGTGGAACGTGGGGAGATTTTTTCCCTGTTGGGGCCGAGTGGATGCGGCAAGACCACGCTTCTGCGGATGGTGGCGGGGTTCATTGCGCCGGATGAGGGGCGGATTCTCATCGAGGGGCAGGATATCTCCGAGCTTCCCCCCGAGCGTCGGCCGGTGAATACCGTTTTTCAGAGTTATGCGCTGTTCCCTCATCTGACGATTTGTGAAAACATCGGGTTCGGTCTCAGAATGGCGAAGCGTCCCAAAACTCTGATCGATTCCGAGGTCGATCGGATGCTGAAACTGGTGGATCTGGTCGATCACGCCGACAAAAAGCCCAATCTCATCAGTGGCGGTCAAAAACAACGTGTCGCCATCGCTCGCGCCCTCGTGAACAAGCCGCGGGTGTTGTTGCTCGACGAACCGCTCGCGGCCTTGGACCTGAAACTCCGGCAACGACTGTTAGTAGAGATGGATGAAATTCACGACGAGGTGGGGATCACCTTTCTCTACGTGACTCACGATCAAACCGAGGCCATGGCCATCAGCGACCGCATCGGTGTCATGAATAAAGGTGGCATCGCGCAGATCGGAAACCCGGTCGAAATTTACGAATCGCCGATCAGCAGTTTCGTGGCTGCTTTTATCGGTGATACCAACTTTCTGCGTGGGCGTATCACGGCAAAAGAGGGCACCGACTACAGTGTCGCTACGGTCGACGGTGTCGGAGAGATCCGGCTATTCAATGATCGACCGCTTCAGATCGGTGATGAGATTGCACTGAGCTTGCGACCCGAGAAACTGCGCATCGAACGGCAGTCGGCGACCGAGGAGGTCGAAAACGGAGTTGGTCGAAATCGGGTGCCGGGCATGGTGGAGGATGTGATCTATCTCGGATCGATGACCCGCTATTGGGTCAGGGTGGGGGAGCAACGAGTCATGGTCGAGCGCCAGCATTCCCGCTACCTCCTCGACGAGACGCCGCCCACTTGGAAGGACCGGGTCTGGTTGTCGTGGCGGGCGGATGACGGATGCGTCCTCAGCGATTTTTCGCCGGAGGATGCCGAACTCCTTTCCCTGCCCACGGTGGGCGATCATGCGAAGGACTTGTCGTGAGCGAGAAAGCGTCAGCCAAGAAACCGGCCCTTCACGGGCGATATGGTGAGTGGTGGCAGACGGCGCCATCATTCGGGTGGCTGCTGTTTTTCTTTGCGGTGCCGACCGTGCTCATCATCATCATGTCCTTTCGGCCCGCCGGGGACTATGGCGGATTCGCCAAAGGTTGGAGTCTGAAAGCCTGGATCGAGTTGGGACATCCCAGCTATCCGATGATCGTGTGGCGCACCATCTGGCTCAGCCTGGTCGCGACGGTGATTTGCATCGGAATGGGATTGCCGGTCGGCTATTTGCTGGGGCGAGCCGAACCCAAATTCCGAGCGGTGTTGCTGCTGCTCGTGGTCGTGCCCTTTTGGACGAATTTCTTGATTCGTGTCTACGCTTGGAAAGTGCTCCTTCATCCCGCGGGTTTCCTTCGCCACTTCCTGATTTCAATCGGTGTCATTGGAGATGACACTCTGCTGCTTTACAACGAATGGGCAGTGCTGCTGGTGATGGTTTACGCCTACGTGCCTTTTGCGATCCTGCCCATCTACGCGGCTGCGGAAAAATTCGATTTTTCTCTCATGGATGCGGCTCGTGATCTTGGGGCGTCATCGATCCAGGCCTTCTGGCTCGTCTTCGTTCCCGGCGTGCAACGGGGACTCATGGCGGCGGTCGTCATGGTGCTGATTCCTTCTCTGGGGTCCTACGTCATTCCCGAGTTGGTGGGCGGTCCCGCCGGTGAAATGATCGGCAACAAGATCGCTCAGCGGGTCTTTGTGGATCGAAACTGGCCGCATGCCGCCGCTCTCGCGACCTTGCTCATGTTGGTGACCTTGTTGCCGGTGGCTTTTGCCTATCTGCAGGGGCGACGAGAGTCTGTGCCGAGTGGCGAAAAAAAAGGAGGGCGACCCTGATCATGACTTTGGCCCGTTCCCGTCATCCCTATGCCACTTTCGCCACTGCGTTGGCCTTGGTGTTTCTCTATTTTCCCATCCTCGTGCTGGTGCTGAATTCGTTCAATGCCTCCCGCTACGGCGCGACCTGGGAAGGCTGGTCCTTCCAATGGTATCGGATTCTGTTCAGCGCCCACAGCCGCGACATTTGGGAGGCCCTCCAGCGATCCGTCATCGTGGCGACATTCGCCAGTGTTGTCTCAATGGTCTTGGGCACTGGGGCGGCGTGGGTGCTTCATCGCTATCGGACCCGATTGCAGCAAGCTCATTTCGGACTCATCTATCTGCCCATTGTCGCTCCCGATGTGCTGATGGGAATTAGTCTGGCGATTTTCTTTGTCGCCCTCGATGTCGAGCGGAATCTGACCGCGATCACCGTGGCTCACATCACCTTTTGCATGAGCTACGTCTCGCTCGCCGTTCTTTCCCGATTGCAGGATTTTGATCTGTCCATAGTCGACGCGGCCCGCGATCTCGGGGCGAACCGATGGAAGGCCGTCTGGCTGGTGATTGTGCCGCTGTTGGCTCCGGGAATCCTCGCAGGAGGTCTTCTCGCCTTTACACTATCGATTGACGATTTTGTGATCACCTTTTTCGTCAAAGGCGTCGGATCAGATACGCTCCCCTTGAAAATTTATGGCATGACCAAGCACACCAAAGAGATGCCGGTGATCAATGCCCTTTCCACGTTGCTTCTGACCTTTACGTTTGCCATCGTCTGGTGGGTCCAGCGACTGCCGCGGGCTCGAGCGGGCGCTGCCTGAAATTGCCAAGCTTTTCGCCGTCATTTATTACCCAAACATCATGAGATACCTATCCCTCCTCGTTGTTGCTGCCGCTGTCATGTTCGCCTCTGGTTGTGGCGAGAAAAAGCAGGTCCTCCATGTTTTCAATTGGGACGATTACCTCAATCCCGAGTTGATCACTCGCTTCGAAGAGGAAAACAGCTGCCAGGTGGTGGTCGACATTTTCGATTCCAATGAATCGATGCTGGCCAAGCTCAAATCGGGTGCCTCCGGTTACGACATTCTCGTCCCCAGCTCCTACATGGTGAAAGTCTTGGAGCGCGAGGGGATGATCCTGCCGCTGGATCATGCCAAGATTCCCAATCTGAAAAACATCGACGACGTCTACCTGACCGAAACCGCCTTCGACAAGGAGATGAAAGTCAGTGTGCCCTACATGATGGCTCCGACCGTCATTGCCTACATTGACGGCAAAGTGGAGAACCCCACCACTTCCTGGCATCTGTTGGAACGCCCGGAGCTGAAGGGCCGCATCACGATTCTCAATGACGCCCGCGAAACCATCGGCGCAGCGCTCAAGGCACTGGGCTACAGCCTCAACACTGTCGATCCAGCCCAGTTGGAAGAAGCCAAACAGCTTGTCATCAAATGGAAACAGAACATCGCCAAGTTTGAGAGTGATCAATACAACGCTGGCATCGCCTCCGAGGAATTCCTCATGGTTCACGGCTATGCCGGTGATCTGTTTCAGGCTCAGGAGGAAAACGAAAAAGTCGTCATCATCGTCCCGGAGGAGGGGACCTCGATTTCCTGCGACGATCTCGTGATTCCCACCGACGCGCCCAATCCCGATCTCGCCTACGCCTTCATCAACTTCCTCTGCGATGCCGAGGTGGCGGCGGAGAACACCGAATACATCTACTATCTCGCCCCCAACAAAGCCGCCTACGAATTGCTCAGCGAAGATATCAAAGGCGAGAGCGCCATCTTCATCGATCCCGTGGTGAGAGGGAAAAGCGAAATGATCGACGATCTCGGTCCGGATGGGAATGCCCTCTACAATACCATCTGGGATCAGATCAAATCGGCTCCGGTTGAGTAATTGCCGATTCCCGGACTTTGCCGGTGCCGACTTAACAGGGTATGGTCGCGGACTGAACCCTGTTAGATGGCGTCGCTTCCGACCCTCTTTTTTTCACAGAAAACGCACCCAAATCCTAAATCGATGAAACTTGAAACTCTCTGTCTCCACGGTGGCCAACAGCCCGATCCCACCACGAATTCCCGCGCCGTGCCGGTGTATCGGACTGCGTCTTATGTGTTTGATTCCACCGAGCACGCCGCGAATCTCTTTGCCCTGAAAGAACTGGGCAACATATACACCCGTCTCATGAATCCGACGACCGACGTGTTGGAAAAACGCGTCGCCTTGCTCGAGGGCGCTCACGAGATGGCCGGACTGGGCCTGGCTTCGGGCACCTCTGCCGTTTTCTATGCCATCATCAATCTCGCCCAGGCCGGCGACAATATTGTCTCGGCTCGCAACCTCTACGGCGGCACCTACACCCAGTTCAACGACATCCTCCCGGCGCTCGGCATCACCGTGAAGTTTGTCGATTCTCAAGATCCCCAGCAGTTTGCCGATGCCATCGACGAAAACACCCGCGCGTTGTTTTGCGAAACGGTGTCGAATCCCGCACTAGAGATCACCGATCTCGACGCCGTCGGTGCCGTGGCCAAGGCTCATGGCATTCCGCTCATTGTCGACTCGACCTTTTCTACGCCCTATCTGACTCAACCGCTCGCCCATGGCGCGGACATCGTCGTTCATTCCCTGACCAAGTGGTTCGGTGGACATGGCACCAGCATCGGAGGGGTGGTGGTTGATTCCGGTCGATTCAACTGGGCCGGAGGCAAACACCCACTCTTTGACGAGCCGGACAATTCCTACCACGGCCTCCGTTGGGGACATGATCTCCCGGCTCCGCTGGCGCCCCTGGCCTACATTCTGAGAATGCGGACGGTGCCATTGCGGAATCTCGGAGCCTGCATCTCGCCCGACAACTCGTGGTTCCTGCTCCAGGGCATCGAAACCTTGCCCCTGCGGATGGAGCGGCATTGTGAGAACTCCCTCGCGGTGGCGAAATACCTCAAGGCGCATCCCGATGTCGAGTGGGTTCGCTACCCCGGACTGGAGGACGATCCCGAATACGCCAAGAATGTGAAGTATCTCAAGGGCAAGGGCGGTGCCATGGTCGTGTTTGGCATCAAGGGCGGTGCCCAGGCCGGCATGAAATTTGTCGAAGGCCTCTCCCTGCATTCGCATCTCGCCAACGTCGGTGACGCCAAGTCGCTGGTGATTCACCCCGCGACGACGACCCACTCGCAACTCAGCGAGGAAGCCCAGCGCGCCGGTGGCATCACGCCGGAGCTCATTCGACTCTCCGTCGGATTGGAGCACATCGACGACATCATCGAAGACCTTGATCGCGGTCTCGCCGCAGCAAAGGCCTGAGAAATGGGGCAGGGGCTGAGGCGGTCCTCTGGGCGTAGATTTTCCGGCAGCTTCCGGTTGATTTCGCGCCAGAGCCCGCTTAAGATCTGCGCCCTTCGATGAGCAGCAGTGCTCTCTCGGGGGAATCCAAAATCTTAACGACGCGCGATTAGCTCAGGGGTAGAGCACATCGTTCACACCGATGGGGTCGTAGGTTCAAATCCTACATCGCGCACCATTTTCCCCATCCCGAAACCCGGCTCTCCCATAGGCTGGGTTTTTTCGTGGTCGGGAATCTGCTGAACGTGGGGCAAAGGCGGCGCCAAGTGATCTCTGCGGTTGCCTCTTTCTGCTTCTCAAATTTCCTCAATTGGACTAAAACAACTTAGAAACTCGGCACCCGTTTGGGAGAGGTTTCTGCCGGGAAAGTCCTCTGGGTGGTGTATCAGATAGGCCGCACGGTTAGATAATTGTAATGTTCGCTTTATCATCTGAAAGCTGCCACCACGACCCCACCGCAACATGCTGCGCCTGAAGAAAATTGAGCGGTCGGAAGTTTCCGCTGTGGTTCCGCTTTTCTTGGGCGAGTCGCAGACCCGATTTTGGGAGGATGGCCGGTCTCATGATCGTCAGTCGGCGACGGAAATGCTCGGTGCCTATTTTCTGCTTCCCAGCCACCATTGGATCATGTTCTGGAGCGGGGATGTTGCTGGATACGGCCACGTTCTCCGATCCGATTATTTGGGAGCTTGGATTGTGTCGTATTTGGTTCACCCGAAGTTCCAGGGGCAGGGAATGGCGACAGCGTTTGTCGAGGAAGCGAAACGCTTCGCTGAAACGGAGGGGATGGGGTCGCTCTACGCGTCGATTCATCCAGAAAATGTCGCCTCCATCCGTGTCGCTGAGAGATCGGGCTTTCAATTGACGGAGCAACGCACGAATTCAGGGGATCGCCTCTACCGTTGGCCCTCTCAACCACTGGCCTGACGGGGGATGGTAATGGAAAAGAAAAGGTTTTGATAGCAAGAAGAATGGATTGATAAAGGGGGGAGAGTAGAAGGAAGCGCGATATTTTGCGGCGGGTGAACTGGATTCCCAGCGGTTGGCGTAACCCTGTTTCGAAACCGTCCTTGCCCAGTTACTTCGTCGGCGGTCTCTTCAATCTCATGAAACTCCTACCTCACTCCGTCGCGTCCTTTTTCGCAGGAATGGTTTGTTCGGCCCTGGCCGCTCTTTTGATGCTGGTGGGATGCGCGGTCTCACCCGGTTCTCACACGATGAATGATGCCCCACTCGATGAATTCCAATCCGCGCTGACGAAACTCGGCTCGGGCGTTCCCACTGCCGAAACCGAGGCGGAACGCCGGGGGCTGGAGCAATGGAAGGCGCTGCTGGGAGAGTTGACGGTGGAGAATGTAAAAGGGAAGGCATCGCAGGTGTATGCGGAAGAGACGTTTTTCAACGATACTCTGAAGACGCTACGCAGCGGCGATGCGATCGAGGCTTATCTGATCGAGACGGCGGAGATGCTTGACAGTGGCTCGGTGGAATATCTGGACACGGTGCGATCGAGCGACGGCAGCTACTATGTCCGCTGGGAGATGGTGTATCGCGGCAAGAAACTGGCGGGCGGGGAACCGATCCGAACGATTGGGATCTCGCAGCTGAAATTCAATGAGGAAGGGCGCGTGGTCCTGCATCAGGATTTTTGGGATTCGACCCGCGGAATCTTCGAGCAAATTCCGGTGCTGGGGAGTCAGATCAGATTTATCAAGAAGCGGCTCTGAACTGAGAAACTGCATTCCAGGGAAAAATAGGAGAGAGAAGGATTTTCCTTTCAAATATGAATCCAAGTGGCATTGCTTTGCGAATCACTGGGCATGAACGCAGTGATGGCATGCCCCAAGGCTGGGAGCCTTCGGGTATCCCGTCCACCGAGAAATCGGGGGAATGTCATCGCTTTCCCTAATCGAATGACGGAATCAGGAACGGAGGTCGACGTCGAAAGCGACAACGAACTGCTGGAACGGGCCGGTCGAAATGACCGGGCTGCGTTTGAGCGGTTCTATGACCGTTTTTCGACTCCTCTGTATTCTCTGGCGGTTCAGATGTTAGGAGACGCGACCGAAGCTGAGGACGCGCTGCTGGAGGGCATGGAAGCGATCTGGCGGAAGGCGCCGACCTTTGATCCCAGCCTGGCCTCGGCATTCACTTGGTCAGTGATGATTTTCCGATCACGAGTGGTGGACCGGGCCAGGCGGCGTAGCTCTCGGAATCGGACACGGGAAGGGGCGCGCGAGGAAAAACTGAGTCAACTGGGGCCGCTCGGCGAGATGTCGGACGAAGCGGAGCTACCGGCCCGGAGGGAAGAATGGCAACTGGTTAGAGATGCGGTGGACTCTCTGGAAGAGGCTCAATCGACCCTGTTGAGATGGTCATTTTTTGATGGCATGACTCATCAGGAAATCGCAGACAAGACAGGGCGACCGCTGGGAACAATCAAAACGACGATTCGCCGTTCACTCATTGAATTGCGGGCTCGGGTCACTGGAAAGGGAGTGGAACGATGAAAGATCTCATGTCACATCCCAGAGCCGATGAAGCCCTCGATTGGGTGAACGGTCTCGGCACGCCCGAGGAGCGCGCCGCCTTTGAGCGTGACCTCGCGAAGGACGCTGATTTGAGTGCGCTGACGGAAGGGCTTTCCGATGGTTCGGCCATCCTGGCTATGTCAGTGCCGCAGGTGAGTCCACCGGCTTCGCTGCGGGCAAAGTTGATGGATCGCATTGCGGAACCGAGTCCTGATGCGAAAAACGAGGCGTCTGCTCCGAGTTTGAAGGTCATGCCTTCCCCAAGGGAGGGAGTGAAGGATCTCTCGAACTCGGGAAGCATGGCTCCTCGTTACCGGGAACTTTTTGCCTGGGCGGCTGCTTTGGCTTTTGCCATCGGTTGTGGATGGCTATGGCAGCGGCAGGATTCGACGAAACGACTGTTGGTCTCAGCAGGTGAACGAATCGAAAACCTGACGGGTGAACTGGCCAAGGCTCAGCAGAGTCGGGATCTTGCCAAGGTGGAGGTGAACTCGCTCAAAGCGACCATCGACGCCTATCAGGAGGGCGTTGCTCTGGTGGTGTGGGATGCGGAGAAGCAGGAAGGGGTGTTGAAACTGGAGAAGATGCCGCCGATTCCCTTGGATAAAGATTACCAACTTTGGGTGGTTGATCCGAGTCATCAAAATCCGGTCGATGCCGGGGTGGTGCGAGTGGACGAGCAGGGCTTTGCCCGGGTGTCATTCAAGCCCTCCATGGACATCGCCAAGGCGGAGAAGTTTGCCATTAGTGTGGAGCAGCACGGTGGAGTGCCGGTGAATGCAGGCCCGATCGTGTTGTTGAGTCCATGAGTTCGAGTCCTCCACTGATGTCTTCAGGGATGATCGCCGGGATCGTGAGAAGCGTTTCGATTCTTTTGCTCGTGGTCTTGATCGCCCTGGTGATGGTGGCAAAACGTCGCGGAAACTCCATCCTCGAGTTTCAACTTTCCCTAGTGGCGACGGAGTTCGGTCATTGGTTTGGGGTGCTCGCGATTGTGGGCGCCATCGGTTTTCTGGGATCGTGGGGAAATCCGTTCATACGATTTGGCGGGGCCTTGGCCGGCGGAATCATCGCTTTTGTTTTGTTTGGACCTCTGTGGCAGGCCGTTCGACTCAGCGAGGGCTTGTCGATTGAGCGTGCCTTTTTCCCGGGGATGGGACCATCGGTCGAGGGTGTTGTGGTGGAACGATGCACCTATGGTGACGACGAATTGGAGATTGTGATCTGTCGGCCTGCCGAGACGGAATTGTCGCCCGCGTCGAAGTTGCCTTGGGTGGTGTCGATGCATGGAGGTGGCTGGAACGGTGGTCGACCGGATGAATTCCTGGCCTGGGATCGGGAACTGGCATCGTATGGTTATGTGGTGTTGTTGCCTGCCTATCGTCTGGCTCCGCAGCATCAATGGCCGGCTCCCCTCGACGATGTCCGCGCGGCGGTCGATTGGGGCAGAACTCACGCCGAAGAATTGGGAATCGATCCGGAGGAACTCACGCTTTTTGGTCGATCGGCGGGCGGTCAGATCGCCGCCGCCGCGGCCATGGGCGTGCCGGAACTGAGGGCGAAACGATGTGTCGCATTCTACGCACCGCACGACCTGTTCTTTGCCCGGAAATACGCGAAGGAAGATGATGTCCTCGATTCCCTGAAGCTGTTGCGGGACTATCTGGGGGGCGACCCGGAGGAAAACGAGGTCGCCTATCTCTCCGGTTCGGCGATCAAGCAGGTTAGCGCCGAATCGCCGCCGATGCTGATGATTCACGGCACTCCCGACACCTTGGTTTGGGTGGAACAAAGTCGCCGGATGGCGGCGAGAATGAGCGAAGTAGGAGCGACGTTCGAGTTCTACGAACTTCCCTGGGCGGCGCATGCCTGCGACTACTTTCTCTGGACTCCGGGCGGGCAGGTGATGATGAACAAGACGCTGGAGTTTCTCGCGCAGAAGCGGTGACGTTTTTGCACTGAGGGGATTTCGGACTAGAATGGCGCCCCATGAAAGCCCTTCCACCATTCTTCGCCCTTCTGGGGTTGCTGTCGGTCAGTTTTTCAGCCCTTGGCCAGGACGAACCTCCGCAGCCGTTTGGTGACGAATTCCCCAACCTTGACGGCATGTCGACCGGAGAGTGGTGGGTGAAGGCGAAACGTAAGGGCAAGGGAGCCAGGAAGATCATCGAACTCGATGTGCCGCGCGATGAGGTGGTGGCTTTTGCGATTTACACTCACGATCACGGGGTGCTGAAGATGAGCGCCCAGCTTTTTCCCCTGAAGCCGGGAGAACCGAGGGAAGCGCGGTTGGAACTCAAGGAGGGCGATGGCGAGTGGAAGGAGGCGGCAAAAGAAACGGTGTTGTATCCGGGATGGAGCGCGCATTTTCGCATCGATAACTGGGACAATTCGAAAGAAGTGGCCTACCGGGTTCGTCACGGTGAGGCGGCAAAGTTTGAAGGATTGATCCGCAAAGACCCGGTGGGGAAAGATGTCATCGTGGTGGGAAATCTGTCCTGCAATTCCAGCCGAACTCAGGGGCCTCGGGAAGAGATGATCGAGAATCTGAAACTGATTGACCCCGATCTGCTCTTTTTTGCCGGTGACCAGACCTATCACCACACCGAACACACGGCCGGATGGTTGGAGTTTGGCCTTCAGTTCCGCGAGATCATGAAGGATCGACCGGTGATCGCCATTCCCGATGATCACGATGTGGGACAGGCCAATCTTTGGGGCGAGGGAGGCATTCGGGCGACGACTCCTGCTGGACCGAGTGGTGGCTACTTTTATCCCATCAAGTATGTGAACATGGTAGAGCGCCAGCAAACGTGGAATCTCCCTGACCCCTACGATCCGACGCCCGCGGAGCGTGGGTTGGGGGCTTACTTTACGAGGCTTCGGGTCGGTGGGATCGATTTTGCCATCGTGGAAGATCGAAAATTTAAGAGTGGGCCTGAAGGCAAGATTCCCAAGATGGGCCCGCGTCCGGATCACATCAACGATCTAGCCTATGAACGCGCCGCCGTCGATTTGCCCGGTCTGGAATTGCTGGGTGAGCGACAGATTAGTTTCCTGCACCAGTGGGGCCAGGACTGGACGGGTGCCGAGCAGAAAGTGGTCCTGTCACAGACCGCCTTTTGCGGAGCGGTGCACTTGCATGGTTCGCCGGACAATCGCCTCCTGGCCGATCTCGACAGCAATGCTTGGCCGCAGACGGGACGAAACGAAGCTTTGCGCGAAATTCGTCGGGCGTGGGCGCCGCATCTCTGCGGGGATCAGCATCTGTCCGTGGTCGTGAAGCACGGAATCGACGCCTGGGGTGATGGTCCGTTCGCCTTCACCAGTCCGGCGATTGTAAACACGATCTACGGTCGCTGGTGGCATCCCGAGGATGAAAAGGCGGGGCCGAATGCGGTGCCCGGGAGCCCGTTGCCATGGACAGGGGATTTCGAGGATGGGCTTGGCAACAAGATCTCGATGCTGGCCTATGCAAACCCCGAAAACCGCGAAGACGAGAAACAACGCGCCGATGGATTCGGAGTTGCTCGTTTCGACAAGAAGACTGGCACCGTGGTTTTCGAATGCTGGCCGCGCTTTGCCAAGGTCACGGATGGCGATGGCGCCCAGTTTCCCGGATGGCCGATCACGGTGAAGATGGAGGACAACGACGGTCGCGAGGTGAAAGGATGGCTGCCGACCCTGAAATTCACGAAGCCGAATCGAGTGGTCCAAGTGATCGAGGAAGCGAGCGATGAAATTCTCTACACCGTCCGCATCGCGGGAGATAGCTTCCAGCCGCCGGTCTATGCCATGGGAAACTACACGGTGAAAATCGGCGCGGATCGACCGGAGAAAGCAATCCTTGAAGGGAAAGC
>JAGROX010000352.1 GCA_020440025.1 Verrucomicrobiia bacterium
AATTCGGCCGCGTGCATGTCTTCGACGCCGGGACGGGTGACTTCGCGTTCACTCTTCAGGCGAGCGATGGTTTCGTGAACTCGGGTTTCGGCGGTTCACTCGCTCTGTGCGGGGATATCCTCGCTGTGGGCGCCTACGATCTCATCGGCTTTACGACGGGTGCCGTTTACCTATACGATCTGGACGAAGAAGGAACCGAACTGAGAAAGCTGACCCCTTCCGACGGCGCGGCCAGCGACTGGTTCGGGAGACGACTGGCCATGGACGGTGGCCGACTCCTGGTAGGGGCCGAATTCCACCAGTCCGAAGACGGAGCCGCCTATCTCTACGACATCGGGACAGGAAACCTGATCCGGAAACTGACGGCGCCCAATTCCGGCGGGGCAGGGCGCTTCGGCGGCACCTTGGCCCTGTCCGGGAATCTCGCCCTCATTGCCGGAAGCGAGCCCTACCTGGTGGATGTCCGGACCGGAGGCGTGGTTCGGGAACTCTCCGTCGCGGACAACGCGACCTCCTTTTCTCCAAGTTCCGTGTCCCTCTGTGGCAACCTCGCGGTGCTCGGGAATTCTCAAGACGACGACCTCAACACCAACTCCGGCGCCGCCTACTTCTTCCGCCCGCTGGCCGGTCCACTGCCGTTGACCACCATCACCCAACGGGGAAACTCTGTGGGAAATAAATATCCGGACACCGAGTATCGCGCCTTCCCGATGCCAGCCATCGGCCCGGATGGGGAAGTCAATTTCTGCGCCAACTTGTCGGGGCCGGGCTCCGGAGGCGGGCGGGACAAGCTGATCGCTTCTACCCTGCCGGGGATCGTGTCGCCCTTGGCAAAGAGCCGGGATCCGCGGTTGGGCTACGGTGCCGGTGTGGTCATTCAGACCTTTCGTCCGCCGATCCGCAATCGTGCCGGTTCCTTCGTTTATGAGCAATTCCTGCGAGGGCCCGGTATCACCCCGTTCAATCGCCACGTCATCGTCGCCAACACGGGGAGCGAGATTCTGCGGACGGGGATTCCCATCCCTGCCCTCAACTCCGGGGATGGTGATCCCGAGGCGTTGACGTTTACCGAGCTGACCCACAAACCGAATTCTACGAACGGCTTGGTGGGGATCGCCCATCGGCTGCGGCGCAATGTGGCGGGCGTCACCGCCACCAATGACAGCGGCATCATCCTTGGGTTGGAGGTCGGGAGCGTGTCCAGGGTGGACGCCCGGGAAGGGAATGTTGCCTCGACTGGTGACACCTACGGCCAGTTCTTCGGTCGGGTCGCTCAGAATACCTCCGCCTACTATGCCCACGCCGGATACATGCTTCCCTCCGGTGGCGGAACCCCGGTCCAGCAATGTTTTTCCCATCAGGACAGTGGTTCAACGATCTACAACGTCGCCCGCCAAGGGGAGGCGGCGCCTCTGGGGAGCATCTACCGGCAAAGTCCTGAGGAAACGGCCACCTTTCGCACCATCCTCGGGGAAGGGATGATCGGGGCCTTTGGATTCACCCGGGCACGGATCGTGCGCAGCGGGAATCGCTCTCGTAATGAGGGGATCTGGAGAGAGGGCGAATTCAATCCCCGCATCCTCAAGGGTGAGGAATTCGACGCTCCCGGCACCTATCTCCAGCGCATCCTTCGCTTCTGGCCGGTGGGTAACGGCAACATCGTGATGCTCATCAAGCTGTCGGGACCGGCGGTGAATCCCGGCAACGACTGCGCCCTGGCGATGCTGGAGAAGGTTCCCTTGGTGGACTTCTGGAATCTCCAAAAGCTCGTCCG
This sequence comes from Verrucomicrobiia bacterium, assembly GCA_020440025.1. Lineage (GTDB taxonomy): Bacteria > Verrucomicrobiota > Verrucomicrobiia > Verrucomicrobiales > DEV007 > JAEUHH01. Next base: position 1,775 of record JAGROX010000352.1, read on the forward strand.
CGAGGGCGACGCCGTCTGCGATTGGGATTGCCCTCGCGTGCGGGCCATCCAGCGGGTCGATGTCGATCCGATCAACGGCAATTACGCCGTGGTCGTTTCCTTGACCGGTTCCCCGGCGCGTAATCAGGCCCTGCTCACTGGCAACGCCAATCTCGCTCGTCCCAATCCGCCGCTCAATTCTGGCGATTTCACCGCTTTGCGGCGACCGAATCTCATCCTCCGCAAGGGCACCCTTTACAACACCCGCTACGCGCAATCGACTCGCCTGCGCTCCATCGTCATGGAACCCCGCGTCGACCGAACCGGTTCCGGCGGCAAAGGTCTCGGCCAAGTGATCAATGAGAACGGCGAGGTCGTGCTCTGTCTCCAGTTCGACGACGGGGCCAAGGAACTGGTCGTCGGGAAGCCGTGAACGTCATAGAATTCTCGAAGCTTGAACCTGTTTTTCCACCAC
>JAGROX010000353.1 GCA_020440025.1 Verrucomicrobiia bacterium
TCGTTGGCCAGTTCGTCGTAATCGACGCGCAGTTCGATGGCTTCCGTGCCCGTGGGATTCTGAAACCAGAGCCCGTCGACGACGAGGTGTTCCCCGGCGAGCGAGATCCGGGAATCGCCGGTGAGGATGACTTTCCCCGGTGTCTGTGCCTTGATCGTGATCGGTGACGAAGCGGTGCCGGCTGCGCGGATTCGCAATCTGGCATTCTCCCAAATGCCGTCAGTGAGAATGATGCGATCCCCCGCTTTTGCCTGGCCCGCCGCCTCCGTGAACGCTGCCACGTTGGAAACGGGGTAATCCGTCGCCGAAGCGGTGACAGCCAACGAAGTGAAGGCGAGGAAAAGGAATTTGCGCATGAAGGTCTCGAGACTGCTAATCCCGAGGTGCCATCCATTCAAACCCTTCTGTTTGGGAATCCGACTCAAGCAAACAAGCTCGTGATCGGCTGACCTTTGTCGGCCAGGGTGAAGGGTCGCTTGCTGGGGCTGTAGAGCACCTGATCGAGCGGCAGCCCGAGTCCGTAGCCGATGGTGGCATTGAAATCGGGAATCGAGACTTTGTTTTCCACGACTTCCCCGCCGGTCTCGTCGGTTTTGCCGTAGATGGTGCCTCCCTTGATGCCACCGCCCGCGAGCAGGGCACTGAAAGCCTTGGGATAATGGTCGCGACCTTCGTTGCCGTTGATTTTTGGGGTGCGGCCGAATTCGGAGGCGAGCACCACGAGCGTGTCGTCGAGCATGCCATTGGCTTCGAGATCCTGGATGAGGGTGCTGAGGGCCCGGTCGAGGACATCGCATCGCTCGGGCACTTCGACGAAGTTGTTCACGTGGGTATCCCATTTGCCTAGACTAACTTCGACAAAGCGGACCCCATGCTGCACGAGGCGTCGCGCGAGGAGACAGCCTTGCCCGAAATCATCATCACCATAGCGCTCGCGGATTGCGGCGGGTTCGGCGGAGAGATCGAAGGCCTTGAGGTCTTCGCTTTTCATCAGGGTCAATGCCTCGTCGTAGAGATCGCGATAGGCGCGGACATTTTTCTGAGGAAAGGCTTCCTGAAAAGGCGTGTCGAGATGGCGGGCCATGTCGAGTCGACGATTGAAGGCGTTCTCGGTGACCGATTCTTTCCGGGTGCTGTTCTGGAGTCCGCTTTCCGGATCGTTGATCATGAGCGGGGCGAATTTCGATTCAAAAAAGCCGGAACCGGGATGGCGACTGCCGTTGCCGATGACGACGTTACCGGGCAGCATGGGGTTGCCTTTCCCATTGAATTTCAGCAGCCACGCGCCCATGGCGGGATGGCGAATGGTGCCGCGCAGGGTGTAGCTGGTGTGCATGTAGTAGTTGCCCTGCTCATGCGCGCCCTGGGTGGAATACATGGAATTGACCACCGCGAAACGATCCATCAGGGCCGCGGTGCGGCGAAGCCCGTCGCCCACGTGATAACCGTCGACCTTGGAAGCGACGGTGCCGGTGGAGCCCATGACCTCATGGCCCGGCTTGGGATCGAAGGTATCGAGATGGCTCATGCCGCCCGCCATGTAGAGGTAGATCACGTTCTTGGCTTTGGCATTGGGAAGCTTCGCTTTGGAAGCCCCCTCGCCGGCGGCGAAGAGTCGATCGACCGGAAGCAACCCCACGCCGAGAGCGGTGGAAGCG
>JAGROX010000354.1:0-6509 GCA_020440025.1 Verrucomicrobiia bacterium
GGCCGATCAGTAGTCCGTTCTTCGGTGTTTTTTGCCTTGTGGGAGGTGGAGGATCAATGGCTCTCCTCCTCGGTGACTCAACAAGGGGAGATTTTGGCCCGGACGACTTAGGCAGAAAACTGCCCACAGATTCAGCCGACAGAAACGGTCTCCTTCCTTTCAGCTTTCTGAACCGAACGTGAAAGGCACCGTCTCCACCGCCTTTCAGTATCTCTACTACCTCGGTTATCGTGCGGTGGCGGAACTAGCCTCGCGGCTCTCACTTTCGGACTGCAATCGACTAGGGCGGGCACTCGGCCGAGGCGCTTATCTTTTTGCCGTCCCTTATCGCCGCCTGGTTCGGCAGAATCTCAGGCTTGCCTTTGATGACGAGCGCGATGAGTCGGAAATCAGGGAGCTGACTGGTCGTCATTTCGAGGCGCTGGGACGCAACACCCTGATCAGTCTCAAACTCTCGGCCATGACCCCGGAAGAGGTTAATGCCCACGTCAGTCACGAGGGAATCGAGAATCTGGAGGCAGCGGGCGCCCTCGGACGCGGGATCATCACCACCATTTCCCACTTTGGTCCGTGGGAGCTGTTCGCCCAAGTGTCGACCTTCGTGAACGGTAGAGATCCCGCCACGATGTATCGAGCGCAAGGCAATCGATTCATCAATGCTGATGTCGTCGCCCAACGCGGTCGCTTGGGAGTGAAACTCTTCGACCGCAGTACCGGAGTTTTTGGTCCGCTGAAACACCTGCGCAATGGAGGTGGACTCGGGATTCTCATCGATCAACATGCCGGCGACCTCGGCATCTGGTGCCCCTTTTTTGGCAGGCTCTCATCCACCACCAATCTGCCCGCGCTTCTCAGTCTCCGTACCGGAGCTCCCATCGTCTCGGTTTCCATCCATCCCGATGGTGAGGATAGGTGGAAAATGGTTTATCAACCGCCCCACATTCCTCCCTCACCTATCGGGGATCTTGCAAAGGCGACAGCCGAACTCACCACCGCCCTGAATCGGGAGCTGGAGGATGCGATCCGCCAATCGCCTGAGGAATGGTTCTGGGTCCACAATCGATGGAAGACTCCCAAACCTCACTTCCTCATCAACGACGCCAAGCGCGGGATCAATTTCGCCGAGCAATCCGCTCCCGAGTCGATCAAACTAAAGCCATTTCGTGTTCTCCTGCGATCGCCCAATCCACTCGGTGATGCCTGCATGGCCATTCCCGCCGTTCGCGCAATCAAGTCGGGTCGTCCGGACCTTCATCTCACCGTCCTGTGCCGCGAAAACCTCGTTTCCATCTGGAAAAACTGCCCTGAAATCGATGCGGTCATCTCGCTCCCGAAAGGGGCGTCACCTCGCGATGGCGGACGACTGATTCGGGAACAGCCCACCTTTGATGCCGCCATCCTCTTTCCCAATTCCCTTCGGGCAGCATTGGAGGCGTGGTATGGGAAAGTTCCCCGCATCGTGGGCTTTCGTGGTCACTGGCGCCGCAAACTGTTGGATCAGGTCGTGCCTCCGCTACCCGTCGGCCCGCCCCGGCATCACGCGCACAGCTATCTTCAAATTGCCGCTCATGTCGGGGCCGACATCTCCTCCGAATCGGAGGCGGTTGACTCCACGGTGGCCGCCGAGCCAAGGCCTGATCGAATAATCGGGGAAAAACTTCACCTCGGCATTTGTCCTGGCGCCGAGTATGGCGCAGCAAAACGCTGGCCCGAAGAGCGTTTTGCCCAAGTCGCCAATCGTGTCAGGGAATCGATCGATTGCCGGGTGTCGCTTTTCGGCAGCCCCAACGAACGCCCCATCGGCGAATCGCTGGCCGGCCTCATCACCGGGGATGATTGTCACAATCGAGTGGGAGCGACCTCACTCGCCGAGTTGGTGGAAGAGTTGAAAACCTGTGACGTGCTGGTCACCAACGACACCGGGACCATGCATCTGGCGGCCATGTTGGGCGTCCCCACAGTTGCCATCTTTGGCTCAACCGAGCCACTCTGGACTCGTCCCTTGGGCGCTGGTCATCGAGTCGTGAGAAAGCACGTCGAGTGCAGCCCCTGTTTTCTGCGCGAATGCCCCATCGACTTTCGCTGCATGCGCGAACTCGATCCCGAAAGGGCGGTAGAAGCGGTGTTGGATATCCTGAAAGCCTGACCGCAACGAGGCAGCTTCAGAAAGGGCTTCCAAGACGAATCTCGCCTTAAATTCCCCGGCGCTTCCGCTTCAGATGAAGCTGGGCCATGGACTTCTGAATCGAGGCCTGCACCGTAGCGACCTCTTCGTCACCGATTTTGTCGAGTAAGGCCTTTTCAGCACGCTCGAGAGCGGCGGAAACGGCAGCTTCGTCGATTTCCGCCTCATTCAGAGCCATGTCAGTCAGAACGGCGACGCTTGATCCTGTAATCTCCACGATTCCTTCACCCACAGCGAGTTCATGCTCCTCACCTCCTTTGGTGTATCGCAGTTCACCGGGAGCCAACGTGGTCACCAGAGGGGCATGGTGTTCCAAAATACCCATTTCCCCTTCGACACCTGGCAACACCACCAGTTCCACGACATCGGAAAAAGTCCGTCGCTCCGGAGTGACGATTTCGAGACGCATTGCCATGGTATTGAAAAGTGAGGGAGAAATGAGTTTTCAGAAAGACCGAAAATCGGTCAGGAATCCGTCGATTACTTCTCGACCGAATCGATGCCCGCTTTCATGTAGAAGTTGTTCTCGGCAACATCATCGTGTTTTCCGTCCAGCACTTCGCCGAAGCTCTTGACGGTGTCCTCGATGGCTACCTGCACCCCTTTGATACCGGTGAACACCTCTGCCACCGTGAACGGTTGGCTGAGGAATTTCTGGATCTTACGAGCACGGAAAACCGTCATCTTGTCATCGGGGTTCAATTCATCCATCCCCAGAATGGCGATGATGTCCTGAAGATCCTTGTAACGCTGAAGCACATTCTGAACGCCACGAGCGACACGATAGTGCTCATCGCCAACGATGTCGGGCGCTAGTGCCTTCGAAGTCGAGGACAAGGGATCCACCGCCGGGTAGATACCCAACTCAGCAAGAGAACGCTCCAACACCACGGTTGCATCCAAGTGAGCGAAGGTGTTTGCCGGAGCCGGGTCGGTCAAGTCATCCGCCGGCACGTAAACTGCCTGGAAGGAAGTGATCGATCCGCTCTGGGTAGAAGTGATTCGTTCCTGCAACTGCGCCATTTCGGACGCGAGAGTCGGCTGGTAACCCACTGCGGACGGGGTACGACCAAGAAGTGCGGACACCTCGGAACCGGCTTGGGAGAAACGGAAGATATTGTCGACGAAGAGGAGCACGTCCTGATTCTTTTCGTCACGGAAATACTCGGCCATGGCGAGCGCGGAGAGTGCCACGCGGAGACGAGCACCCGGAGGCTCGTTCATCTGACCATAAACCAGCGCCACCTTCGAGTTGGAGATGTTCTCCTGATCGATAACGCCTGCCTCGCTCATTTCCCAGTATAGGTCATTTCCCTCACGGGTACGCTCACCCACCCCGGCAAACAGCGAATATCCACCGTGCTGCTTCGCGATGTTGTTGATGAGCTCCATGATGACAACGGTCTTACCAACCCCTGCACCACCGAAAGCGCCAACTTTCCCGCCCTTGGTGAAGGGGCAAATCAGGTCGATCACCTTAATACCAGTCGCCAGAATCTCGGCCGAAGTCGACTGGTCCGTCAGCAACGGAGCGGGACGGTGAATGGGGTAGTGCTTGGCTGCTTTGACCTCGCCTTTTTCGTCCACCGGATCACCGGTCACGTTGAAGATACGGCCCAGAACGCCCTCGCCGACCGGCACCATGATGGGTGATCCCGTGTCAGTGAGTTTCACTCCACGCTTGAGACCTTCCGTGGTCGACATGGCAACCGCACGCACCCAGCCATCACCCAAGTGCTGCTGCACTTCCAACGTCAACTTGGTGGGTGAACCATTCAGTTCATACTCCACGGTCAGCGCATTGTAGATGGCGGGAATTCTCTCGGCATCGGAGAAATCGGCATCAATAACCGGTCCGATCACCTGAACGATTTTACCTTCGTTGCTCATGACTTCTATTTCCTAGTCTTAATCTTAAAGTGAATTGATTTGATTGGCTGGCTGGCTCGTGTCCCGCCTCGGCATCCTATTGACGGAGCCTCGATATCTGATTTCTCTGGTCCCGCGACTATTCGAGAGCCTTCATTGCGGTGGTGATCTCCAACAACTCGTTGGTAATCGCCGCTTGGCGCTGCTTGTTGTATTCCAAAGTGAGATCCTTGATGATCTGCTTGGCGTTGTCGGTAGCGCTCTTCATCGCGACCATTCGGGCACTGTGCTCGGAAGCACGGGACTCGAGCGCCATTTGAAAAACCTGATTGTTCACGTATTGCGGCAGAATGGAATTCAGCACGCTACTGACACTGGGCTCAAAAAGATAACCACCGCCACTCGGCGCTCCGGCTTCCGCTGGCGCGCCGGGTTCGCTATCACCACCCATGCCAACAAAGTCCTTGTCTCGGCCAAGATCAGACGGGCTGATTGGCAACAAGGTCTCCAAGACGGGCACCTGTTTGATCGTGTTGACGAAATTCGTGAAAGCCACCTTCACCGAGGAAAATCCTCCATCCAGAAACTTATCCATCGCGAACTTCGAGACCTGCTTGGTGTCGGCAAAGTCCACCGGATCCTTGACGTGAAAATCGGCAAGCAACTCGCGCTTGGTTCGCACCAGATAGGCCCGGCCTTTGTTACCAACGGTGATAAAAACCGCATCCGGCCCGGTGTTTTCTGCCACCAAACGGAGCAGGTTCGTATTCAAACCTCCGCAAAGCCCTTTGTCGGTCGTCATCAGGATGACGAGTTCCTTGCCACCCTCTTCCGGAGTCTGAAACAGCGGATGAGCTTCCTCGTCCGTCTGAGCCTTGAGGTTGACCAGCACCTGATTGAGCAACTCGGCGTAGGCCCGGCCCGCAATGGCCTGATCCTGCGCCCGCTTCATCTTTGACGCCGCCACCAACTGCATCGCCCGGGTGATCTGGGCGGTGTTCTTGATCGACTTAATGCGTCGACGGATGTCTCGGAGATTGGCCATCTAAGAGGGTTGGGTCAGCGATTCAACAGGGTTGGGTCAGGGCAAAACCGGAAAATCTCCGATCAATCAGGCTTTATAGGTGCTCTTGAAATCGTCCAGCGCCTGCTTGAGTTCGGTAACGATCTCGTCGGTCAGGGCCTTCTCGTCGCTGATCTTCAGCATCAGGGCATCCTTGCGAGTGGTCAGATACTCTTCGAGCTTGGTCTGGCAATCCTTGATCTTGTCGACAGCGACATCATCGAAGTAGCCGTTCTGCATGGCGAACAGCATCGAGACCTGAATCTCAAGCAGCAGCGGCGAATACTGGGGTTGCTTGAACAACTCCACGATGCGCTGACCACGCTGAATCAATTTCTTGGTCTTGTCGTCGAGGTCGGAACCGAACTGGGCGAAAGCCTGCATTTCGCGGAACTGGGCCAAGTCGAGCTTGGTCGTGCCGGAAACCTTTTTGATCGCCTTGGTCTGTGCGGCAGATCCCACACGACTCACGGAGAGACCCACGGAAATCGCGGGACGAACACCTTGGTAGAACAAATCCGTTTCCAGATAGATCTGACCATCGGTGATGGAAATCACGTTCGTCGGAATGTAGGCAGACACGTCACCGGCCTGGGTTTCAATGATGGGAAGCGCGGTCATGGAACCACCACCGTTCTTTTCATTGAGACGAGCAGAACGCTCGAGCAGACGACTGTGAAGGTAGAAAACGTCACCAGGATAGGCTTCACGACCGGACGGACGACGAAGCACCAAGGACATTTCGCGATATGCCACCGCGTGCTTGGAAAGGTCATCGAACACGATCAGCGCATCCTGCCCCTGATCCATGAACCACTCACCCATCGCGCAACCGGCGTAGGGAGCGAGATACTGATTCGTCGCCGGATCGGAAGCCGAGGCACAAACCACGATGGTGTATTCCATCGCACCCGCTTCCTCGAGAGTCGCAATGATACGGGCGACGTTCGACAGCTTCTGGCCAATGGCCACGTAGATACAATAGAGCGGACGGTGATCTTTCAGACGCCCCTCTTCGGCCGCGCGATTCTGCTTGGCCTGTGAAATGATGGTATCGACCGCGATCGTCGTTTTGCCCGTGGCACGGTCACCGATGATCAACTCACGCTGGCCGCGACCGATCGGAATCATCGCATCCACCGACATGATACCGGTCTGCACCGGCTGAGAAACCGACTGACGGGGAATGATGCCAGGAGCGATTTTTTCCACCGGATAGTTGGCTTCGGCGGCGATATCACCTTTGCCATCGATAGGCTGACCAAGCGCATTAACGACGCGGCCCAGCATGGCTTTGCCAACCGGAACCTGAAGCAATTTGCCGGTGGTGCGGACTTCGTCACCTTCCTTGATGTCGCGGCCTTCGCCGAGCAACACGCAACCGACTTCGGT
>JAGROX010000354.1:6564-9336 GCA_020440025.1 Verrucomicrobiia bacterium
GCATCGCTAAGGCCTTCGACCTTGGCGACACCGTCACCGATTTCCCGCACGACACCGACATTGGACTTCGATACCGAAGTCTTAAGGCCGGCGATTTCAGATTCCAGTTCCTGGAGGATGTTACTCATGGCTCTTCGTCCGTTGAATCGTTTGTCTGTAGATAAAAATTTCTAAATCGCGTGATGAGCCGAATCAACCGATCCGGTCACGCAAACGCTCGAGGCGTCCCTTCACACTGCCGTCCCACACGTCGTTGCCCACTTGAATCCGGAGACCACCAAGCAACTCGGGAGTCACTTTGTATTCCACCGTCAGGCCACCGCCATGCTTTTTCTGAAGATCGGCTTCCACCGGTCCTCGAGTCGCTTCATCCAGAGCCACCGCACTTTCGATGGTTGCGTGACTCCGCTGAATTTCAATTCGCACCAAGCGCGCATAAGCAGAAAGCACCCCGAGAAAGCCCCGGGACTCATTCTTCTTGAGACTCGCCACCACCTTGCGCACCACATCCCCATCGACACGACCATCTTTGAGCGTTGCCTTCAACAACTGACGAGCGGTTCGCCGGGCATCTTTGCTGATTTTCATGGGTGTCGCGCGCAGGAATTAAATCTTCACCAATTAGAGGGCCACCTGACCCGCCACTTCCTGATTGATCCGAGCTTGGTCCTTATCGTCCAGCACCTTGCCCGTCACCTTGCCCGTCGTGTCCACCACGAGACGACCAAAGTCGCGCTTGAGTTCAGCCATGAGACGCTCGTGCTCCAGCTTGGAAGCCTCACGCGCCTTGGCGATGATCTTCTCTGCTTCGGAAATCGCTTCCTGAGTCTTTTGCTCACGAACGGCTGCCGCGCTCTCACGAGCCTCGGAAATCAGGCGCTCGGCCTTGGCATTGGCCTCATCCAGAGAAGCCTGAACCTTGGCATCCGCCTGCTCAAGCTGCTCGCGAATCTTGACCAGATCTTTTTCGCCAGCCTCGATCTTGAGACGACGCTGCTCCAGCATCGCCAACACGGGTCCGAAGGCGTACTTGTTAAGAATGGCGTAGACAATCAGCACGATCACCACCTGCGCGATGAACGCCGGCCAGTTCACGCCGAATTTCGTGAGAACATCCATGACTTGCTGAGAAGGTTAAAAGACCGCTAAGAAAAACGAGGAAAATGACCGCCCGCGAGGCGCACCTCCAGACAAAAATGCCGGATACGCCCCACGGACAGAAATGAATTATCGGCCAAGTGCGAAAGCCGCCACCAGCGCGTAAATCGCGATAGCTTCAGCGAATGCCATTCCGAGAATGCCGATGGTGAGAATTTTACCGGAAGCGGTGGGGTTGCGACCCACTGCAGTAGCAGCAGCCATACCGACCAAGCCAACACCGATAGCAGCACCGGCACCGGCAAGACCAAGAGCGAGAGGAGCACCGCCAGAAGCAGCCGCACCAGCCGCCTCAACAGCTGCAGGAGCCGTTTCCGCGAGAAGAGGAAGGAATTCGATCATGTTATTTTCTCTTTAAGGTTACTTACTTTGTTTTCTTGCTCACTGCCGCCCACATTTTATTACACATGGTCCCGACAACGAAAGTTTTGGACTAACTCAGTGCTCCTCCTCGTCGTGAGCGGTTGAAAGCTGCACATAGACGGCACAGAGCAGGGTGAAAACGATGGCCTGAACCAAACCAACGAGGAGTTCCATAAAATAGAAAGGGATGGGGAGCGCGATCCGACCCACAAAAGCGAGAGCATCCGGCCAGCCCATTTTCTCACCAAGCTCCGCCATGGTGTGAAGCAGAGTTTCCCCCGCAAAGATATTTCCGAAGAGTCGCAGGGACAGCGAAACGGGGCGGAACATGATCGAGATCACCTCAATGATCCCCACAATGAAGAAGATCACCGCCATCAGCAGACCCAACAGACCCGTCATCCCACCCTTGGCACCGAAGATGTGCTTCAGGAAACCACCAACCCCCACCTCTTGAATCGAGATATAGAGCCAGACAATCATGAAAACAGCGGCAATACCGAGATTCATGTTCAAGTCAGCCGTCGCGGGGCGCAGGTAGGGCGTGTAATGGTGCGCAGGATCCAGAGTAATGGGACCCGAAAGCTCACCGTAACCGACTGAACCCACACCGGGAACGAGACCAAACCAGTTGGAAACCAGAATGAAGATGAAAATGGTCGCCAGCAGCGGGAAGACCTTAACGGCGATCTTGCGGCCAAGGATTCCCTCCAACTCGCCGAGCACAAACTCCACCACGAATTCCACCAAGTTCTGCTTGGTGCCGGGAATCAACTCCATGCGACGGGTCGCCATTCTCATGAAGAGAAGGATCAAGAGCGTCACAATCGCCGCCACGAAGATCGAGTTCGAGACAAAACCAAATAGACTCTCCGGACTCAGCGACACTGCCGCGAGTATGGGAGAACCTGACGTCAGGATTGACGAATCCAAAAGCATGGAATGTGGCGGGTGGGTGAAAAGGGTTTGGTCAAATTTCAGCGGGAAACCGACCGGACAACGGCTCCCATTAAACCCTCTTGAAAAAGTCCCGCAAGCACTTTGTGAATTTTTTCACAAAGTCCTGCCGAGAGGGCTATCGACTCCTTGTGGAACCGCGTAAAAAGCCCGCTTTTTGCGGAAAATATCCGCCCCGGGTCCAATTCGATGCGTCGCCCACTTTTCCTGAACCCGGGAGCGTTCCCGGGGCGGTCGCGGTTTCCGGGAAAACGAGTCCATCTCGAAACAGGCTGGCCTTCTCTGGAGATTCCT
>JAGROX010000355.1:0-3718 GCA_020440025.1 Verrucomicrobiia bacterium
GACTCCGGTCGTCGGGATTCAGTATGATTGAAGTGATCGTAGCGATCGCCATTCTGGGAATCATCGCGTCGGTTGCGTTCGTCTCGGTGGGCAATGTGAGCAATGTGGCGAAGGGGGAAAAGATTCGCTCAGAATCGGCCACTCTGAATTCAGCGATCGACACCTACATCGCCAATGGGGGTTCGCTGGATGGACTCACCACTGCCGACCAGGTCATCGCAAAGCTCAAAACCCAACGGTCGAGCGGAGATGCCAAGCGCCATACCGGTGGTCCCTCCGGTCGAATGATCGACCCCAGAATCATCGCGGTCCCTGTCGCGTCAGGAGCTTCCCAACTCAGGGCCATCTATAATGCCACTGACAAACGTTTCGATGTGGTCTCTAGCGGAGCCGGAGTTCGTTTTGATCTGGATGAAAGCCTCAATGAACTGGCCAGCGTGGATGAAACCCGCGAACACGGAGCCGTCATGTATGCCTCAAACGATTCTTGGATCTGGGACTACAACAACTCGTTGACCAATCCCACGGGAGGCCCCGGCTCTACTTTCATTCCCACATCGACCGCTCCGCCGGACTCGGCGCCTCCTACGACCGTCGATCCTGATCCCGACCCGGATCCTGACCCCGATCCCGATCCCGACCCGACTCCGATCGATCCCAGAACCATTTTACCGAGCCCCACCCTTTCTCTTCCTGGTGGCTATTATCCCAAAACCGACTTTGACCTCTCGGTTACGATCGGCAATGCCCCGGACCCGTCGATTGGCAAAATCATCTACAGCATCGACAACAAAGGCTGGAATGACTACGCGGGTGAAACGCTTCGTATCAAGCGGGACAACGAACTTCGTGCCCAGGCAATCGCCTTGGATACCGCCAACTATCGCAATAGTGGCGTGACCTACGGGTTCTACACTATTCCGACTCCTCCCACCCTGCCGACTCCGATTTTCAATCTGTACGGAGGAGGCTACCCCCGCCAGAGTTTTCCGCTAGCGCTCAGCCTGAACAATCGCCCGGATGCCTCAATCGCCAACGCGCTCTATCGCCTCGACAAAGGTGCCTGGCTGCCCTACTCCGGCCCCTTTAGCGTGGCCAAAAATACTCAGGTCGAGGCGCAATATGATTCGCTGGACAAGGACATCTACCGTTCGAGCAGCATCCGGAAGGAGTATTACTACCCCGTCGCCACCGATCTGGATGGAAACGTCACGGCCAGTTTCCACGACGCGAAAGGAGGCAAAGAGCTGATGGCTGAAGTCACTGACGGCGGCACTTTTTTCTCCCACGGCAATCCTCAGATGAATCTCGGCGGTGAAATCATTGATGCCGGCGAGCCGAATACGCTCCGGATCGAGCCTCACCACTTCAGCAACATCACCCACGGTCAATCCTTCAAACTCGCCGACCTCTACTATCACAACGGCACGACCTTCAATGATTCGCACGCAACCGCCGTGCAATTGGAAATGACGATCGCTCTGGCGAACCCCAGTCAAAACATCACTTTCAATCTCAAGTTCGATCTGGTGAACACGGAAAACAGCGCCGACCCCAACGCCAGCGCAGACTACGTCCGGCTGACCAACCTCACCCAGAACATCGGCCTGGTGATCGACGACGTGAACTACACGCTGCAACTCCAATTCGGCGGAACGGACTCATTCGGATTCTCCAGTTTTGACGAATTCCACGTCTACGAAGGCGCCACCGGCCGTGGTGCCATCAATGCAACTTTCATCACTCGCCCCTAACCTCTTTTTCATCTCACCCATCTGACCCACCATGGAAGGTCTCGACGAAAGAAGCCCACTCGGCAATCGCATCATGCATCTCTCTCAACAGAGCGGGATCAGCGATTTTTACATTACGCCCTGGGAGCGATTGCTCTTTCGGCGTAACGGAGAATTGGTCTCCGACTCCTTTGTCTACCAACCCGAGCAGACGCTCCCGGTGACACCCGGGACCAAGGACTACGCTTGGCAGATCGGACCGCTTCGTTTTCGTGTCAATCGCCTGACCACTCGTGGACGACTCCGCTGGGTCCTGCGTCTGCTTCCCACTCATATCCCGACTCCCGAACAGATCTCTCTGCCGGCAGCGTCAATGAAGGCGTTCCTCGAAGCCGAGAACGGTCTCATTCTGGTCTGTGGAGCCACCGGTTCCGGTAAATCGACGACGATCGCCTCGCTGGTGACGGCTCGCGCATCCCGTCGCCGGGAGCATGTCATCACCTTCGAAGATCCCATCGAGTATATCCTCCCCACCACCCTTCCCTCGCTGGTGACTCAGCGAGAAATTGGCAGTGATGAACTGGACTTTGGCCAATCGCTCAGGGCTGCTTTGCGCCAGGCACCTGATGTCATCGTGATCGGGGAAATTCGCGACGGGGAATCCGCCGAAATCGCGCTCCAAGCGGCGGAGACCGGTCACGTCGTCGTGGCCACCATGCACACCTCGAGCGCGGCCCAAACAGTGCAGCGTTTCCTCAAATTGATTCCGACCGAGCGAATGGAAAACGCCATGCTCTCCTTTGCCGACTCGATGCGGATGATTCTCTGTCAGAAACTGCTCTTCGATCAAGTTCGAGACCGTCGATTCCCGGTTCATGAAATCCTTTTTCCCTATGACTCGGTCACCGGGATGATCCGCCGAGGCGATTTCAAGCGTCTCGATCACGAACTGGAAACCGGCACCACCAAGGGCATGCAGAACTTCGAGCACAGCCTGAAACAACGGGAATACGAAGGCTGGACCTCGAGTCACAAGCGCAAAACCGGCTTCAGCGAACACGAGGTGGCCGAATTTCTCTACGAACAAGCTCCGCTCGACGAGGAAGCCGATAATCTCACCGTATAAAAGCCATGGAATTCCGCGACATCAAAGACGTCCTGACCTTCGCCGCTTTCCGGCCCGAGCCGGACAATGCCAGCTGTGCATGGTCGAAACGATTTCCCAATCGACGCTCCGTGCTGATCGATGTGAGCCGAGGCCATGTCAGCTGGGCGATGCTCAACAAGAAAAACAAGGTCGAGGATACCGGTCATGCCGAAGGCGACTTCATGGACGTGGCCGCCGCCATGGCTGACGAATGGCAAAGCCAGACGGAAGACGGCTGGGTCGGAGTCTCGATCAACAGCCGATTCATCATCACCCTCGAGCACAACCTCAGCCGCAAAGCCGGTTGGCAAGAGTCGATCCGCAACAATGCCAAATCAGTACTGGGCACCAAGTATGACCGTGCCAAACGCTATGCCCTTCATCACAGCCAGGACACCAGCTCCAGTCTCTTGATGGCCTGCGATCACTCCCTCGTGCAGACCATCGAGGATGCTCTCAGGAATCACAATCTTCGACCGGCCAGAGTCGCTTGCGGACTGTTCGCCATGACGACCAATCTGCTGAACAAGATCGAGTCCGACTCCGTTCAGAAAGCTCAGGATCTGATCATCATTACCTGGTGCCGCAATTCACTCTTTGTCCTGAGACAGAAGAACGGCCAGTGGCAGGATGTTCGTTGCCGCAGTGGCCTGCCACCTCAGGACAACAGCGCCATTGCCCAAGTGATCAAGCCTTTCCTGAAGACTGCCGACGCTGGCACCAAAGTCATCTTCCTTGCCGATGAACCCGGCACGGAATTCGAGGAGCAATACCTGCCCCAATTGGAAAACTTCCACATCACCAACCTGACCGAACCCAACCATCTTTGGAACCTTCT